>JBEVNH010000088.1:0-28018 GCA_040508175.1 Pseudoxanthomonas sp.
GCCAGCGAGCTCGCCGTTGACGGCGGCCTTGCGCAACTCTAACGCGTCACGCCCCAGCAGGCGCTCCGTCTGATGACCTGGAGCGCCGGTGGGCTCGATCAATGTAGGGAGAGCTCAGATGAGCATCGAACAAAACGTCAAAATCGTGAAGTCATTTTTTGCAACCATGGGTAGTGGCGATCTGCAGGGTCTATTTGCCTCGGTCGCCGACAATGTTGAGTGGATCATTCCGGGCGAGGACTGGCCGCTGGCTGGAACGCACCGTGGCCATGCGGGAGTTGCAGCTTTGCTCCGAAAGGCATCGGATGAAATAGAGATGACATACCCAGCGCCACCAGAGTTCGTCGCGCAGGGTGAGCGTGTTTTGGTGATTGGCGTGGCGACGGGGAAAATCCGTGCCACGAACAAGGTGTTCAAAGACGACTGGGTCTTCGACATCACCGTTCAGAACGGGAGAGTGGCGAAGATCAGGGAGTACATTGATACCCAGGCACTGGCGCAGGCTTCCCAGATGGATGCACCCGGGCTGGCGTAGCGCTGGCCCTCTGCCGGTACGACAGCGGATCCGCGGCGGATCCACTGCACGCGCGCCACCCCATTCACGCTACAACCGCAAAGGAAATTCAGATGTACGATCCCTCTACGCAGACCGAATTGTTGAAATTTTCTCGCATTGAAGCCGGCACGACCGTCATCGACGTTTATCCAGGCGACGGCGCTTGGACTGAGTTGTTCTCCGACATCGTGGGGCCGCAGGGACGGATCTATAGCTTTGTGCCGGCTGAAGTCGCGCATTTCAAAAACGATCCTCTAGGCAGCATGCAGGCTCTGGCGAATGCGCCCGGCCGGGAAAACATCGAGGCTGTCTCGGCGGATCTTGTCGCCATGTCGCACGTCACCAAACCTGCCGATGTCCTGTGGCTGCACCTGTTCTACCACGACCTCCACACTCCGCTGATCCAGGCCAGGGGCGCGACTGCCGCGGATTTCAATCGCTCGGTCCACGCAAGGCTGAATCCAGGTGGGTTTTACGTCATCGTTGACCATGCCGCCGCCGCAGGCACCGGCACGTCCGATACCCAGTCGCTGCATCGGATTGATCCTGCCACCGTACGCGAGGAGGTCGAAGCGGCCGGCTTTGTATTGGACGCGGAAAGCACTTTGCTCGCCAGCAAGGATGACTTACACACGGCCAAGGTGTTCGATGCCGCGATCAAGGGCAACACCGATCGTTTTGCTTACCGCTTTGTGAAACGATGAGGCACCTGGAGGCGGCCGATGCAAGTCGGCCCGCGCTGCTTGATCGGACTTGAGCTGCAACAGTTCTTCATGCTGACTCACGGCCTAGGCGGACCAAGTGATGGATCTACTGCTTCAATGCTCCTTGGAGCGGCTGCATGCGTTTTATCGCGTATAGAAAGTGGCAGCTGTTGGCCGCAATTAGTCTTCCAGGCAGATGCTTCGGCACCCCTTGTCCCGAGCGGTGCAGGCTTCGAAGCTTGCCCTCGCTCCAGGGACCGATTTTCTGCTTTCGTCAGTCTGGAAGGCGCTTCGTCGGATCATCGCGCCTGATCCGATCCTTCTCAGCTAGCTTGTCTAGGTGGTTCGCCACAGGGGCATTTGCCGCACCGTGGATGCACCTCAGACCGACGCATACAGGGGTAGGATGGATGGCGCGCTGGCTTTTATTGGTTTTCATCGGCCTTCCGTTCGCTGCTGGGGCCATCGTCATCCGCAGCGATGTGGACGATGCCAAGTATCGGATCGATGGATCGATATTCCCCGCGCTTGCGGACATGCCAGGGGAAGGGCATGGCGCGCTCATCGCCCCGGAGTGGGTCGTGACAGCGGCTCACGCGGCGCCGATGGCGGGAATGGCGGCAGAGGTGGTGATCCATGGCAAGCCTTATCAGGTGGAGCGCGTCTTCCTGCACCCTGGCTACAAGCGAATGCCCAGTGGCTTGGGAGAGGAGGCGCTGGCGACGGGGAATCCATCCAAGATCCACGCCTTTCTTGCGGAATCAGACGATATCGCGCTGATCAAGCTCGCCTCACCTGTCGATGGGGTTGCGCCGGTGTCGCTCTATCGTGGCAGTGAGGAGGTCGCGAGCATCGCGATGCTCGTAGGCAAGGGGGCGACCGGCAACGGTGATCACGGGCAGGCCCAGGGTGGCTCGCATCGGGTCGAGCTGCGACGCGCGTTCAATGCGATCACCGGCGCTAACGAGCGCTATCTCTGGTATCGGTTCGATCCTCCTCCGAAGGCTGTCGCGCTTGAAGGGGTCCTGGGCAGTGGCGACAGTGGCGGACCCTTGCTGATCGAAGACAACGGCGTCACGCAACTGGTCGGTTTGGGGTCCTGGATTACCGCGACTTCTGATCATGCGCTAGAGGCGGGGTTCTACGGTCAGGTCGTACAGAACGTCCGCATCTCGCGATATATCGACTGGATCGAGCGTGTGATGTACCGAGATGGCGATTCCTTGCACAGAGGGAGTCGCCGAGTTCCGTCGATGGGGCCATCGGATTAGCCTGCGCTCGTGGGGCTGGGTCTGGCAGGCAGGCGTCCTCAAAAGCTGCAGTGTGCTTCCGGCGCTGTATTGGTGGCGGACATCTCATGTTTCATCTGCGCAGCACAACTTGTGCTTTCAGCAGCATCCTTGTTCGCATTACCGCAGGTGGCCTGTTGCGAGCAACACATGCTGTCCATGCGAGAAGGTCAGTGGCGTACGCGCGGTTGCTTCCATCCCGCCATCAATCGATCGATCGCCGCGTCCAGCTTGCGCAATGAAATGCCATCGCGGGCCTGCAGCGTCAGGCCGCGCACGAAGGTTTCGAGCAACAGCCCCATCGACGCGACATCCGTGTCGGAAGGCAGCTCGCCGCGTTGCACTGCACGCGCCACACAGGCGGTGAAGCCCGCCCGGGTGTTGCGCCGGTCCTGGGACAGGATTTTCTGCGGCATGGCTGCATCACTGGGCGTGGTGGTCGCCGCCAGCGTCAACAGGCATCCAGGCGGGTGTGCCTTGTCGGTCTGCATGCGCGCGCTGGCTCGAAGCGCGTCCTCTACCGCCGCGCGTGGCTCGGCTTCGGGGTCGTACAAGCGGGACATGACTTGCCCGTGTGTAGACAGATAGCGCCGCAGAACCTCCTCGAAAAGCGCTACCTTCGAGCCGAACGCGGCATAGAAGCTCGGTGAGGAGATGCCGCCCATGGCGTCCTTCAGCCGGGCCAGCGAGGCCGATTCATAGCCGTGCGCCCAGAAGACATGCATCGCCTGGTCGACGGCTTGGGCGCGGTCGAAGCTGCGGGGGCGGCCGGTTCTGGCCATGGCAGGGCTCCGTTGGAGGTGGAACACACTTTACTACTGATCTGTACATAAATCATTTGACGGGCAGGCTCGCGTCCGGCTTACTTATATACCGATCTGTACATAAGTTCCGCTTCCTAATGACGAACACGATTCCATCTCCCCTGACGGTCCCGCCACGGCCCGCCCAGGCGCTGCCCGTCGCCGCGCTCCTGGCGTTTGCGATGACCGGCTTCATTGCCATCCTCACCGAGACACTGCCGGCCGGGCTGTTGCCGCAGATCAGCGCCGGGATCCAGGTCTCCGAGGCCATGGCGGGCCAGTTCGTAAGCATCTACGCCCTCGGTTCGCTGCTGGCGGCAGTCCCGCTGACGATCGCCACCCAGGGATGGCGTCGGCGTCGGACGCTGCTGACCGCTGTGGTGGGTTTCTTGGTGTTCAATACGTCGACCACGTTCGCCCCCAACATCGAGGTCGCGCTGATCTCCCGCTTCATGGCCGGCATCGCGGCAGGGCTGTCGTGGGGAATCCTGGCCGGATATGCGCGCCGCCTGGTTCCAGGGCACTTGCAGGGAAAGGCGCTGGCCATCGCGATGGTGGGCACGCCAATCGCGTTGTCGCTTGGCACGCCCGCCGGCGCTTGGCTGGGTGGGATGGTGGGCTGGCGAGTGTCTTTTGGCGTGATGTCGCTGCTGGCGCTGGTATTGGTTGCGTGGATCCTGAAGGCCGTACCGGACCTTCCCGGGCAGCGGTCCGGGACCAGGCTGCCTTTGCGCAACGTGCTGAGACTGCGCGGCATCCGTCCGGTGCTGCTGGTCGTCATGATCTGGATGCTGGGGCACAACGTGCTTTACACCTATGTCGCGCCGTATCTGTCCGCGCATGGCGTGCATGATCAGGTCGATACCGTGCTGCTGACGTTCGGCATCACGGCGCTGCTGGGCATCTGGGCCATCGGTGCCACCGTCGATCGATGGCTGCGCTTGCTGGTGTTGGTCTGCCTGGTCGGTTTCGCTGCTTCCGCGCTTGTGCTGGCGAGCGCCGCAGGAGCTGCCTGGCTGATCTATCTCGGCGTCGGTTTATGGGGCCTGAGCTTTGGTGGTGCCGCCACCTTGCTGCAGACCGCTGCCGCGGATGCGGCCGGACCGCACGTGGACGTGGTCCAGGCGATGGTGACCACGTCCTGGAATCTGGCCATTGCGCTCGGCGGCCTGTCAGGTGGCCTCCTGTTGACCCGCTTCGGTGGAAATTCCGCACCTTGGGCGATGGCCGCGATGTCAGTGGCAGCCCTCGCGCTCGCAACGTGGGCCACGCATGGCTTCCGCCCGGGCGTGCGCAAGGCGTCCCCGGTAGGCGCGCATTGAGTGCTCACGCTGTCATCCCGATGGGACCCACATTGAAGAACATCGCCTTGCTGTTGGCCCGCACCCTGGCGCTTATCGCGTGATTCCATCGTCGCCACGGACGATTTCCCGATACCGGCGGGCTTCGTGTCCAAGGACCAAGATGTGGGCGGCTCGGCACCGCACGATGTCGCCGGGCGCGAAGGCCCGTTGGTCCTGCTGGTCCATGGTGTTGGTCAGTCGTGGTACGAGTGGCATCCGTTGATGTTCGGGCGGGCACGCACGCATCTTCCCCCCCAATCACTTCATCAAAGCGTGCGCCACCAACCCGGCGGCATTCAATGACGCTTGCTCGATCTTCATGCGGCATCCGACGCAACGCCGCGGGTGACGAATGCATCTGAGTACGACCGTGCGCTCACCGCCTCGGTGGCACGGAACACGCAGTTGCGCAGCCAGAAGCTTGCGGAACCCACACTGGGCATTGGCAGCGGCGGTCATGCATCCTGCATGCCTATCAAGGCGACGGCGTTGCCGATGCGTTGCAAGACGGACGGCTGAAGCGCGTCCTGGCCGACTGGTCGCCAACCGTGCCTGGCTTATATCTCTACTATTCCAGCAGGCGCTACCTGCTCCGTGCCTTCATCGACTGCCTGCTTGACCGTAACCTCGGTGGTGAAGTTGCGGCGGCAAGACCAGCCCCTCGTGCGATGGGCGCGCGTGGGCGCCACTGACTGGCATGTCTGCCCCGGCCTGGTAGCTGCCCGGAGCCGCCGGGACCCTGGAGCGTGCGACGAAGTCATCTCCGCGCGTCGTTCGGTCAAGCCGTCCAGTTTGCAGGGATGCTGACGTGCCACGCCAATGCCGGCCGTCTGGACCGATCCACGTGCTCCGGCCGACCTCCTCAATGGCGGACAATGTCAGGTAGTCCTTGGCTCCGGACATCACCGGCCTTGCTGCGCTGGCCGCCGTTGGTCATGGTGTCGTCGGCCACATTGCGGGGCGGATGCGCGATTTCTATGCTGCCGATCTGGAAAGGCAACCAAAAACGAAGGCCCTGATGATGGCGATCCCGAAATTTCGTTGGCTGCTGCCGTGCGCCGTCGTGTTGGGAATGGGCGTGGTGCTGCTGCAGTTAGGCTGGGAACATACGCACGGCGGCATCCAGCGCCACCACTTTCTCAACGATGCGAGCATGCCCGCCATCTCCAATGTCTGGGGGCTGGTGGTGCTGCCGCTGCTTGGCGCATTGGCTGGCGGGGTGGTCGTCCGGAGAGCGGACCGCCGTGCGGGCGCCATTATTCCGGCGATGGCGGGCTTCCTTGGGTCAGTGGGCGCGGGTGCCGCGCTGGCGGTGGCCTTCGCAACCCATGGCGAACCTGCCGCCACGCAGGTCGCGCTGGCTATTTTGATTGCCAGCGCACTGTGTCCGGTTTACCGCGCCGAGTATTTGTTCGGTTTCGTCATGGGCATGACCTTCGTCTTCGGCCCGGTGCTGCCTGCGCTTGTTGCGTCCTTGCCGATGCTGATCTCGGCATTGAGCCGGTGGGTGGTGTGGCCGGCGGCGACCTGGGTAGTGCGCCGCTCCGTTGCAGCTGGATAGGGTGCCCTCTGCAGCGGACCGGACCGCCTGCGCGGGCAGCTGTCTATGCGAGGTCCCATGGGTAAGGCACCAGCCAAGCCAGGGAGCACTGGCTTGCACGATTGCGCCGATGGATCTCCCCACAAACGTACCGTGCTCAACCTTTCCGTTGAAACGGATGGTTCCTTTTTCCCATTGACAGATAGATGGAATGATAGCGGCAGGCTGGCTCCACCTGGATTGACGTCATCGATCTCGATGCGTCCTGCGTCAACATCAGACTGCGCGATCTTCAGGTCTGGGAAGCCTGCCTAAATACCTTTTGTTCCAAGATAAGAAACGTTGACGCTCGCGATGATCGGCTGATCGTCATGGCCGACCCCCATGCCAAGATCAAAGTGCTCGCGATGGAATGCTGCAGATGAAGTTGCCTGCGAAGGCCCTGCTAGCAACATGAGCAGCAAAAGAAACCAAGAGATGAAGCCAGTCTTGGTTTGCTCTGAAGCGTTTGTTTGCTGGGTTATCGTCATTCCTTGCGAGGCAACCGGTCTCGCGCAATCTCATGCCATTCTCCCGCCCTAAAGCCCCTGGCGTGGCTTGCCCGAATGCTGCGCGACCGTGGTGCGATCAGAGCCGGTTCGGTCATCAAAGTGGACAACATGGGGATTGCCGCATCAAGCCAGAGGGAGTGCTTGGCGCTTGAGCCTTGGAAGGCTGGATGCGGATGCAGATGGAGATTGAGATGGAGATAAAGATGGAGATAAAGATGGAGCTCGGGCAAGGGCGGTGTCCTGTGTTGACGGTGAATGCTGTCCCTGCAGAGGCGGCCGGCAGGCAGGGCAGGCGATCCGCGGGAAACGGCTTATGACGAGGGCGCTTGCCAGCCGGGGTGAGCTGAAAGCAATCGAGCAGATTGCCAAAGCGAGCGATGAGCACGCGGGCCTCGGCGGGACATGCACTTTGAGGCGTATCGGCACGGACGCAGCGCGTGACGCGCGACGCCTGACGTTGATGTACTTCAGTCCCGAGCGCGACCCGCTGGTGCTGTCGCACGCCTTGGCCGCAGCCGGGCAGCGCTGAACCTGCCGGTCTTGCAGCTGCAGCAGGAACACGCAGCCCCCTGACGGGCGAGGCGGCGCGGGCGTCACCAGAGACGCCCAGCGCAATATCGCAAAGCGCCGTGCGCTGGTGTGCCGATTGCGGGAGAGGCCCCGCGCACCTTGCCTGCGCGCGCCGCCCAGGCTGGAGGCGGGGTGCCCTGTCATCGCGATCACGCGGGCAACGCGCCTTTTCTGCAGTGCGCGCGAGGCGGCCATGCGCCCTGTCGTCAGGTCGCGCGCCGGGCTGCAGGGTGTCGGTTTGCATTGTCGCGTCCCCGCCCTGGCTTGTTGACGCGCGGTGCAACGAACTTCGCCGGGGGCATCATTGAACGCCACTGGCGAGTGGATAGGCTGGAAAACGTAGTCCGGGAACACGTTCGACCGTGGCCGGGGCGTTCTTTCAAGAGGTCCAGCCGTGCCGTTCAATGTCCTGACCCAGCAGCCGCCCGACGGCCTCCTCGCCCTGATGTCGTTGTACGCAGCCGATGTGCGTCGCCACAAGCTCGACCTCGGGGTGGGCGTGTATCGCACCGAGGCCGGCGCCACGCCGGTCATGGAGTCGGTCAAGCTGGCCGAGCGCAAGCTGGTGGAAACGCAGGGCAGCAAATCCTACCTGGGGCCGGAGGGCGACACTGAATTCGTGCGGGCGCTGACACCGCTGGTGTTCGGTGCGCCGCTGGCAGAAGCGCTGAGTGGACGCCTGGTGGGCATGCAGACGATTGGCGGCACCGGTGCCCTGCGACTGGCGGCGGATCTGGTCGCCGGCGCTTCGCCGCGGCATCGCCTGTGGCTGGGGACGCCGAGCTGGCCCAACCATGCGCCGGTTTTCGCAGCAGCGGGCCTGCAGATCCAGACCTATCGCCACTACGATCCGCTGCAGCAGCAGGTGGATCAGGCGGCGACGTTGGCCGCGCTGGAGCAGGCCACAGCCGGCGACGTGGTCGTGTTGCACGGCTGCTGCCACAACCCCACTGGCGCGGATCCAAGCGCCCAGCAGTGGCAGGAGATCAGCGAGGTCATCGTGCGCCGCGGTCTGGTGCCGCTGGTCGACCTGGCCTACCAAGGACTCGGCGTGGATCTGGATGCCGATGCAGGGGCCCTGCGGCAGCTGGTGGCCCGAGTGCCGCAGGCACTGGTGGCGTATTCCTGCGACAAGAATTTCGGCCTGTACCGTGAGCGGGTGGGTGCGCTGTACGTGATCGGTGAGCAGCCTGCCGCCGCGCAGGCGGCGCTGAGCCACCTGGCCGCCCATGCCCGTGCGAACTACTCGATGCCGGCTGATCACGGTGCGGCCGTGGTGCGCGTCATCCTGTCCGATGCCTCCCTGCGTCAGGCATGGCTGGATGAACTTCGTGGCATGACCCAGCGCATCAACGGCATTCGCCAGGGGCTGGCGGCGCTGGGTCAGGTCGGTGCGGTGGATCTGGCGCCGCTGGCCCGGCAGCGTGGCCTGTTTGCCATGTTGCCCCTGTCGGCGGCCGCGATCGAGCGCCTGCGCACGGACCACGGCGTCTACATGGCGGGGTCTGGCCGCATCAATGTGGCCGGGCTGGCGCAGGGCGCCGTGCGGCGCTTCGGCGATGCCTTGCTGGCGGTACAGACCGCGGTGGCTGCGTGAACCCGGCGTCGGCCGCACCGATGAAGGTCACGGTGATCGGTGCCGGCGCCATCGGTTCGGTGGTGGCCGGCCTGCTGGCCGGCGCCGGTGCGCAGGTCAATGTGGTCGAACGCGGGTCGCGGCGCGAGGTGATCGCCCGTGATGGACTGCGCTACCGCCTCGGCGACCAGCCGCTCGCGCAGGCGTCCGTCCACTTGGCGGACGCGGCCGACCTGCCGGTGCAGGACGTGGTGTTCCTGGCAGTCAAATCCCACGTGCTGCCCGTGGTCCTGGCCGATATCGGCGGATTGCTCGGTGCGCACACGCGCGTGGTGCCTTTGGTCAACGGCGTGCCGTGGTGGTACTTCCATGGCCAGGCGGGCGCGACCGTGCGCCACGTGGAAACCGTCGATCCCGGCGCGCGCGCGTTGCAAGCGCTGGCGCCGTCGCATCTGGTGGGCAGCGTGGTCTACATCACCGCTGCGTTGGCTGCGGACGGCGTCGCCCATGCCACCGGTCCGCAGCGGCTGGTGATCGGCGACGTGCTGGGTGGCATCACCGCGCACACGCGCGCGCTGGGACAGCGGCTGGACGCGGCCGGCATCACCACCAGGCTCAGCGAGGACATCCGCAGCGACCTGTGGACCAAGGTGGCGCTGAACCTGGCGACCAATCCGCTGTCGGTCGTGTCCGAGTCGCATCTGGACGCGCAGTTCAACCGGCCGGACCTGCGTGCCTCGGTGGACGCGGTGCTGTGCGAGGCCATCGGACTGGCCCAGCATTACGGCGTGCAGCCGTCGATGCCGTTCGACGACATGATCGCCACCGGCCAGCGTGTCGGTGCATTTGCCACCTCGATGCTGCAGGACTATCGCGCCGGGCGTCCGCTGGAGCTGGCCGCCATCGGCTACGCGGTGTTGGAGCTGGCCGAGCAGGCCGGCCACGCCATGCCGGTGGCTCGCAGCATCGTCGGCCTGGCCGCCTACAAATCAGAACGCGCGCTCGCCGCGCTGCGAGGCGCCGCATGAGCCACGTTGTCGGGATCGACACCACCGAGCAAGCGCTGCGCCAGCAGCTCTGCGATTTCTACCATCTGGTCGATTGGCTGGGCTGGGGCGAGCTGATCTTCAACCATATCTCGGTGCGCGTCCCCGGGCCGGAACACCACTACCTGGTCAATCCGTTCGGGCTGAACTACGACGAGATCACCCCGGACAACCTGGTCAAGGTCGGCATCGACGGCCAGTTGGTCGGTGCCTCCCAGCACCCGGCCAATCCGGCGGGCTTCGCACTGCATGGCGCGATCCACGGCGCGCGTGCGGACGTGCAGTGCGTCGCGCATACGCACACGCTGCCCGTGTCCGGCGTGGCGATGAAAGTCGCCGGTTTCAGCCACGACACGTTCTACGGCGCGCAGCTCACCGGGCGCATCGGCTATCACGACTTCGAGGGCATCACGCTATTCGATGACGAACGCGGACGCATGCTGGAAAGCCTGGGCGACAAGCATGTGCTCTGCCTGCGCAACCACGGCGTGGCCGTCTGCGAGCGCGACATCCCCAATACCTTCATGCTGCTGTGGATCGTGCAGCGTGCCGCCGAGGTGCAATGCCATGCCGGCATGATCGGCGGCCCCGACGTGGTGCTGGGCGACGAGGTGCGCCGGCGCTGCGTCGAATCGGCACGGCGCATGGTCGACAAGGCCGATGCCGCGCGGCTGGTCTTCGACGCCACCGTGCGCCGTATGCGCCAGCGGCAGGGGCGCTGACATGGACACCGCCGGACCGGACGTGTTGCAGCACCCGGCCTTCATCGCGCCATTGACGTTGGGATCAGGGCCCCTGCGCGTGGCGGTCAAGGACACGATCGATGTGGCCGGGGTGCGCACGCGGGCCGGTTCGGCGGTGTTTGATGCGGCGCCGCCGCCGTCCTCGCATGCCGCGGTCGTGCAGCACCTGCTGGATGGCGGTGCACGCCTGGTCGGCAAGACACAGCTGCATGAGCTGGCCTTCGGCGTCACTGGCATCAACCGGCGCTTCGGCACGCCGCCCAACCCCCACTTTCCCGGACGCGTGCCGGGCGGTTCCTCCAGCGGTTCGGCGGCAGCGGTCGCCGCTGGCCTGGCGGACATCGCATTAGGCACCGACACCGGTGGCTCGGTACGGATTCCCGCGGCCTGCTGCGGTGTCTTCGGCATCAAGCCGACGTTCGGTCGCGTCAGTCGCCGCGGTGTCGCACCAGCGCACAGTTCGCTGGATTGCGTGGGCGTGTTCGCCGGCAGCGCACACCTGCTGACCCGGGGCATGGCACTGATCGACCCAGGCTTCGTCCCTGACGAGACCCGCGCGGTGATCAGGCTGGGCTGGGTTGCGCTTGATGCCGATGTGCAGATCAACGCCGCGGTGGAGGCAGCCGTGCTGCAGTCCGGCTTCCAGCGACAGGACGTGCAGCTCTCGCAGCTGGCCGATGCCTTCGACGCCGGGCTGGTCATCATCAATCGCGAAAACTGGCAGGCGTTCTCGCACATCGTCGACCACCCGCTACTGGGCGATGACGTCCGCGTGCGGCTGAAGGCCGCGGGCAACACGCGCGATGCCGCCGTGCAGCTGGCCGAGACCGTGCGTGCGCGCTTCAGCGCCGAAGTGGACCTCGCCTTGTCACAGGTCGATGCGCTGGTGCTGCCGACCATGCCGGATTTCCCGTTGACGCTGGAAGACGCCGCCGATGCGCGCGCCGCCATCGGCATCACCCGCTTCGTGCGGCCTTTCAATCTCAGTGGCCACCCGGCCATCAGCGTGCCGCTGTCCACGCCGGCCGGGTTGCCGGCCGGCCTGCAGCTGGTCGGGCGCAAGGGCGCGGATGCGCAGCTGTGCCGCATCGCCGAACGACTCGCTGCCAACGTGCAGCACCTCCTACTTTCCCAAGGGCCAGCATGAACGCCAGCACCGCCCAAGCCATCCCCGCCGCGCCGCCGGCCACTACGCCTTCCGAACTCGACGCGTTGTTGCTCGACATCCGGGCACGTCGCGGCGAGTTCGAGCAGCAGACGTTTCTCTCGCAGGACATCGTGGAGAAGCTGCGCCGGATCGGCGTGTATCGCGCATTGGTGCCACGCAGCCTGGGCGGGGACGAGGTCGCGCCGGCGCAGTTCCTGCGGCTGGTCGAGCGCATCGCCCAGGCCGACGGTTCAGCCGGCTGGGTGGCCAGTTTCGGCGTGTCGGTGATGTATCTGGCGTCGCTGCCGCTGGCCACGCTGCGCAAGATCTACGCCGACGGGCCGGATGTGGTGTTCGCCGGCGCGCTGTTTCCGCCGCAGTTGGCGCAGCGACAGGAGGATGGCATCCATCTGGGCGGGCGGTGGAAGTTCGGCAGCGGCTGCACCGGTGCTTCGCTGATCGGTGTGGGCATCACGCTGGACACCGATCCGGCGCCTGGGCTGCCGCGCATGGCGGTGTTGCCGCGCGAGCAGGTGCGCATCGTGCACAACTGGGATGTCATCGGCATGCAGGGCACCGGCAGCCATGACGTCGCCGTGGATGCGGCTGTCGTGCCCGAGGACTGGACCTTCATTCGCGGTGGCGCGCCCAGCTTGGACTCGCCGCTGTATCGCTATCCCGCCATCGCCTTTGCTGCGCAGGTGCTGGCCGTGGTGGGCCTGGGCGTGGCCCGTGCCGCGCTGGACGAGATCACTGCCGCGGCCGACGGGCGTGCTTCGATCACCGGCGCGCCCAACCTGGCCGACCGCGCCTACGTGCAGATCGAACTGGCCAAGGCGGAAGCCGCACTGCGCTCGGCCCGCGCCTTCTTCTACGAAACCACCGAAGAGGTATGGCAGTGCGTGCTGGCCGGCGAGGCGATCACGCCCAAGCAGAGCAACCTGCTGCGCCTGGCCTCGACCAATGCCGCCCGCGTTGGCGCGGATGTGGCACGTGCGGCGTTCACGCTGGCGGGCACGCCAGGCATCTTCCGCGCCCAGCCGATGCAACGCTACCTGCATGACGCCTTGGTGGTGGTGCAACACGCCTTCCTCGCCGAAGGCCACTGGCAGAGCGCCGGGCGCGTGCTGCTTGGCCAGTCCACGCCACCGGGCTACCCCTGATTTCCCATCGAAGAAGCGAGCACCTACCTCATGTCCACGACCAACGCGTACCCGATCCGCGCACTGCTGTGCATCGCCGTGACCCAGAATTTCTTCGACCTGCCGGGCAGCGAGATCGGCACGGTGTGGAAGGCCGTCGGCGAGATGCTCAAGGGCGTCAACACCATGCCCGGCGTGCGCCTGATGGGCACCATGGACGACGACGAGACCATGGTCGGTACTTCGCCCAGCGGCTGGCCATGGACCTGCTACCTGCTGGTGGAAGCCACCGACCGCCAGGCCGTGGTGGACTGCTGCAACCTGTTCCGTGTCACGCAGGTGGGCGAGTACCGCCTCTGGAAGTACCTGCGCGTGGAAGCCCGCCTGGGCCGCGAACTGGTCGTGCCTGCATGACAGTCACGCGCACCAGCCGCACGCGCCTGCGTACGCCCAGTCTGCAGGAGCTGAGCGAGCGGCTGTCCAGGGCTGAGCGCCGCATCGCTGCCTATGAAGCGGAGAGCGCCTGCCGCTGGGTGATGGCCGAGTACATGCGCCTGTGCGACCAGCTGGATGCGTCCACGCCGATGGACGAGCTGGCGGCGTTGTTCACCCAGGACGCGGTGTGGGAAGGCCGCGGCGGCAAGTACGCCAAGGCGTTCGGCCGCCACGAAGGCCGTCAGGCGATCGTGGATTTCCTCGATGCCTACCGCGGGCCGACACCGCATTTCGCGCTCAACGTGCATTACCTCACTTCCGAGACGATCCACGTGCAGAACGGCGAAGTGGCCCACGGCACCTGGGTGATGCTGCAGGCCTCCAGCCTGCATGACGAGACCTCGACCCTGCGCAGCGCGCGCATCGAGGCCGAGTTCCGCTTCGATTTCGGCCGCTGGCGCATCGCGCATTTCTCCACCACCAACCTGTTCGCGCAGACACGCCAGCAACCCTGGGACGACCAGATGGGTGCGGCAGAGCCAGGGCAACGCTGACGCGCAACGCCTTCCCACCTTTCCGGCAGGAACCTTCATGACCATCAACGCCGCCTCGCAACCCCGGGCCCTGGAGCATCTCGTCCAGCCTGATCGCGTGCATAGCTCGCTGTACAAGGACGCCGCACTCTTCGACGAGGAGATGACGCGCATCTTCGAGAACACCTGGGTGTGGGTGGCCCACGCCAGCGAGGTGCCGCAGCCCGGCAGCTTCAAGAACACCCACGTCGGTCGCCATCCGGTGGTGGTGGTGCGCGACCGCAAGCAGGTCGTGCACGTGCACCTCAACCGGTGCCGTCACCGCGCCTCCACCGTGTGCGAGGGACGCAAGGGCAAGACCAATAGCTTCGTGTGCCCGTACCACGGTTGGAGCTATGGCCTGGATGGCGCGCTGCGGGGCGTGCCGCACCCGGAGGGCTACGCGGCGGATTTCGACAAGTCCAAATTCCCGCTGCGCTCGCTGCGCGTGGCGCAGTACGCCGGGATGATCTTCGCGACGTTTCGCGAGGACATCGAGTCGCTGGAGGACTTCCTTGGCCCGGCCAGGAAGTGGATGGATCTGTTCATGAAGCAGGGCGGCGGCTATCCGATCAAGGCCGCCGGCGAGCACAAGTTCCGCTTTCCGGGAAACTGGAAGATCCAAATGGAGAACACGACCGATGCCTACCATTTCCCGGTGGTGCACAAGTCGTTCCTGCAGTCGCTCGATGGCGACACCGAGGAGTTGTTCACCTTCGTCGGCAAGAAGGGCTCGGTCGAAGATCTGGGCAACGGCCACAGCGTGATGGTGATGATCCCCGAGCTGGTGGACCTGGACGCCAACCTGGACGACCCGATCCCGGAGCGCTTCCAGGCGCTGGCCGACGAGCTGGCGGCAGAAGGTCATGGCGAGGCCGAAGTCCGTCGCATCGTGCGCGCGGTCGGCGGCAGCGGCTTCAACCTCAACCTGTTTCCCAATATCGCCTGCTCGATGGCGTTCTTCCGCGAGCTGCGCCCGATCTCGGTGGACGAAACCGAGATCAACCACATCGTCATCACCATGGACGGCGGCCCGGTCGCGGCCAACCGCGCGCGCCTGCGCCTGCACGAGCACTTCCAGGGCCCGATGGGGTTCGGCAGCCCGGATGATGCCGAGGCCTGGCAGCGGGTGCAGCGCGGCGTGCAGGCCGGAGGCGAGGACGTGTGGATCCTGCTGAACCGGAGTCTCGGCCTGGAAGCGACGTCCGGGGAAGGCAAGCCCTTGGGCGACGTCAGTGCCGAAACCGGCATGCGCGCCTCCTACGCGCAATGGAAGCGGATGATGGCCGCATGAGCGCCGTGACCGCATGGGCGCCGCAGGCGCGCACGATTTCCCTCTCCGAGGCATCCGAGTTCATCTGGACCGAGGCCGACCTGCTCGACCATGTCGACTACCCGGCGTGGTTGGCGCTGTGGAGTGCCACCGGGCATTACGTGATCCCGATCGAGCATGGCGAGACCAATTTCGCCGACACGCTCAACGTGGCCTATGACGATGCCGAGATGCGCCTGATGCGCACGCAGCGCCTCAGTGGGGGGTTCACCATCTCCAACGCGCCGGCCGCGCGCACGGTGCGCACGGTCTCGCGTTTTCGCGTCACCCGCAGCGCGCCGGGCGTGATCGAACTGCGCGCCGCACAGGTGCTGGTGGAACAGCGCATGCAGCTGCAGCGCGTCTACGCGGCCGAGGTGGAGTACCGCCTCATTGCCGAAGGCGATGCACTGAAGCTGGACCAGAAGGTGGTGCGCCTGGTGGATTCGTCCGACGCGCTGCATGCCTTGGGCTACCTGCTGTGAGCGCCACCGCGCAGGTGGCGCTGGTGACGGGCGCCGGGCAAGGGCTGGGCGCGTACATCGCGCGCAGCCTGCATGAGCAGGGCTGGAAAGTGGCGGTCACCGACATCGACCTGGCCGCGGCGACCGCCGTGGCCGAGGCGCTGGATGCGCAGTGCGCCACCGCGCTGCCGCTGGCGCTGGATATCGGCGGCCGCGATGACTTTCAGCTGGCGCTGGAAGCGGTGACCGCACATTGGGGCGACGTGCACGCGTTGGTGAACAACGCAGCGGTCACCATGGCCACGCCGGTGATGGACATTCCAGCCGAAGCGTTCGCCCGTGTGCTGTCGATCAATGCCGGCGGCGTGTTTTCCGGTTGTCAGGTGTTCGGCCGTTACTTCAGTGCGCGCGGTTATGGTCGCATCGTCAACCTGGCCTCGCTGGCCGGCCAGAACGGCGGCACGGCCACCGGCGCGCACTACGCTGCGTCCAAGGGCGCCATCGTCACCTTGACCAAGGTGTTCGCGCGCGAGCTGGCCAGCCATGGCGTGACCGTCAATGCCATCGCGCCCGGTCCGCTGGATCTGCCAGTCGTGCATCGCGTGGTGCCGGCCGAGCGCATGGCGCAGTTCCTCCAGAACATCCCGGTTGGTGCGCTGGGCGATCCGGCGTTTGTCGCGCAGACCATCGCGCACCTGCTGTCACCGGCCGCGGCCTTTGTCACCGGCGCCACCTGGGATATCAACGGCGGCCTCTACCTGCGTTGAACCCGCTGCCGCCTCCCTGCTTTCCGAGCCCGCCATTGAGTCGTCGATGAACGCTTCCACCGAATTGCTCCAGTTGCAGATCGCGCGCCGCGAGCTGCAGACCGATCACATCGTGGTGCTGGAACTGCGATCACCCGATGGTGCACCGCTGCCGGCCTTCGACGCCGGCGCCCATGTCGATGTGCACCTGGCCGCCGGACTGGTGCGCCAGTATTCGCTATGCGGTGATCCGGCCGATGCCTCGCGTTATCGTCTGGGCGTGTTGCTGGACCCGGCGACGCGGGGCGGATCGCAGGCCGTGCACCGTGACCTGCAGCTCGGGTCCACGCTGCAGGTGGGTGTGCCGCGCAACCTGTTCCCGCTCGCCGCCGGCGCCAGCCACTCGGTCCTGGTCGGTGGCGGCATCGGCATCACGCCGATGATCGCCATGGCCCACGCGCTGCATCGCGCCGGCGCTTCGTTCGAGCTGCACTACTGCAGCCGGGCGCCGGAACAGGCCGCGTTCCTGGACGAGCTGCGCGAGGCGCCCTTCGGCGGCCACGTGTGGATCTACCACGACGAACGTGGCGATGGCCGGCGCTTCGCTCCATCGACCCAGCTGCCAGCGCCGGCGCCGGACGTGCATGTCTACGTGTGCGGACCGGCGGGCTTCATGGACTGGGTAATCGAGGGTGCGCGGGTGGCCGGCCACGCCGAGGTCTGCATTCATCGCGAGTACTTTTCGGTGGAGGTGGACACCGGCGGTGCCGGTTTCGAGGTGGAGCTGGCGCAGTCGGGTCGGGTGGTGCAGGTGGCCGAGGGCCAAAGCATCACCGCGGCATTGGCCGCGATCGGGGTGAAGGTGCAGGTCTCCTGCGAGGAAGGCGTCTGCGGCACCTGCCTGACCACGGTGCTGGCCGGCGTGCCGGACCATCGGGATGTCTTCCTGACCGACGAGGAAAAGGCCGACAACGACCAGATCCTGCTGTGCTGTTCGCGCGCGTGTTCGCCCCGCCTGGTGCTGGACCTCTGAGGACTGCTTGATGGATGCCGCCATTCCCCCGCTCGCCATCGACGATTTCCGCCAGGCGTTGTCGCGCCTGGGCGCCGCGGTCAACATCATCACCACCGACGGTGCGGCCGGCCGCCACGGCATGACTGCCTCGGCGGTGTGCAGCGTGACCGACAGCCCGCCGACCATCCTGGTGTGCATGAACCGCAAGTCCGGCAAGCACCAGCTGTTCCGCGACAACGGCGTGCTGTGCGTCAACGTGCTGTCGGCCCGGCATCGCGAACTGTCCGGGCGGTTCGCAACGCCGGCCGGGGCCGAGACCCGCTTCGACCACGACCCGTGGACGCGGCTGGCCACCGGTGCTCCGGTGCTGGCTGAAGCCAGCGCCGCGCTGGATTGCCGCATCACCCAGATCACCGAGGTGGGCTCGCACAGCGTGTTCTTCTGCCAGGTGCAGGGCGTGGCGACGTCCCCCCAGGCCGGTGGCCTGGTGTATTTCAATCGCAACTATCACGGTCTGGGCGAACCGGCCTGAATGCTGCGGTGGCTTCGGGCAGCCAAGGCATTTGGCCGTCGGGCGTCCAGGCCTTAGCATCGGCGTGGGGATCCTCAGCCAGGGAACGACAGGGGCCTGCCTTGCGATGCAAGGCAGGCCTTTCGCGTATGCGGTGGTCCCGACATTCGCTCTTGGACTGAGGACATGGCAATTGCGCAACAAGCAACGAACTCGCCTTCACCTGTTATCGACGTGTCAACACGCTGGCAACAGTATCGGTTGCGTGACGCGCTTGGCGCGTCGCGTCAGGCGCACGCAACCCGGGGGGGAGTGTGTCCCGACAGGAGTAGTCCGGCCCAGACACGGCCACGATTTTCGCATTCCTGCGCTGCGCGCACGCCCAATCGTTCACTCCACGGGGAACCCATGAACCTCAAGCACCCTTGCTGTAACCGCCTCACCCGTACCCGCCTCAACCTCGCCGTGACGCTTGGTCTGTCCACCCTGCTGATGGGGGCTTCGATCACCGCGATGGCGGGAGATGCCGGGCAGGACGAGCAGGCCGCTTCGTCGTCCAGCAAGGCCACCACGCTGGGCAACGTCACCGTCAGCGCCAGCAAGATGACCGCCTCCAGCACCGTGCAGGATCTGCCGATCGCCGTGCAGGCGCTGGGCCAGGAGGACTTCGCCAAGAAGGCCGCACTGGACTTCTCCGACTTCTACCACCAGGTCGATGGCCTCTCGGTGCAGGACAACGGCCCGGGCGACAAGCGTTACATCATCCGCGGCATCACCTCCAACGGTGCCGGCACCGTGGGCGTCTACCTGGATGACGTGGTCATCACCGGTGCCAACGATCAGGACGGCGGCGGCCAGCAGTCCGACGTCAAGCTGTTCGACCTGGAACGGGTGGAAGTGCTCAAGGGGCCACAAGGCACGACCTTCGGTTCCGGCTCGCTGGCCGGTACCATCCGCTACATCACCGCCCAGCCCAAGCTGGATCGCTTCGAAGGCACGGTGAATACCTCGCTGCGCGCGACGAAGGGCGCCGACCTGGGCTACCAGGCCGATGTCGCCTTCAACCTGCCGATCGTGAAGGATGTCTTCGCCCTGCGCGTGGCGGCCTTCGGCAACGAGCTGCCGGGCTGGATCGACAGCAATTTCCAGCAGGGCGTCAATGCCGAGACCAGCAAGGCCGGGCGCATCTCCGCGCTGTGGAAGCCGAGCGAGGACCTGAGCATCACCGCGATGATGATGCAGCAGAGCACGCAGCAGGACGGCAAGAGCTACTACAACGCCGTCGACTACACCGGCGCGCCGCTGTCCTATGGCAGCGACTACCGCCAGGCCGACCTGACGCGCAATCCGTGGGACGAGAACGTCCACATGTACAACTTCAAGGTCGAGTACTGGCAGCCGTACGGTACCTTCACCGCGACCGCCTCGCGCTTCGATCGGCAGACCAGGTACAGCCGCGATGCGTCCTACGTGGCCAACCTGTACTTCGGCCTGGATCCGTATACCGACGGCCTGAGTAGCCTGATCCAGCCCAACGAGCGCACCGTGGACACCTATGAGGCGCGCTTTGCCTCCTCGCTGGATGGTCCCGTGCAGTTCCTGGCGGGTGTGTACCAGCAGGACCAGGACCGGACCTTCCGCAGTGCATGGCCGTTGTCCGATGCCTACGGCAATCCGCAGTGGGAGGGCGGGCGCCTGCTGGAGCGCACCCTGCAGACCGGGCTGAAAGAACAGGCGGTGTTCACCGAGGTGTCCTGGAACGCCACCGAGCAGCTCAACGTCACCGTCGGTGGCCGTTACTACACCTTCGACCTGGACTCGCAGCCGAACAGCATCGTGCGTGCCGGTGGCAGCGCCGGTACCGGCTACGGCCTGTATGGCAAGTCCAGCGACAACGGCGTGATCGGCCGCTTCAACGCCAGCTACAAGTTCACCCCTGGCGTGATGGGCTACGTGCAGGTCGCACAGGGCTTCCGCCCGGGTGGCGTGAACGACCAGACGGCCGCCGAACTGGCCAACGTGGTGATCCCGGGCGGCTACGACGCCGATTCGCTGATCAACTACGAAGTCGGCTTCAAGAGCGGCTGGCTGGATGACCGCGTGATCTTCAACGCGGCCGCGTACTACATCGACTGGAGTGATGTGCAGGTCACCGCGCAGGCGACCTCGGGCACCACGTCCTTCCCGTTCACCGCCAACGGTGGCGGCGCGGACGTGACCGGCATCGAGTTCCAGCTGCAGGCGCAGCCGGTGGACGGGCTGACCCTGGGCGTGTCAGGCAACTACAGCGATTCGGCACTCAACCGCGACAACCCGCGTGCCGGCACCGGCAACAAGGGCGACCGTCTGCCTTACGTGCCGCGTTGGACCGGCTCGGCCACGGCCGACTATGCCTTCTCCCTGGGCAGCTGGAGCGAAGGCCTGGAAGGCAACCTCGGCGCGGACTATTCCTACACTGGCGCGCGTGCCACCGCTTTCAACGAAGGCATCAACACCTACATGCCGCTGGAGGCGTACTCGCTGCTGGGCGCGCATGTGAGCATCGGCAAGGGCCCGTGGACCATCGCGCTGTCCGGTTCCAACCTGACCAACGACGATGCGGCGATCAACTACGACGCGGTCGCCTACGGGGCCACGCCCTGGAACATCTACACCAACCGGCCCCGCACCTTCGTGTTGAGCTTCTCCTACAAGCTGTAAGCCATCGCAGTCCCCGAGGACCACCGGAAACGGTGGTCCTCTCGTATTCGCAACAAGGATTCCGACACATGACCCTCGCCTCATCGCGCGCCGCGCTGTTGTTCCTTACCGTCGGCACGCTGGCCCCGGCCATCGCCGTTGCACAGGAGCGCCCCTGGCTCGACCAGCGCCGCGCACCGTCCGAGCGGGCCCGGGCCGCGGTGGCCGCGATGACGCTGGAAGAGAAGCTCAAGCTGCTCAATGGCGACGTGGAGCTGGATGACATCGGCACTGGCGTCAATCCGTGCATCGGCCATATCGGGGCCAATGCGCGCCTTGGATTGCCCGAGCTGTGCATGGCCGACGGCCCGGCCGGCGTCAGCAACGGCACCACCGGGGTGACGGTCTTCCCTGCGCCGATGATGAGTGCGTCCAGCTGGGACGCCGACCTGCTGTATCGCTACGGCATCGCGCTGGGCGCCGAGCACGCCGGCAAGCGCCACAACGTGGTGCTGGCGCCGACCATCAACATCGCCCGTTCGGTGCGCTGGGGGCGGCTGGCGGAAACGCTCAGCGAGGATCCGCTGCTTACCGCCAGGCTGGGCACGGCCATCATCCGCGGCGTGCAGTCGCATCCGATCATGGCCGATGCCAAGCACTTCGCCGCGTACAACCAGGAAACCGACCGCTTCGGCGACGCGCCCGGCTACAACGCGGTCAACATCGAGGTGAGTGATCGCGCCCTGCACGAGATCTACTACCCGGCATTCAAGTCGGCGGTGCAGGAGGGCAAGGTCGGCTCGGTGATGTGCGCCTACAACCGCATCAACGGCGTGTATGCCTGCGAAAATCCGCAGGGCTTTGGCACGCTGCGCAAGGACTGGGGTTTTGATGGCTACATCGTGGCCGACTGGTACTTCGGGCATCGCAGCCTGCTCCCGGCGGTGGAGGCTGGCATGGACATCTCCATGCCAGGCGGCAAGAACCCGTTCGGTTTCGAGGATTTCTATGGTGCGCCGATGGCGGCCTCGGTCAGCGCGGGCGAGATCAGCACTGCGCAGATCGATGCGATGGCGCGCAACGTGCTGACGCCGATGTTCCGCCTGGGGCTGGTCGATCACCCGCTGCCGCGCGAGGTGAAGGCCGATGTGCGCACGCCCGCGCACAAGGCGTTGGCGCGTGAGCTGGCCGAGCGCGGCACCGTGCTGCTGAAGAACGCGGCAGGCGTGCTGCCGCTGGCCGCGTCGATGAAGTCGCTGGCCATCATCGGCGACGACGCGGGCGAGAACATCACCGCGACCGAGCGCTACGGCGGTTTCGTCAACTATCCGGGCATGCAGATCGTCACCCCGCTGGATGGCCTCAGGCATCGCGCGCCAAAGGGCACCAGGATCAGCCACGCGCCCGGCACCTCAGGCATCAAGCCATTGCCGCTGATGGAGCCTGTCGAACTGGTCGGCCAGTGGCGGGCACGCTACTACGACAACAACGGCTTTGCCGGTACGCCCAAGCTGAGCCGCAACGAAGCGGTCATCGACACCATCGACAAGGTGCCCGATGGCCTGGGCCAGCCGTGGTCCGCGCGCTGGACCGCCACGCTCCAACCCAAATCCAGCGGCCTGTACCGCTTCTCGGTCACTGGCGGCAGCGATATCCGCCTGTTCGTCGATGGCCAGGAGATCGCCACCACCTGGAAGCAGAGTTTCAGCGGGACCAGCCACGGCGTGGCCACGTTGACGGCCGGCAAGCCGGTGCAGCTGCGCGTGGACTACGCCAGTGGTGCGGGGCTGTCCCACCACGGCGTGCGCCTGGGCTGGGAGCGTGCGCAGGATTCGAAGATCGCCCAGGCCGTGGCCATTGCACGCAAGGCCGAGGTGGCCGTGGTGTTCGTCAGCGACCACGTGTCCGAGGGCATGGATCGCACCGCGCTGTCGCTGCCGGGCGACCAGGATGCACTGATCGCCGCGGTCGCCGCGGCCAATCCGAAGACCGTGGTGGTGCTCAATACGGTGGGCCCGGTGACCATGCCGTGGCTGGATCGTGTCGCCGGCGTGGTGCAGAACTGGTATCCGGGCGAGGAGGCCGGCAATGCCATTGCCGCGCTGCTCTACGGCGATATCGACGCCACCGGCCGCTTGCCGGTGAGTTTCCCGCGCGGTGAGGATCACCCCTTCCTGCTGGATGCCGCGCGCTTTCCCGGCACCAACAGCGAGGCCGCCTACGATGAGGGTCTGCTGGTCGGCTATCGCGGCTACCACGCCACCGGTGAGAAGCCGCTGTTTCCGTTCGGCTACGGCCTGTCGTACACGACCTTCGCGCTGTCCGAGTTCGCACTGAGGCCGGCCGCCGGCCAGCACGTGCCCAGTGCCAGCGTGCGCGTCACCAACACCGGCAAGCGCGCGGGCACCCAGACTGTGCAGCTGTACCTGACGTACCCGGCCAGCGCCGGCGAACCGCCGCGCCAGCTGGTCGGCTTTGCCCAGGCCATGCTGGCCCCCGGCGCCAGCACGGTGGTGGAGATTCCGGTCTCGGCCGACGCCGGCAAGATCTGGGACTCCGCCGCCAACGGCTGGAAGCAGCCTGACGGCACGTATCAGCTGGAAGTCGGCACGTCGTCTGCGGACATCGCCGACGCCAAGACGTTCTGAGATCGCCATGCCGCGCGTCGCTCGTGGGCGCGCGGTTGAGGGTGACGGTGGTGATGTCGCGGACGCACCGCGGCGAACGCTGTGACCACCAGAACACGCAGGGCGTGTCGCCTGTTTGCTCACCAGGCGTTGTCACGCGCCGCGTCCAGCAGGAAATCCCGCAGCAGTTTCGCGCCGGGTCCGATCTTGCGTGAGTGGACCAGATAGATATCCAGGGGCGCGGTCACGGCCTGCGGCAGGACACGCACCAGTTCGCCCGCGGCCAGTGGCGCGGCGGCGTCATACATCGGCAGGCGCGCGATGCCTTCGCCCGCCAGCACGAATGCCAGCCGCGACACCGCGCTGTCGGTGACGATGTCGCCCTGCACCGGGATCTCGATGCGTGCACCATCGACCTGGATCTGCGTGTGCCGCTGGCTCGGCGGATAGACCACCCAGCGATGCTGCTTGAGCTCCTCGGGCGTGGTGGGCGTGCCGTAGCGCTTCAGATACGCCGGTGACGCGCACAGCAGCGTGGCCTCGTGCACCAGCGGGCGCGCATACAGGGTCGAGTCGGGCAGGGGGCCGGCGCGCACGGCCAGGTCTACGCCTTGCTGGACGAGATCCACGTTCGCATCGCCCATTGCGATATGCAGGCGGATGGCCGGATAGCGCCGCCGGAATACCAGCAGCGCCGGCAGGATGCGTTTGTTGCCGAAGTGGTGGGAGCAGGTCAACCGCACTTCGCCTTGGGGCTCGGCGCGCAGCAGCGCCATGCCGCGCAGTCCATCGAAGGCTTCATCCAGCAGCCGCTCGCAATGGACGCGGAACGCTTCGCCGGCCGGCGTCAGGCTGAAGCTGCGGGTGCTGCGATGCGCCAGGGGCACGCCCAAGCGGGTTTCGAGCGCACCGACATGGTGGCTGACCACTGCACGGGTCAAGCCGAGCTCGCGCGCCGCCGCGGCGAAGCTGCCACGGCGCACCACCGTGGCGAAGATCGCCATGGCACGCAATTCATCCAGGAGGGCCATGTGGGGTCTTCAGCTCTTTGTCTAACTGGATTTTACAATCTGTCAGTCGCTTGCCGTCTACCCGCCCATTGTCGGCCCTTTTATCGTCTCTCCACCGGATCACACCGGATTCAATCCACACCAAGGAGAACGCCATGAGCGTCAAGCATGTCCTGTTTGTTATGACAAATGCCAGTGAGATCGGCCCGCAGCGTCGGCCTACCGGCTACTTCTTCCCCGAAGTGGCGCACCCCTTCGAGGTGTTTGACCAAGCCGGCATCGCCATCGAATACGCCTCGCCCGCCGGTGGCGAGGTCCCTGAGGATGGCTACGACGCGTCCGACGCAGCGCAATCGGCGTTCCGCCAGGGCAAGGCCATCCGCCGTCTGGCCCGCAGCCGCAAGCTGTCCGAGGTCGACGTGCTGGATTACGACGCGGTGTTCGTGCCCGGCGGCCTGGGGCCGATGGTGGACATCACCGGCAACCGCGAAGTGCAGGCCACGATCAAGCGTGCCTGGGACGCGGGCATGCTGGTCGCGGCGGTCTGCCACGGGCCGTCGGCACTGCTCGGTATCCAGAACGACGATGGCACGCCACTGATCGCGGGCAAGCGCGTGACCGGATTCTCCACTTCCGAAGAAGACGGCTACGCACGGGCCGATGTGCCCTTCGACCTGGAAACCGCCTTGCGCAGTGAAGGCGCGCTATACGCCGCCGCGCCGGACTGGCAGCCGCATGTCATCGTCGATGGTCAATTGATCACCGGGCAGAACCCCGCGTCCGCAGGTCCACTCGCCCAAGCCGTCGTCGCTGCGCTGGAGAGCCAGGCATGAGAGCGCCCGATGCGCCGATCGTGGTCGTGGCCCGTTGGACGGTTGCGGCCTCGTCCATCGCAGAGGTGCGCGCCCTGTTGCCCGCGCTGCAGCGGCAGTCGCTGGCCGAGCCGGGTTGCCTTGGCTACGAGATCCTGGAAAGCAGCGCGACGCCGGAGGTCATGGTGCTGATCGAGCGCTATCGCGATGTCGCCGCCATCGACGCACACCGCAACAGCGTGCACTACCGCGACCTGGTTGCGGCTCGCATCGTACCGCTGCTGGTCCAGCGCCAGGTTGATCTGTTGACGTCGGTCTCGTGAGGATGGCCCGCCCACGGCCACCACAGGTGGCCGTGGCGCGGCTTCAGCCCTGGATCGAGATGAAGATGATCACCAGGCCAACCGGTACGACGTAGCGCACCGCAATGCGCCAGGCGGCGAACAGCGCCGGATGCGTCATGCGCAACTCTTTGGCCACCACCTCGCGCGACAGCGCCCAGCCCGCCATCAGCGCCACCATCAGGCCCCCCAGCGGCATCAGCAGGTTGGAGGTGAGGTAGTCGAGCAGATCGAACGGCGTCCTGGTCGAGGCAAAGCCGAACCAGGTCAGCGGGTGCACGTCCTTCCAGCGGTTGAACGAGAACACGGTGATGAAGCCTGTCAGCCAGATCGCCAGTCCCGACAGCCAGGCCAGCGTGCGCCGCGAGGCGCGGGTGCGCTCTTCCCGCCAGGCCACGTTCGACTCCTGCATGACGATCGTGGCGGTCAGCGCGGCGAAGGACAGCAGCATGAACAACAGCGCGCCGAACACCGCGCCGCCGGGCATCTGCGCAAACGCGACCGGCAGGGTGACGAAGATCAGGCCCGGGCCCTGCGCCGGCGCCAGGTCGAACTGGAACACCAGCGGGAAGATCGACATGCCCGCCAGCAGCGCCACCAGCCCTTGTGCCACCGCCACGGTGACCACGGCCTTGGAGATGGAGTACTCCGGCTTCATGTAGGCGCCCATGGTCATCATCACGCCCACGCCGATGCCCAGCGAGAAGAACGCCTGGCCAACGGCGGCAATCACGATGTCCCAGCTGATGAGCGAGAAGTCCGGCACGAACAGGAAGCGCGCCGCCTGGCCGGCGCTGCCGTAGATCACCGCGAACACCAGCAGGCCGATCAGGATCAGAAATCGCAGCGGCGTCAGGATGCCGGCCACGCGCTCGATGCCCTTGTTGACGCCGAAGCTGATCACGAACGCCGTGGTGGCCACAAAGAAGCCCGAGCACGCCAGCATGGCGACCGGGCTGTCCATCATCGTGGCCTGCATCTGGGTGGCGCTCTCGGCGGTGACGCCGGAAAAGCCGCGGGTGATGGACAGCACGAAGTAGTACAGCATCCAGCCGCAGACCACGAAGTAGAAGCTCAGGATCAGGAAGATGCTGGTCAGCGCCAGCCAGCCGAACGACTTCCACGCCTTGCCGATGCCATAGCGGTCCACCAGGACCTGCATGTTGCCCACCACGCTGCGCCCGCCGATACGGCCCAGCAGCATCTCGGCCATCAGCGCCGGGATGGCCAGCACCACCAGCGCGATGAAGTACAGCGCGACGAACAGGCCGCCGCCGTTGACCCCGGCCAGGTAGCTGAACTTCCAGACGTTGGCGATGCCCGCCTCTGTGCCGATGGCGGCGATCAGGAACAGCAGGTTGGACGACCAGGTGCGGCGTGCGGGGGCGGCGGTGCTCATCGGGTCACTTGTTGAGGTTGTACTTCATGATGCGGCCGTGGCGGCCCTCGATATCGCGCTCCAGCCCGTAGACGTCGCCTTCCGGTCCGGTGCGGCGCACGGTGACGGCATCGATCAATGCCAGGTCCTGCGCATCCAGCGACAGCGATGCCACGCGCTGGTTGGACGGAAGGTGCGCGGTGCTGGTCGCGCCCACGATCACCGCGGCCACCTGCGGGCGCGTGAGTACGACCGCGCTGGCCACCGTGGCGATGTCGCAACCGTGGCGTGTGGCGACCGTGGACAGGGCCTGCAGCAGTTCCTGGAACAGCGCCCAGCCGCCGAAATCGTCGATGATCAACTTGTACTTGATCAGCGAGCGGTTGCTGAACGTGTCGGACGGCTCCGGCTTGCCCAGCCAGCGCTCGGACAGGAAGCCACCGGCGACCGTGCCATAGCACAGCAGCGAGATGCCGTTGTCGCGGCACAGCTGCGCCATGCCGTGTTCCGGGCGATGGTCCAGCACCGAATACTGCACCTGGTGGCTCAGCACCTGCACGCCGGCATCGAGCAGCTCGGTCAGGCGCGCCACGTCGAAGTTGGTCACGCCGATGTGCTGGATCTTGCCGGCCTGCTGCAGGCGCTTGAGTTCCAGCGCCGCCTCGACGTAGCCGGGCACCTCGAAGTTCCACCAGTGGAACTGCACCAGGTCCAGCGACGCCTGCTTCAGGCGGTGCAGCGAACGGTCGATGCTGGAGGCGATCAGTTGCGGATCCACCTGCGCCAGCGTGGCCAGGTCGGGCACGAACTTGGTGTGTACGCGCACCGATGTGGCCAATGCGGGATAGGCCGCGCGGAAGTCGCCGATCATCTCTTCCACGCCGGTGTAGATGTCGGCGCAGTCGAAGGTGGTGATGCCGGCCTCGACAAAGGTCGCCATGTCTTCCAGCGCCTGCCTGCGATCGATCGCACCATGGTCGCCAGACAGGTGCCAGCCGCCCTTGATCAGGCGTGAGATGTCGTAGCCCGGTGCCAGTGTCGCGCGCGGCACCTGGCCGGAGACGGCTGGCGGGAGCGGCACGGCGGTGGTGTCGGAGCGCTTGAAG
>JBEVNH010000102.1:0-13211 GCA_040508175.1 Pseudoxanthomonas sp.
CGGTCGGGCCGCGCGTACGCCGAGACCTCGTACTGCCCGAAGCCACCTTCGGCGAGCCGGACTTCACAGGCTTCCTGGATCGCCCAGGCGTCGTCGTCGTCGGGCAGGGGCGGCGGATTGGCGGCGAACGCGGTGTTCGGTTCGAGAGTGAGCTGGTAGTGCGAGATATGCGTCGGCGCCAGGGCGATCGCCTTGTCCACGTCGTCCAGCGCACCGGCCAGGTCCTGCTCGGGCAGCGCGTACATCAAATCGATGTTGATGTTGTCCAGCCCGGCGTCCTGCGCGCTGCGCACGGCGTTGGCCGCCTCGCTGGCGGAATGGATCCGGCCCAGCCGGTGCAGCTTGCCGTTGTCGAAGCTCTGCACCCCGAACGAGATGCGGTTGACCCCCGCCGCGAGGTAACCGTCGAAACGGCCGTGCTCGACCGTGCCCGGGTTGGTCTCCAGGGTGACCTCGGCATGCGCGGCGAACGGCAGGCGCTCCTTCGCGCCATCGAGGAAACGCCCGACCAGTTCCGGCGAGAACAGGCTCGGCGTAGCGCCTCCGAAAAACACGGTATCGATCGCGCGGCCGTGCAGTGCCTCGTCCATGTCACGCAGGTCGGCGTCGAGATCGGCCAGCAGCACGTCCACGTATTCGGCGTAAGCGGGCGTGCCACGTACGCCGTGCGAGTTGAAGTCGCAGTACGGGCATTTGCGCACGCACCACGGCATGTGGACGTACAGCGACAGCGGCGGCGGGATCAACGTCATGCCAGTTCGGCGAAGCGCGCCCTGAGCACGTCCAGCGCCTGGCCACGATGGCTCAGCCGGTTCTTCAGCGTGACCTCGAGCTCCGCGGCGGACACCTCGTGGCCGTCGGGCAGGAACAGCGGGTCGTAGCCGAAGCCACCCTCGCCACGGGGCGCCTCGAGGATGCGGCCATGCCAGCGACCTTCGGCGATCAGCGGTGCCGGGTCGTCCGCGTGGCGCAGCACGACCAGCACGGCGATGAAGTACGCCGTCCGCTTGTCCATGGGCACGCCGTCGAGTTCGCGCAGCAGTTTGGCGTTGTTGGCCGCGCTGTCGCCGTGCGTGCCGGCGTAGCGGGCGGCGTACAGGCCGGGTGCGCCATCGAGCGCGTCGACGCAGATCCCGGAATCGTCGGCCAACGCCGGCAGGCCGGTGGCCGCGGCGGCGTGACGCGCCTTGATCAGCGCGTTCTCCACGAAGGTCAGGCCGGTTTCCTCGGCATCGGTCACGCCCAGCGAACCCTGCGTGACCAGGCTGATGCCGCTGTCACCCAGCAGGTCGTTCAGCTCGCACAGCTTGCCGGCGTTGGAGGTCGCCAGCACCCAGCGGTGGCCAACGCTCATGCGGCAGGCTCCAGCAGATCCCACAGGTTGCCGTAACGGTCGGCGAACACGGCGACCTTTCCGTAGGGCTCGCTGCGCGGGGTTTCCATGAAACGCACGCCACACGCGGTCATTGCGGCGTGGTCGCGCGTCAGATCATCGGTGAACAGGATGAAGCCTACGCGGCCGCCGGTCTGGTCGCCGATGCGTGCACGTTGCGTGTCACCGCTGGCGCAGGCCAGCAGCAGCGCGGTCTGTGCCTCGGCCGACGGTGCCACGCGCACCCAGCGCTTGCCGGCGCCCATCGGCTTGTCTTCGAGCAGCGCAAAACCCAGGTCGTCCACGTAGTGAGCAATCGCCGTGTCGTAGTCGTCCACGATCACGGTGACCAGCGCCAGGAAGCGTGCCGCCATCTCGGATCAACCCGCCAGCGCGTCGCGCTGGGCTTGCACCAACTGTGCGATGCCGGCCTCGGCCAGTTGCAGCAGCGCATCCATCTCCTCACGGCGGAAGGCGTGGCCCTCGGCCGTGCCCTGCACCTCGATGAAGCCACCACCGTCGTTCATGACCACGTTCATGTCGGTATCGCAGTCGCTGTCCTCGGCATAGTCCAGGTCCAGCACCGGCACGCCCTTGTAGATGCCCACTGACACCGCGGCAATCGCGCCGAAGATCGGGTCGCGCTTGATCTCGCGGCGCTCCTTCAGACCATTGATGGCATCGACCAAGGCCACGTAGGCGCCGGTAATGGCCGCGGTGCGGGTGCCGCCGTCGGCCTGCAGCACATCGCAGTCCAGGGTGATGGTGCGCTCGCCGAGCGCGCCGCGATCGATGCACGCGCGCAGCGAGCGTCCGATCAAGCGCTGGATCTCCAGCGTGCGGCCGCCCTGCTTGCCGCGCGAAGCTTCGCGGTCAGAACGGGTGTGCGTGGCGCGCGGCAGCATGCCGTACTCGGCGGTGACCCAGCCTTCGCCCTTGCCCCGCAGGAAGCCAGGCACGCGGTTTTCCACGCTGGCGGTGCACAGCACGCGGGTCTCGCCGAAGCTGACCAGCACCGAGCCCTCCGCGTGGCGGGTGAAACCGCGCTGGATGGAAACGGGGCGGAGCTGGTCGGCAGTGCGACCACTGGGGCGGGCAAACGTCATGCGGGGAGATCCAGTGCGGAAAGAGGGCCGGCGCGGTGGCGGGAGCCAGGGCGGCGAGACGGGCTAGGGTACCATTCGCGTCCTTTTCCACGGCCCGTCCACGGACTTCCCATGATTCGCAGCATGACCGCCTTCGCCACCGCAGAGCGCAGCTTCGAGGGCGCCACGCTGGGAGGCGAGCTGCGGGCAGTGAACCATCGCTTCCTGGAGCTAGGCCTGCGTCTACCGGACGAGCTGCGCGCGCTGGAGCCGGCGCTGCGCGAACGGGTGGCTGCGCGCATCTCGCGCGGCAAGCTCGACCTGGTGCTACGTCTGCGTGCGGCCGAGGGCGAGGGCGGGCTGCACCTGAACCAGCTCATGGTCAATGAACTGGCCCAGGTCAACACCGATCTGGCGCTGCGGTTCCCCAGCCTGCGCACCAGCCTGACCGAGCTGCTGCAGTTCCCTGGCGTGCTGCGCAACCGCGCGATCGACCCGGTGGCCCTGCAGGCCGAGGCGATGGCGCTGATGGAGGCGCTACTGGACGATTTCGTGGCGGCCCGCGAGCGCGAAGGCGGCAAGCTGGCCGAGGCCATCGCCGAGCGCGTCGATGCCGTGGCCACGCATGCCGCCAGCGTGCGCGAGCTGATTCCGCTGATCCGCACCGGACAGCGTCAGAAGCTGGAAGCACGTCTGGCCGACCTGGCGCAGCCGGCTGATCCTGGCCGCGTGGAGCAGGAACTGGTGCTGTGGCTGCAGAAGCTGGACGTCGACGAGGAACTGGATCGTCTGGAGAGCCACGTCAAGGAGATCCGCCGCGTGCTCAAACAGAAGGATCCGGTAGGCCGCCGCCTGGACTTCCTGCTGCAGGAGTTCAACCGCGAAGCCAACACGCTGGGCTCCAAGTCGGTAGACGTGCGCACCACCAACATCGCCGTGGAGCTGAAGGTGCTGATCGACCAGATCCGGGAGCAGGTGCAGAACATCGAATAGCACGGGTGCGCCGTACGGCAGGCTGGCGCTGCTTTGTTAGACTGCGCGGCCTTTCGATGGACGCCCCGCGCGTTGCGGGCGAACCAAGGCACTCTCCATGCGCGGCACTCTTTATATCGTGGCGGCCCCTTCCGGCGCCGGTAAAAGCAGCATCGTCAATGCCGTACTGGCCCGCGACGCGGGGATCAGCCTGTCCATCTCCTTTACCTCGCGCGCCGCGCGCCCGGGCGAGCGCCACGCCCAGCACTATCACTTCGTCAGTGCCGAGGCGTTCCAGGGAATGATCGACGCAGGCGATTTCTTCGAGCACGCACTGGTGCATGGGGACTGGAAGGGAAGCGCCCGCCAGTCGGTGGAGCCGCAGCTCGCGGCGGGTCAGGATGTGCTGCTGGAAATCGACTGGCAGGGGGCGCGCCAGGTGCGTGCCAAGGTGCCCGATGCAGTCAGCGTGTTCATCCTGCCGCCGTCGCGCGATGCGCTGGAGCAGCGCATGCGCCACCGCGGGCAGGACAGCGATGCCGTGATCGCCCAGCGGCTTGCCGCCGCGCAGGAAGAGATGTCGCATTACGGCGAGTTCGACTACGTCATCGTCAACGAGGTGTTCGAGACCGCCGTGGGCGAGATGTGCGCCATCTTTACCGCCAGCCGCCTGCGTCGAGACCGCCAGGTCGCCCGCAACGGCCGCTTGATCACCGCGTTGCTCGCTGACTAAGCGCGGGAACCCGAGATTTGAGCGTCGGTTGGACATGGATGACATGAAGCTCAAGTTGGAACTTCGCGCCCTTGATCCGGCCATGGTCGCTGCATGGCAGTCCTATTTCCCGGCAAGCGGCGGTATCGCACAGGCCGATATTCTGTCCACGTGCGCCGATGCGATCGTCAGCCCGGCCAACAGCTTCGGTTTCATGGATGGCGGGATCGACCTGCATTACGTGAATGCGTTCGGGTGGGAGTTGCAGGACCGGCTTCAAGAACGCATCGCCCGCGAGCGTGACGGCGAGTTGCCCGTTGGGCGGGCCCTTGTGGTGCCAACAGGCCATGCTGGCATTCCTTTCATGGTCAGCGCACCGACCATGCGGGTGCCGTCCCGCATTGCCGAGACGGTGAATGTGTATCTTGCTTTCCGTGCGGCCCTGCTGGCGATCAGATCCCATGGGCTGGATGGCAAGCCGCAGATCCACTCGCTGTTATGCCCAGCCCTTGGGGCGGGAATCGGTGGCATGCCCCATGATCGCGTCGCCAGGCAAATGTGGGCTGCCTGGGAGGATGTCGTGCTCGGGCAGGGCCATTGGCGTACGTCCGCCCAGGGCATCCGGAGTCAGCACGCTTTCCTGCTGGATTGAGCGTCGGCCGTTCGGGATTGCTTAACCGGTTGATTCGTAAGGGATGGATTGCAAATCCCGCGCTCATCGCCTAGACTTCGCGGCCCTTTTCCCGAACATCGCGGCCGCACCTTGCCGGTGCCGACCGCCAGGAGCCCTCATGGCCCGCATTACCGTCGAAGATTGCCTGGAAGTTGTCGGAAACCGCTTTGATCTGGTCATTATGGCCTCCAAGCGCGCCCGCCAGCTGGCCAATGGCGTGCAGCCGACCATCGACAACAGCGATGACGACGACAAGCCGACCGTGCTGGCGCTGCGTGAAATCGCGGCCCGCAAGATCGACAACGCGTTGATCGACCAGGTCGAGAAGTCCGAGCGTGAGCGGGCCGAGCGCGAAGCGCTGGAATGGGCGGCTGCCGAAGTGGTGGCTGATGAAGACATGTCCAAGGGCGACGACTGATCGTCCGAACGGACAGCCGCACGTCGGCTGTCGGTCCCAGGATCGCTCGTTCAGATCGAACAGCCCGCATTTGGCGGGCTGTTTGTGTTTCGGGTCGCCGTTCATTTGCGCATTGCCGCACGCAGGGCGCGGCAGTAGGCTTCATCAATGACACCTGCCTCGTCCGTCAATGTCCTGCACGCGTCGCCTTCGGCTTCTCCTGCCGTGCCCGACTATGTGCGTCAGTTCGAGGCCAATGCGTCGTATCTGCCGCCCGAACAGTTGCCGCTGCTGCGGCGCGCCTGGGAAGTGGGCGCCGCCGCGCACGACGGGCAGACGCGTAAGTCCGGTGAGCCGTACATCACCCATCCGGTCGCGGTGGCTGGTGTCCTGGCCGACCTGAAAATGGACGCGGAGACGCTGATCGCGGCGATCCTGCACGACACCATTGAAGACACGCCGCTGACGCGTGAGGAAATTGCAGGCGAGTTCGGCGAGCCGGTCGCCGAGTTGGTCGATGGCGTCACCAAGCTGGACAAGCTGAAGTTCCGTGATCGCAAGGAAGCGGCGGCCGAGTCGTTCCGCAAGATGTTGCTGGCCATGTCGCGCGACTTGCGCGTGATCATGTTCATGCTCGCCGACCGCCTGCACAACATGCGCACGCTAGGCGCGCAGAGCGCCGAGGCGCGCGCGCGCATCGCACGCGAGACGCTGTATATCTACGCGCCGATCGCCCAGCGCCTGGGCATGAGTCTGGTCAAGTCCGAATTGCAGGACCTGTCCTTCCGCGCGATGTATCCGTGGCGCCATGCCATCATCCAGAAGCACATCCGCAGCCAGCCGGTCATGCGTCGCGAATCGATGGCGGAGATCGAAGCGCAGATCTCGCAGAAGCTGACGCGCGACAGCATCGGCCATCGCCTGGTGAGTCGTGTCAAGACGCCGTGGAGCATCTATACCAAAATGCGGAGCGAGGGGAAAAGCTTCGACCAGGTGATGGATGTATTCGGCTTCCGCGTCGTGGTCGAATCGGTGTCGGCGTGTTATCTGGCGCTGGGGACCGCGCACTCGCAGTACAAGCCGCTTGATGGCCGCTTCCGCGATTTCGTGGCCATCCCCAAGGCCAACGGCTACCAGTCACTGCACACGGTACTCTTCGGTCCCTATGGCTCGCCGATCGAAGTGCAGATCCGCACCGAGGAAATGGATCTGGTCGCAGAGCGCGGCATTGCCGCGCACTGGACCTACAAGTACGGCGGCGATTCGCCCAACAGTGCGCAGAGCCGTGCGCAGGCCTGGATTTCCGAACTGGTCGAGAACCAGCGTTCGGCCGGCTCGTCGCTGGAGTTCCTGGACAACGTCAAGGTCGACCTGTTTCCGGACGAGGTCTATGTCTTCACGCCCAAGGGCAAGATCCTGTCGTTGCCGCGCAATTCGACCGCGTTGGATTTCGCCTATGCGGTGCACACCGACGTGGGCAACCAGGCCGTGGCCTCGCGCGTCGACCGCAAGCTCTCGCCGCTGCGCAGCAAGTTGACCAGTGGGCAGACCATCGAGGTCATCACCGCCAAGTCCGCGATGCCCAAGCCGCAGTGGCTGGAGTTCGTGGTCACCAGCAAGGCGCGTACGGCAATCCGGCATCAGCTCAAGCAGCTGGAGCACGAGGACGCGGTGCAGTTGGGCCACCGCATGCTCGATCGTGCGTTGGAGGACCTCAACAGCTCGCTGGAGCGCCTGCCGACGCAGCGCATGGAAGCGTTCCTGCTCGAGCACAAGTATCCGCGCCTGGAAGCGCTGCTGGCCGACGTGGCCCTGGGGAACTGGATGCCCGCGCAGGCCGCGCAGGCATTGATGGCCTTCGCCGAACTGCGCAGCGGCGCAGCGTCCAAGCATTCGCACGAGAAGATCCTGATCACCGGCCATGAGCGCGGCGTGATCAGCTTCGCCAACTGCTGCCTGCCGATTCCGGGCGACGACATCATGGGGTTCCACACCGCCGGCAAGGGCGTGGTGGTGCATCGCCAGGACTGTCCCAACGTCGCCGAGTTCCGCAAGTCGCCCGACCGCTGGGTGCCGATTGGCTGGGACAATCAGGTCACCGGCGATTACGACGCCGCATTGCTCATCGACGTGGAAAACCGTACCGGTGTGCTGGCACAGGTGGCTGCGGCCATCGCGCAAAGCCAGTCCAACATCGAGCGCGTGGAATACCTGGAGCGCGACATCAATGCCGCGGTGATGCGCTTCTCCATCCAGGTGCGCGACCGCACGCACCTGGCTGAAGTAATGCGCAGGCTGCGGCGCGTGAGCTCGGTCCTGGCAGTGCGTCGCCAGTAGGCGTGCCGGCGGCACGGAGGAAGCGCCTACAATTGGCGCTCTCTACAACCAACGGATCGCACATGAGCCGCCAGATCATCCACACCGACAATGCACCGGCCGCCATCGGCCCGTACTCGCAGGCCGTGCGCGCCGGCAACACCGTGTTCTTCTCCGGCCAGATCCCGCTGGACCCGGCGACCGGCAACATCGTCGACGGCGATATCGAGGCGCAGGCGGTACGTGCGTTCGACAATCTCAAGGCTGTAGCGGAAGCTGCCGGTGGTTCACTGGACAAGATGGTGCGCCTGGGGCTGTACCTGACCGATCTGGGGCAGTTCGCCAAGGTCAACGAGGTGATGCAGCGCTACTTCTCCGCGCCGTTCCCGGCCCGCTCGACCATCGAAGTCTCGGCCCTGCCCAAGGGCGCGCTGTTCGAGGTCGACGCGGTGATGGTCGACTGATCGGCGTGGAAGACGGGCGCGGGGTGTTTTTCCGACCGGATCATGGCCGTTGCAGGTCTCGCATGCGGCATCGCCCTGGCGCACGCTGACGTCCATGGCTGTCGCACTGTCCGGCAACGATCCCGTCTTCCAGCAACCCATCGCCGGCCATCTGGTCGGTGTCGGTCCGCGCGTGGCCGAGAAGCTCGCGGCGCGCGGCCTGGTGACACTGCAGGATCTGTGGCTGCACCTGCCGCTTCGCTACGAAGACCGCACCAGCCTGACGCCGTTGTTTGCCCTGCAGCCAGGGCAGACCGCGCAGGTGGAAGGGCGCGTGGAAGCGGTCGAGCGTGGCTTCCGCTATCGCCCACTGCTGCGTGTGGCGCTTGGGGAGGAGTCGCCGGTCACGCTGACGCTGCGCTTCTTCCACTTCCGCGCTGCGCAGGTGGCCCAGTTCGCGATCGGAACACGGGTGCGCGCTTACGGCACTGCGCGGGCTGGCCAGCAGGGGCTTGAAATGGTGCACCCCAGCTACCGCGTGCTGGAGGGGGAGGAAGAGGCGCTGCAGGATGCGCTGGATCCCATCTACCCGGCCGTGGACGGCATTGGCCCGGCCACGCTGCGCAAGTTCGTGCTGCAGGCGCTGGCGCGGTTGCCCGAAGCGCAGGCCCTGGAACTGTTGCCGCCCGATTGGCTCAGTGGCTTCGGGCTGCCCTCGTTGCGCGATGCGCTGCTGACCATGCACACGCCCGCGCCTGGCGCGGACCTGGGCAGTCTCGCGGCCGGTCGCCACCCGGCGCAACAGCGGCTGGCGCTGGAGGAACTGTTGGCGCATCACTTGAGCCTGCAGCGCCAGCGGTTGGTGATCCGCCGGCATCGGGCGCATCGCCTCGAGCAGGGGCAGCCCCTGGCCGAACGCCTGCGTGGCCAGCTGCCGTTCCAGCTGACCGGCGCACAGCTGCGCGTCTTCAACGAGATCCAGCGCGATCTGTGTAGCGGCGAGCCGATGCTGCGGCTGGTGCAGGGCGATGTCGGCAGCGGCAAGACCGTCGTCGCTGCCATGGCGGCGATGCTGGCGGTCGGCTGCGGCAAACAGGCGGCGCTGGCCGCACCCACCGAGCTGCTGGCCGAGCAGCATTACCGCACTCTGACCCAGTGGCTCGTGCCGCTGGGCGTGGAAGTGGCATGGTTGGCTGGCAAGGTCACCGGCAAGGCGCGCATGCGCGTCATGGAGGCCATCGCCAATGGGCAGGCGCAGGTCGTCGTCGGCACGCACGCCCTGATGCAGGAGGCCGTTCGCTTCAACGACCTGGGCTTGGCGATCATCGACGAACAGCATCGCTTCGGCGTCCATCAGCGCCTGGCGCTTCGCGACAAGGGCAAGGGCGGGCAGTGGATGCCGCACCAGCTGGTGATGACAGCCACCCCGATCCCGCGCACCTTGGCGATGGCGGCGTATGCCGATCTGGATGTCTCGGCCATTGATGAGTTGCCGCCGGGGCGCACGCCGGTGCAGACCGTGGCGCTCAGTGGGGAGCGTCGTCCTGAGTTGATCGAGCGCATCCGCGCAGCCTGCGCTGAAGGCCGGCAGGCCTACTGGGTGTGCACGTTGATCGACGACAGCGATGACGTCATCGCCCAGGCTGCGCAGAGCACATTCGAGGCCCTGGCGGCGGCATTGCCCAACACGCGTGTGGCGTTGGTGCATGGGCGCATGAAGGCGGCCGAAAAGCAGGCCACCATGCAGGCGTTCAAGGACGGACAGGTCGGGTTGCTGGTGGCGACCACGGTGATCGAAGTTGGCGTGGACGTGCCCAATGCCTCGCTGATGATCATCGAGAACGCAGAACGACTCGGGTTGTCGCAGCTGCACCAGCTGCGCGGGCGGGTGGGGCGCGGGGCGGCGGCATCGAGCTGCGTGCTGCTGTACCAGCCGCCGCTGTCGATGATGGCCAAGCAGCGGCTGGCGACCCTGCGTGAAACCAGCGATGGTTTCGTTATCGCAGAGAAGGATCTGTCACTGCGTGGCCCGGGCGAACTGCTGGGCACGCGGCAGACGGGCCTGGCCAATTTCCGCGTAGCCGACCTGGCGCGCGATGCGGGTCTGCTGCCGCAGGTCCATGCGCTGGCCGAGCGTCTGCTGCGCGAGGCGCCCGAGCGCGCCGACCAGGTCATCGCCCGCTGGATCGGCAGCGCGGATCGCTATGCCAATGCCTAGGGACGAGGAGTGAGGAGTGAGGAGTGAGGAGTGAGCAAAAGAAGGCGTGCTTGCGTTTCTTTCCGCTCACTTCTCACTGCTCACTCCTGCTATGGCAGACTCGGCGACCGTTCCGTCAAAGGCATTCGGAGCATGACCGGAAAGATTCCGCTCCTCATCGATACCGACCCCGGCGTTGACGACGCCCTGGCCCTGTTGATGGCGTTCCACTCGCCACAGCATGAGGTGGTCGGCCTGACCATCGCCGCTGGCAATGTCGGTCTGAAATACACCGTGCGCAATGCGCTCAAGCTGTGCGAAGTGGCGGGGCGTCCGGAGATTCCGGTGTTTGCCGGCTGCGCCGAGCCGCTGCTGCATCCTTCGCCCGACGCAGCCGAAGTGCACGGCCAGGACGGGTTTGGCGATGTCGGTTTCTCCGAGGCTGCGGTCCAGGCCCGGGACGAGCACGCTGCGCTGGCGCTGCTGCGCCTGTCGCATCAGTACGCCGGCGAGTTGGTGCTGATCACGCTGGGCCCGCTGACCAACGTGGCACTGGCGCTCAAGCTAGACCCCACGCTCCCCCAACGCATCAAGCGCCTGGTGGTGATGGCCGGTGCGGTCAGCGCACACGGCAACATTACCCCCGCCGCCGAGTTCAACGTCGCCTTCGACCCGGAGGCGGCGTATCTGGTATTCCGCGCCTTTCCGACCTTCGACTTGGCCGACTGGGAAGCCACCACCGCCCATGGCTTCCTGCACCGCGAGGTCGAGCAGTGGCTGCAGGCCGATTCGGACGTTGCCCGCTTCTACGAAAACATTTCTCGCCAGACCCGGCTGTGGTCGGAAGATCGGCGAGGCGACCATTGGCATAGCGCCGACTCGCTGGCCATGGCCTTTGCGCTGGAGCCGGAAGCGGCCCTCGAGGTTGACGAGCGCCCGCTGGGGGTCGAGCTGGTCGGCACGCTGACACGGGGCGCCACGGTTACCGACTGGAATCGCCAGACCGGCGCCCCGGACAACGCCCGGATCCTGCGCCGTTACGATCAGGCAAGGTTCGAAGCGCGGGTCCAGGCGGCCCTGGCCGGCTGATTGCGACACTCCATCAGGTAGCTTGCGCTCGGGCGGGAGCCCTCGTTATAATGCGCGGCTCACCTGCCTGCCAATATGGTGCCCTCATGAAAGCCGACATCCATCCTCAATACCGCGACGTCGTCTTCCACGATGTCACTTCCGATTTCAAGATCCTCACCCGTTCGACCTTGGCCAGCAAGGAAACGACGAAGTGGGAAGACGGCAACGAATATCCGTTGCTGAAGGTTGAAATCTCCTCGGCCTCGCACCCGTTCTACACGGGCAAGCACAAGGTCATGGACACGGGCGGTCGCATCGACAAGTTCCAGAAGCGTTACCAGAAGTAATCAACGGACGCGTGATCGCGTCTATGGAAAACGGCCGCGCAAGCGGCCGTTTTTCTGTGTGCGCGATGACTATTGGGACAGGTCCGGTGGTCGAACGGAACCTCTCATCCTTTGGTCTGGTGCATTGCAGCAACGACGGCCCGATTGAGGGTGCTGTGCGATAATTTGGCGATTCCTCGGCAAAGCCGTGGATGTCCCACAACGCAACCCCGGATCTCCCGGGAGAAGCACCCCACGTAAGGAGCGCACTGTGTCCGAACTTGACAAGGTCACGCTGAACGCCGGCGACAAAGCCGTCGATCTGCCTGTCTTGAAACCGACGCTTGGCAACGACTGTGTCGATATTTCCAAGCTGACCAAGGAAACCGGTCTCTTCACCTACGACCCAGGCTTTGGCGCTACCGCCAGCTGCAAGTCGGCCATCACCTATATCGACGGTGACCAGGGCGTGCTGCTGTATCGCGGCTACCCGATTGACCAACTGGCCGAGAACTCCAGCTTTACCGAAGTCTCCTACCTGCTGATGAACGGTGAGCTGCCCAGCGCGACCGAACTGGGCAAGTTCGAAGACGAGGTGACGCATCACACGATGATGCACGAGTCGCTGAAGGCCTTCCTGCAGGGCTTCCGCCATGACGCGCACCCGATGGCCATGCTGGCTGCCTCGGTGGCCTCGATGTCGGCGTTCTACCACGACACGCTGGATCTGCAGGACCCCGAGCAGCGCCGCCTGGCCGCGATCCGTCTGATCGCCAAGATGCCCACGCTGGCCGCCGCCGCCTATCGCTATTCGATCGGTCACCCGATCCGCTATCCGCGCAACAGCCTGGGCTACACCGAGCGCTTCCTGCACATGATGTTCGAGGTGCCGAGCGAAGAGCTGGAACTGAGCCCGGTGATCGCCAAGGCGATGGATCTGCTTTTCATCCTGCATGCCGATCACGAGCAGAATGCCTCGACTTCGACCGTGCGTCTGGTCGGTTCCACCGGTGCCAACCCGTATGCTTCGGTGGCTGCGGGCATTACCGCGCTGTGGGGTCCGGCCCACGGTGGCGCCAACGAAGCCGTGCTCAAGCAGCTGGCGGAAATCGGAGATGCCAAGCACGTGGCCAAGGCGGTCGAACGCGCCAAGGACAAGAATGATCCGTTCCGCCTGATGGGCTTCGGACACCGCGTCTACAAGAACTTCGACCCGCGCGCCAAGATCATCCGCGAGATGACCCACAAGGTCCTCAACGACCTGGGTGTGGACGATCCGCTGCTGGACGTGGCGATGAAGCTGGAAGAGTTCGCGCTGAAGGACGATTACTTCGTCGAGCGCAAGCTGTACCCGAACGTCGATTTCTATAGCGGCATCATCTACAAGGCGCTGAAGATTCCGACCGAGATGTTCACGGTGCTGTTCGCCATCGGCCGCACGCCGGGTTGGGTGTCGCATTGGCTGGAGCAGCAGGTCGACCCGGACGCCCGCATCGGCCGTCCGCGCCAGATCTACACCGGCTCGCCGCAGCGCGATTACGCCAAGGGCTGATCGCTTCGCGCCATCGGCTACCCCGACGCCCCGCCTCGTGCGGGGCGTCGTCGTTTTGGCCGCGGCCTCCGGCGCAGGCCGACCAGCTCAAGCCA
>JBEVNH010000118.1:0-8197 GCA_040508175.1 Pseudoxanthomonas sp.
GGGTGTTCCTGGACCAGGCCACGCCGACCGGGACGCACGAGTTCGCCGATTCGGTGAACAACGGTCCGTGGGGCACGGCGCTCACCGAGGAACTGATTCCGGCACTGGAAAAGCAGTACCGCATGGACGGCAAGGCGTCGGGCCGCCTCCTCACCGGGCATTCGTCCGGCGGCTGGGCCACGCTGTGGCTGCAGACGCGCTATCCCAAGCTGTTCGGCGGCACCTGGTCGACCTCGCCCGATCCCAGCGACTTCCACGACTTCACCGGCGTGGATCTCTACGCGCCCGGGGCCAACATGTATCGCCTGGCCGATGGCAGCGCCACGCCGCTGGTGCGCGACCAGGGCAAGGTCATCGCCACCGCCGAAACCTTCATCAAGCTCGAACGGGTGCTGGGGCCCTACGGCGGCCAGATGGCCTCATTCGAATGGGTGTTCTCGCCCAAGGGCCAGGATGGCGCGCCACTGCCGATGTTCGACCGCGATACCGGCAAGGTCGACCCGGCCGTGGTCGCCTACTGGAAAGCGCACTACGACATCGCAGCACGCGTGGCCGCGCAGTGGCCGCAGCTCAGACCGGACCTGGACGGCAAGATCCACCTGATCGTCGGCACCGCCGATACGTTTTACCTGGACGGCTCAGCGCGTCACTTCCAGGCCGTGCTGGATGGGCTGAAGGCCAAGCGTGATGTCCGCTTCCTCGAAGGCCGCACCCACTTCGACCTGTACAGGGAAGGCGAGGACCCCAGTGCCCTGCTCAAGCAGATCGCCAGGGAGATGTATGCAGTGGCGCGGCCGGGCAAGTAAACGCCTGGAGCGCCTGGAGGGAGCGGCGTGCCCGCACGGGCGCGGCGTTCTGGCGTGTCAGTCCGCGGTGGCGTCCGCTTTTGTCCAGCGACCGTTGGCCTGGGCGATGACTTCAAAGCGCGCCCATTGGCGGAAGGCTTCGCGCGAACACGTCCCCGACTGGCCCGCGCCGTCGCCCGCCAGCACGCGATAGTTCACTTCGCCTGTCGCGCTTTCCGCCTCGCGATATGCCCGTACTTCCCGCACCGCCCACGCGCGCCCCAGTCGGCCATTGCTGTACCTGCGGCCGGGCTGGATCTGCTGTGGATGCACCACCACCTGCTCGGCATGCTGCTTGGCCAGCTCCAGCAACTCGGTCATGTGCTCTGCGGTGATATCGACGTAGGCGTTGAGGTGTTGCATCGCTGCATGGAAATCCTCCTGGGTCAGGTCGAACCGGCGCTGCGCCGGCGGCGTCACCACCGCCGCGCGCGCACGATGATTCAGATGCGCCGGATAGCGCCGCCAACCGAACAGCCCGTTGAACAGCACGGCCACGGCCAGGATGGCCACGACGTTGAGCAGCACCGGGGCTAGCAGATAGTGATAGCCCAAGGTGTGTACCGCATCGCCACCGATCACTGCCGACAGCGCGGTCGCCCCACCCGGCGGATGAATGCAGCGAGCGAATGCCATCACGCACACCGCCAGGCCCACCGCCAGCGCTGGGGTCATCGCGTGACCGGGCAACAGCTTCTGGCAGCTCACGCCGATGAAGGCCGACAGCAGGTGTCCGCCGATTACCGCCCACGGTTGCGACAGTGCGCCCTGGGGCACGGCGAACAGCAGCACCGCCGAGGCGCCCATCGAGGCCACCATCAAGCCACCCAGCGCGCTCCCGGGCGGCAGCCACGCACGTGACAATCCGTAGACCACCAGGATGCCAAGCCATGCGCCCAGCCCCGAGATCCCCTTCTCGCTGGCGCGGGTGGTGTTGCGCTCGATGCCCAGCAGCAGGCGCAGTTGGTGCAGCACAGAAGCAACGGACATGGATGCAGGCAACCTCATACCGGGGACCACAGGCGCCGCATCACGCGCGCGCCGGCCGCGCATGCTAACAGCGGCGTGGTCGGACGCCCGCCGCACCAAGCGGCCGCACGGCATGCCGGACGCCTGGCAGCGGCGCGCACGACGCGAGAGATCCACCTTGTCCACGACAAGGTCCGGGCGCCGACCCCGCTTATGGCTGCGGGTGCTGCCAGGGCTTGTGCACGAACTCCAGGCGGTCGCCATCGGGGTCGAGCACGTTGGCGGCGTAGTAGCGTGGGTCGTAGTACGGCCGGGCGCCGGGCGCGCCGTGATCGCTGGCGCCTGCGGCCATGGCGGCGGCGTAGGCAGCATCGACCTGCGCTTGGTCGCCGGCGACAAAGCCCACGTGCGCGGTGCAGCTGTCCACCACGCCTTCGCGCAGCCAAAAGAACACCCGGCCATCAACGCCGAACCCCTTGAGGTCAGGATGGCCTGGCGGCCCCTGGCGGCCGTCGTAATCGAGCCGACCCGTGATGCCCAGCGGCGCCAAGGTGGCGGTGTAGAAAGCGATCGAGCGCGCGGTGTCGCGGACGGACAGGAAGACATGGTCCAGCATGGCAAGGCTCCCGTGCAGACGAATCAGATGAGGTAGCCGCCAGCCACTTCGATGGACTGTGCATTGACCCAGGCCTGCTCGTCCGACAGCAGGGCGGCGATGACCCGGCCCACGTCATCCGGTTCGCCAACGCGACCCAGCGCAGTCTGCGCGGCCAGTTGGGCTTCGAACGCGTCGTTGAGCCCGCCGCCCAGTTCGGTCCGGATCGCACCGGGCGAAACTGCGTTGACCCGGATGCGGCGTGGGCCGAACTCCTTGGCCATGTAGCGCGTCAGGACCTCCAGCCCTCCCTTGAAGGCCGCGTAGGGCGCCACGCCGCTGGTGGCCACGCGCGTGGTGGCGCTGGTGAGGTTGACGATGCTGGCGCCATCGGCCAACAGCGGCAGCAGCGCCTGGGTCAGAAAGAACGGTCCCTTGAGGTGCACGTTGAACAGACCATCGAACTGCTCCTCGGTCACCGCCTCGATCGGGTTGAACAGGCCATAGCCGGCATTGTTGACCAGCCCGTCCAGCGTGTCGCGATGCCAGGTGGACTGCAGCGCCTGACGCACCTGGCGTGCGAACCCGGCAAAGGCGCGGCTGCCACCGACATCCAGCTGCAGCGCAACCGCGCGACCGCCGACGTCCTGGATGCGTTCGACCATGCGCTGCGCGGCCTCGGCCTGGGCGTTGTAGGTGAAAAGCACACCCATGCCGCGCTGGGCGCACTGCAGGGCGGCGCTGGCGCCAATGCCACGGCTTCCGCCGGTAATGAGGACGGTCTTCATGGGGGTGTTCCTGTGTGGCGGAGTGAATGCTCACCCTAGGACCGCCGATCCATTGGCGCGTCCCGGATCCTCGCCCCTTCTTGCCTATTCCTGCTCGGCCGCTTGCCAGCCGCAGGCCGGGCGTGTCCCATGGGCGCATGGAATCCGCTCTGCATACCTTGCGCCGGCTCGCCGCCGGTGCCGAAAACCGGCGGACCGAAACCGGTATCCCGCGCGTGGCCATGGTTCAGGGCGAGATTCCCGAGCACGCGCTGGCCGCGGTCTACGCGCCGATGGTCAACCTGATCCTGCAGGGCGGCAAGACCATGACCGTCGGCGCGCGCACCCTGCACTACGATCCGGCGACCTACTTCGTCATGTCCATCGACCTGCCAGCGGTGGGCGCGGTACATGCCGCAGCCAGCGGCGCGCCGTACCTGGCAATCAGCCTGACGTTGGAGCCGGCCCGGCTCCTCGCCCTATTGGGCGACCTGCCGCCGCCGGCGCCGCTGCGCAGAAGCGACAGCGGTTTCCAGGTGGCGGCCGTGACACCGGAACTGCTCGACGCCTGGGTCCGGATGCTGCAGTTGATGGACCGCCCTGGCGACATCGCCGCGCTCGCCCCGGCCTACGAGCGCGAAATCCTGTATCGCGTGCTGCAGGGGCCACAGGGCTGGCTGCTGCGCGACATCGCCACACCCGATACCGCCCTGGCCCGCATCGGCCGGACCATCCACTGGATCAAGCAACACTTCGACCAACCGCTGCGGGTGGAGGCGCTGGCGCAGATGGTTTCCTTGAGCGTGTCGGCCTTCCATCGCCACTTCAAGGCAGTGACCGCACTCAGCCCGCTGCAGTACCAGAAACGCGTGCGCCTGCTGCATGCTCGCTCGCTGCTGCTGTCGCGCGGCGGCAGTGCCACGTCGGTGGCATTCGACGTGGGCTACGAAAGCGCCAACCAATTCAGCCGCTAGTACGCGCGCTTCTTCGGCGCGCCCCCGGCACGCGATGCCGCCAGCCTGCTTGGACAACTGCGCGTGCATCAGGCGCAGGACTGAGCGCATCGCGACAAGGTATTGCCGGTGGCAATGCCATGCTCATCCGTCAGTCTGCATCCCCCTCTCGAAAAGGCCGCCCCATGTCCGACCGCATCCTCGTCTTCTATGGCTCCTACCGCGCCGATCGCATGGGCATCCGCCTGGCCGACTACTGCGTGCGCGCACTCAATGCGCGCGGTGCGCAGGCCGAACTGATCGATGCCAAGGCGGTGGATCTGCCGATGCTGGACCGCATGTACAAGGAATACCCCAAGGGCGAGGCGCCACCGGCGATGGAGGAGCTGGCCGACAAGATCCGCACCGCCGATGGCTTCGTCTTCGTCACCGGCGAATACAACTGGGGCATCCAGCCAGGGCTGAAGAATCTGACCGACCACTTCCTTGAGGAATGGTTCTGGCGTCCGGCCGGCATCGTCAGCTATTCGGCGGGGCGGCTGTCCGGCGCGCGCGCCAGCACGGCCTGGCACGGCACCCTGTCGGAGATGGGCATGGTGGTGATCTCCAGCACCGTGACCGTCGGGCCGATCGGCAAGACCCTCGATGCGCAGGGCCAGCCGATCGAGGAGGCCGGCACGTCACTGCAGAAGAGCTTCAACCGCTTCGCCGATGATCTGGCCTGGTGGAGCGAAGCGGCCCGGACACAGCGGGAGAAGCAACCACCGCCCTACTGATTCAGCCTATGCTGCGCAGCCTCGGGATGACATGGAGCGTCATGATGAAGCACGCGCTGCTGATGGTGGCATTGGCATGGCCCGGAACTGCCGGTGCGATGGACAAGCTGGGCTGGAGCGAATCGCATGAGATCATCAGGCGCTGGCTCGACATTGGCCCTTACGACGACATCATCCACGAGGGTTACGCAGGTTTCGTCACGCCCGTTGATCTGGACAGCGATGGCCGAGACGAGATCGTCTACTACGCTTCGCACCACTGCGTGCACGCTTCGTTCGATTGCCCCAATGGGATCAACGTGCTGTCCAGGTTGACGAGCAAGCGTGCTACCGCACGGGAGCCGGTGATCGATGAGTACGAAGCCAGGGCTCGCAGGACCGGTTACGAGATCAACGCTTCCGCCCAGATCCCGGGCGACGTACGCAGCCTGGAAGTGAAAGGCACGCGGATCGACGTGGATTTTACCGTTCAGGATTCATCTCCGATTTGCAGGCGCGAGCACCGCAGTCCGGACGAACCGGATCGCTGCCCGGCGCCTGGGCGTTATCGCTGGTCCTTCCATTGGACCCCGGGCAAGCTCACTCGCCTGGCCGAGCAGGCCTACACCCCTGACGACGTGCGATCGGCCATGCCGATGCAATTGCACGACCTGTGGGTCCCGGCGGGAAGTTCATGCGAACAGGTGCTGGACGATGACCGCTCGCGCTCACTGAAGATCGACCACGAGCGGCTGGAAGGGCTGGGAGAAGATGGACTTGTCCGCACTGTCGACCTGATCGCCCGCACGCCCTGGACGTGGCGCATCGTCACGCGTCGCCCTGGCCGTTCGACCGTCGAACGCGATGCGCTCTACAGCCTGAGCAACTTGGAAAGCCGGCTGATCATGATCGAGGAAACGCGCGTCCGGACGTTTGATCGATGTCCCTGGTACACGCTTGACGACCTGCGGCGCGCACGCGATCTACGGCGCGCGCCGCGTGACTGACGCAGGCTGCTTGAGGGCGGCTGGTCCCAGGTGCCATGGCTCACCGTCTGATCCGCTCACATTCCGGTTTCGTGGTTGCGCCAGACGGCAGGACCTTGTCTCTGTCGCCTCGGACGACCTGGAAAAAAAGCGCATGAACATGATTTCATCAGGCTGAAGCCTGGAACGCGGTACCGTCGCTGTCCCATCCCTCTCGCGAGGCAACGTGATGAGCCTGTTCTCCAAGATCGCAGATCGTATTCTCGGCCGCAGTGCGGCACCCGCCGCTGCCCCGGCCGCACCTGCCAAGCCTGCCCCGATCTTTATTGACGGCAGCGCACAGACGGCGGATATCGCTCCGCCGGCCCCGCCTGCGCTCTCGCCCGCGGCCGAACCGGTGGATGTGGCCGCCGTGTTGACCGATCTGGCCACGCAGCGCGCTGGCAAGAGCGATTGGACGCATTCCATCGTCGACCTGCTCAAGCTGTTGGACCTCGATTCCAGCCTGGAGGCGCGCAAGGAACTCGCGACTGAGCTGGGTGTCAACGCCGGTGCCCATGGCAGCGCTGAGCAAAACATCGCGTTGCACAAGGCCGTCATGAAGAAGCTCGCCGAGAACGGCGGCAACGTGCCGGACGAGCTGAAGGACTGAGCCAGACCGCACGACGGCGCAATGGCGCCGTTGATGCCTACAGCAATACCAAGGCGGCGGCGCGCGGATGCCTGCCGCCGCCCCCTTGAAGCGCGCCCCAAGGGCGGCGCCATGTCGCCCCGGATCAGTGACGCGTGCATCACGCCGCTGTGCCTGCGCCAGTAAACGCCTGATCTCGCGATTCGGCATGCGGCGGGAGGATGTCTGTCGTGAGGAGACGGGCCAGAGAGGAAGGAAGGACCGGGACCGACGCCCTACCGGAATTCGTCTTCCCCACCGGCCGTGGACACACTGGATTGCGTCGCGCTGCATGTCCGCGCCCGCTTCACCACCTCCAATCTTGCGCCCTGCACCTTTCATCCAGCGTATCGAACCTGCGGCGGGCGAAGTCACGCTCGAGGAACTGCCAGTGCCGGCACTGCCGCGCGCGCGCCAGATCAGGGCGAACAGAAACCCGTCCGCCGATGGCGACGTGCATGACTGCGATCCTCCTTGCCCCAGCGTCCATGAGGCGACCGGGATGGAGGCCCGGCGACACCGCTGGCATCGCGTTGGCCGAGATCACGAGCACCACGCAGGCACTCCTGGGCCGTTTGCGTCGCCTGCAGGGCATCGGCGCCTGCCGCCAGGCGCGACGGACCATGCGGATCGGTCGCTGCGCGCCACACGGCTTCGGCCACGCATGGGTCATCGGACGTCCGGCGTCACGCATGCGGGAAAAGACCTGCTGCAGCTGCTCGGCGTAGCCGTCAGGCAGCTCGCCTTGCATGTGGAGCCGTGCGTTCTCGCCGAAGCGCGTGCAGGGCGCAGCCCCGGCAACACCAGGCATGCGCGTCTGTTGAACGGCGCCAGCTCCAGCGCGAGGGATTCGCTGAAGGCATTCACCGCCGCCTTGCTGCCCGGATAGACCGACAGCAGCGGCCGCGGCCGGAACCTCACCGAGGACATGACATTCACCGCGCCGCGAGCACGGCACTGCAGCAACACGGCCCGGGTCATGGTGATGGTCCCCAGCGTGTCATGGCCCCGACCCACTACGCGTGGACCTCACTGCCGGGCTGACGCGCGACCTTGGCAATCAGGGACCGGTGCGCAGCAGCCAACGCGTCCGCAGCCCCCAGGCCACGGCCATCACCAGCAGAAACGCGGCGTACGCCAGGGCCGTGGCCACGACCTGTCGCCACATCGTGCCCGCCTGCGTCATGCCCCACGCAAAGCCCCACCGCATTGCCAGGGCAGAAGCCACCAGCGCCAGCACGATGGCAATCCGGTCGAACCTGCGCTTGCGCGGCCCCCGCGCCCGCCATGGTGTGCGCCAGAACAACCAGATCAGGATGGCGTACCACGGCAAGAACAGCACCAACGCCAGGTTCTGCTGCACGACTGGATGCATCCACGTCCTCCCTTGCCACCCACCTGTGGCACGTCGCCGACATCCAACGCGATTGATGCATTGGCCGCAAGTCGAAGCGCAGCAAAGGCAATGCCCAGCGGCCGACCAGGAATGCTAAGGGCGCGTGTTTCCTGGCGCGCGCGTTGCTCACGGCCATCTTCCGGCAAGCCGCGCAGTATCGCCTCCAAGGTCCCAGACGGACCCAATTAATGACCAGGAGCATATGCATGAATACTGCCAGCAAGACCGCCCACACCTTGAACGACTTGATTGAAATTGCCC
>JBEVNH010000137.1:0-11011 GCA_040508175.1 Pseudoxanthomonas sp.
CGGCTGCGTGCGGTAGGCGCCGTTGCCGCTGCCGATCTGGAACGTCCGCCCCCAGTTGGCGTACGCCGCCAGTTGCGGCGACAACGCGTAGGACGCGCTGAACTTGGGCTGCTTGATCAGGCCGTAGTCGTAGACCGGCGCCGAGGTCCCGCCCATCCGGTCGTGGAAATCGCCGTCGATCCGGTCCACGCGATAGGCCGGCACCAGCTTCAGGCGTTCGCTCGGCCGCAGCACCAGCTGCACGTAGGCGCCACGCGTGGCCAGGTCGAAATCCCAGTCGCGCAACGGTGCCATGCGTTCACGCAGCACGGTGCGGTAGCGACCGGAATGGTTGTCCTGCCACTGCGCATCCACGCCGGTCTGCAGGGTGAACTCGGCCAGTCCCGCGACCTGCGGCTGCCAGGTCGCATCGGCCAGCAGGCCGCGATGGGTTTCGTCGGTGTCGCGTTCCTGTTGCAGGCCCGCTTCGGAGAAACGCACCCAGCGCTGGTTATGATAGTCGTTGAGGTAGGCCTTGGCACTCCACGTCCAGTCCGCGCCTGCGCGCCCGTCCAACTGCAGCACGGCTTGCCGCGTGGTGCGCTCGCTGCGGTCGGCCTGTGCGTAGTCCGGTGAACTGCGTGGCGCATCGCGCGCGCTTTCATCGTCCAGATACCCGGCTTCCAGCGCGTCGTTATGGAAGTAGCGCAGGCTCAAGCCGGCCTTCCATGCCTCATCTGGCGCGCTGTAGAACCACTTGCCGGACAAGGCGCGCTTACGGGCATCGGCATGGTCGCGATACCCGTCCGAATCGCGCCAGGCGGCGAAATAGTTCTGGCTCCAGCGACCGTGGTCGAAGCCCTTGGTGACTTGAATCTCGCGCGTACCGAAACTGCCGAAGGTGACGCTGGCGCGCCCTTCGTTGCCGCCGCGGCGGGTTAGCACATTGACGTCGCCGGCAATGGCGTTGAGTCCGTAGCGCGGGTCATTGGTGCCACGCACGATCTCGATGGCCGCCATCTCCAGCGGAAATACGCCATCCAGGTACGGCATGCCGCCGGCGTTGTCGTTGCTAGGCACGCCGTCGATCAGTAGCTTGACCGCGTTGATGCGGCCTTCGCCATTGAACCCGCGGAAGGAGAAACGGCCGGCATCGGTACCCATCTTGAACTGCGTCACCTGCACGCCGGGCGCACGCATCAACAGCTCCCAGCTGTAGTCAACGTGCTGGTCTTCCAGCAGGTCCGCGCCCAGCACATCCACCGAGGAAAACACCGCACGCGTGCTGGTTGGCGCTTCGCCCTGCGCCTGCACCCGTCCGAGCGTGAGCACCGGCGCCTCCTGCGCGAGCGCGGCATCGGCACACAGGCACGGCAGCGCCACGCGCAGCGCCGTACATAACATCGTCTTGTTCATGGCATGTCCTGCGCCCGCGACACGACGTCGACGGGCGTCGTGTGGGGTCAGTAGGAGAAATTGAGCTTCAACCAGGCCGTGCGGCCGGGCTCGTGGATGCGCACCGGATCGGCCGGATAACCGAAGTCCGCGCTGCCCGACAGGTTGAGATGCTCGGCGTAGTCGCGATCAAACAGGTTGTCCACGCCTGCGGTCACCCGCCACGCCTCGCCGATGCGATAGCCGGCATTGAGCGCGAAGGTGGCAAAGCCGCCGGTGCGCCCAAGATCGCGCCCGCTTACGTTGCCTTGCCCGGCCGACACACGCGATTGCGCGCTCACCACACGCAGCGAGGCGCCGGCCGACCAGCGCTGGCGTTCCCAGCTGGCGCTCAGTTTGGCGTCCAGCGGCGGCATCTGTGGTAGAGGCGTACCGTCGCTGCGGTTTTCACCCCAGGCCCAGGCCAGCGTGCTGCCGAGCTTCCAACCCTGCACAGGACGGAACTCGACACCGGCCTCGGCGCCGTGGATGTCGGCATCGACGTTCGTCAGCGTGGACGACAGCCCCATCATGCCGCCAGCGCCATAGGTAAACAGCAGGTAGTCGTCGATGCGGCCGACGTAGGCCGATACCCACGCGTCAACACGTGTGCCCTTGTACTGCGCGCCGATGTCCAGCTGCGTGGTCTTTTCTGGCTGCGCGGCGGAGAACGCATTGACCGCGCCCATTGGCCCGTTGTCCGCGGAGAACAACTCCCAGTAGTCGGGCATGCGCTCGGCGTGGCCGATGCCGGCATACCAGGTCAGCGGCAGCGCCGACAGGTCCTGTTCGTAGCGCGCAAAGCCGGAGGCCAGGGTCTCGCGCCGGGTCACGTTGTACGTTGGGTTGGGCATGTCGCCGCCCATGTCCATGGCATCACCCATGCCCATGCCGTCATCCATCGACATGCCACTGATCGTGGCGCGCCGATCCTCGACCGCGGCGCGGTCCACGCGCGCGCCGACGATCACCCGCTGGCCCTGCCCCGGGTGCACGGTCAACTCGGAGAACAGGCCCTGGTTGTCCAGATCCGCATCGCTGGCCCAGGCCGCGTAGGGGCCGAGATTGGACGCGCTGCGGCTGCGATGGCGGCTGTTCTGCCAGTCCACGCCGGCCTGCAGGAGGGCGTGCATCCACGCCCACTCCGACGCCACGCGCCCACCGGTGGTGCGGCGATCGACATTGGCGGCCATCGGCATCGGCATGGCCGAATCCGGGTTCGGCGCGCGCAGCATGTAGTTGTCCATCACGTGGTCGGCGTCGTTGTCATAGACGCTGGCCTTGAGCGAGGCCCACGCGCCTGGCAGGCGGTTCTTTTCGAAACGCGCGCCAACGCTGGTGCGGAGGAACTGCGCGCCATCCATGCCGCGGCCGGCATAGCGGGCGATGCCATCGCCGCGGCCGGCGCTGAGTTCCAGCACGGTGTCGGCATCGGGCGTCCAGCCCAGCGCCGCGTCGGTATTCCACTTGCGCCATTTCGATGGCACCACGTGGCCGGCGCCATCGTCGTAGTCGTCCGCTTCCGAGCGGTTGGCCGTGAGCCGCGCATAGACCCGCGCGTTGCCGCCGGTCAGGTCCAGGGTCTGGTCGTTGCGCTGGTTCGAGCCGCCCAGCAGGCTGCCCTGCAGTTCCAGCGTGGGCAGGTCGAAGTGCGGCGTGTCGCGCTCGAAGCGCACCGTGCCGGCCGATGCGCCCGCTCCCCACAGCACCGTCTGCGGACCCTTGACGATGGTCAGCCGGTCGTAGGTTTCCGGTGCGATGTAGCTCAGCGGGTTGTCCATGCGCGCCGGGCAGGCGCCGGGCATGGCGCCATCGTTGCTGAGCACGTTCAGGCGCGAACCGAACATGCCGCGCAGCACCGGGTCGCCATTGGTGCCACCGTTGCGGATGGCGGAGAAGCCGGGAACGGTCTTGAGGTAATCGGCGCCGTCGCTGGCCGGCACCGGCTGCCGCGGGAGCTTGGGGTCGGTGCTCCAGGTCAGCGGGGTGACAGGGGCGGCGGTGACCAGCACAGTCTCGAAGGTCTGGGCGCCATCGACGGCATCATCGGCCAGGGCGAGCGGCGCCGACAGCGCACATGCGCAGCCAAGCGTCAGCCTCGACGGCAGCGTCGAGACGGAAGGGAACACGGACATGGGAAACACTCCAAAAAGGCACGGGCGACGCCCGCACCTTTCAGGCACGCGCGCCGGTCAACAGGACAGCGTCAACGCCCTGCCACGCGGCGGCCCGCGTGCGCCCAGATGGCCGTGCCATGCCTTGCCGACACGCCCCAGCACCTTGAAGACGCGGGGCGCCGGTGCGCGCAGCAGCGGCAGGATGAGCAAGGCGAAGACCATCCATGGCAACAGCCGGGCAGCCAGCAGGCAGTAATCGCAATCCACGCCCATGTCATGCCCCACGTGTGGATCGGGCGGTTGCGGCGACTTGGCCTTGGCCGCCATCGACGCGGCGGGCATTGCGCCAGCGGTCTGGTGGTGATGGTGCGAGCCGCCGTTGTCGGGCATCGCCTCGGACGTGGGCGGCGCAACCTGCGTGGCGCGTGTCCCGGTCAGGCCCGGATCCATGTCATCGCGCTGCCAGCGGCTGACCAACGGCCCGACGATCACCAGCAACGTGGCCACCATGGCCAAGGCAGCAAAAAACGGGAACAGGCGGGCGCGACAGGCGATCACGCTGCCAGTGTAGGCGCTTGGCGCATTCAGATCGAAGTCCGGGCGGGCGGCTGACCGTGATGTAACCGTTTGTCGACACAACGCGATGGGCGGCGTTCTGTGATCAAGATCCCGTCCGCGTGGCCGATACCGGAGGGCGAGAAGTCGGGATGACACCGGCTCAGACACCTCAAGGATCTTTGCGATGACCCAGGAACGTCCCCGTACGACGCCACGCTGGTGGCCCTTTTCCCGCCGCCACGATCTGCAGTCCCAGCTGACGGCGGTTAACCGCGTGATGGCGGTGATCGAGTTCGACCTGGAGGGCCGCATCCTCCACGCCAATAACAACTTCCTGTCCGTCATGGGCTACCGCCTGGATGAGATCCGAGGCCAACACCACAGCCTCTTCGTGCCGCCCGCCGAGCGCAGCGAGGAAAGCTACCGCCAGTTCTGGAACACCCTGCGCCGCGGTGAATTCAAGGACGGCCGGTTCCGTCGCGTGGGCAAGGACGGGCGCGAGGTCTGGATCAACGCCTCCTACAACCCCTTGCTGGACAGCGCCGGCAAGCCGTACAAGGTGGTCAAGTACGCCACCGACATCACCCAGCAGGTGCGCCAGACCGCGGAGTTCGAAGGGCGCATGGACGCCATCGACAAGGTCATGGCCTCCATCGAGTTTTCCCTGGACGGCACCATCCTCGATGCCAACCAGAACTTCCTGGACACCATGGGCTACGGCCTGGAGGAGATCCGCGGCAAGCACCACAGCCTGTTCGTCGATGCGCAGACACGCACGTCCGCTGGCTACCAGCAGTTCTGGCAGAAGCTGGGACGCGGCGAATTCGACGCGGGCCGCTACCAGCGCGTGGGCAAGCACCACCGCGAGATCTGGATCCAGGCGTCCTACAACCCAGTATTCGACGCCACCGGCCGCCCCTACAAGGTGGTTAAGTACGCCACCGACATCACCCAGCAGGTGGTCAGCGCGGCCGATGCCGAGGGCCGTATCACCGCCATCGACAAGGTCATGGCGGTGATCGAGTTCTCCATGGACGGTCGCATCCTCAGCGCCAATGAGAACTTCCTCAAGACCATGGGCTACAGGCTGGAGGAAATCCGTGGCCAGCACCATGGCGTGTTCGTCGATGCCGCCTATCGCGCTTCGGACGCGTACCGGCAGTTCTGGGAGAAGCTGGGCCGCGGCACCTTCGATGTGGGCCGCTATCGCCGCGTGGGCAAGGATGGGCGCGAGGTCTGGATCCAGGCCTCCTACAACCCCATCCTGGATATCGCCGGACGGCCGTTCAAGGTCGTCAAATACGCCACCGACGTCACCGATCAGGTGCGCTCAGCGCAGGAAATGCGCAACCTGGTCGTCCAGGCCACGGCCATCGCCCAGAACGTGCAGGCGGCCGCGCGCGACATTTCCGGCAGCAACCAGGAGCTGGCCGAACGCACGGTGTCCCAGTCCGAGTTCGTGCGGCAGACCTCCGGCTCCATCGAGGAGCTGGCCCAGGCCGTGCGCACCAACTCCCAGCACGCCGATGACGCGCGCCGCATGTCAGCCGACTCGGCCGGGGTGGCGCGTCGTGGCGCAGATGTGATCTCCGAGGTGGTGACCACCACCGCCGGCATCCGCACCGCCACCGATCGCATCGGCCAGATCATCGAAGTGATCGATGGCATCGCCTTCCAGACCAACATTCTGGCGCTCAATGCGGCAGTAGAAGCCGCGCGTGCCGGAGAACAGGGCCGCGGCTTCGCGGTGGTGGCGCAGGAGGTCCGCAGCCTGGCCCAACGTTGCGGCGTGTCGGCCAAGGAAATCCGCGACCTGATCAGCAACGCCGCCGACCAGGTCAACGATGGCTCGCGCCTGGCCGAACAAGCCGGCAATGTCATGCAGGACGTGGTCAAGGCCGTGCTGCAGGTCACCGCCACGGTGGAGCAGATTGCCGCGGCCAGCCAGCAGCAAAGCGACGATGTGCAGAACGCCAGCCAGGCCCTGCATGCCATCGATGAGCAGAGCCAGCAGGACGCGCGAATGGTGGAAGAAATCGCCAGCTCGGCCCGTGCGCTGGAAGAGCAGGCCAACGCCTTGTTCTCACTGGTGGCCGGTCGCAAGGCCGGCGAGACCAGGGACCCGCACACCCTTGCGGCGTGATCGTCTCGGATCTTGCAACGAAAAGGCCACGCAACTGCGTGGCCTTCTTACATCTGGACCCGGATAAAACAGGTCAGGCTTTATCGCCCTTTCGGGGCTTGTCGAAGAGCACGCGAAGCTCCTCTTTCGCGTCTTCCAACACCTTCAATTGGCGGGCCGGCAGATTGCGGCCTGAGCGGTTGATGTAGAACACCAGCATCGACATGGCCGAACGGTAAGGCGTGGTGCGCTTTTTGTGTGTGCGTTCGGCCGTGCGCTTGAGCAATTTGGCAATCGAGGCGGGGTCCTCGCTTTGGAAGACGTCAGCGTTGACTCCTTCGTCTTCTTCTTGACTGCCTTCGGCCTGTGACCACTTCTCGCTGTCGGAAGACTGCTGTAACTGATGTGACGGGGCATGTGCGAACTGTGCCATCTTGGCCTCCTAGTGAGCGTCTACGCGCCATTGGGTTCGATGTGCCGATACGGATTTCCTCTTCCTGCCTGTGCTTCTTCTCTTCTCTACGTGCTACGCCGCGGTACGACCTACCTCTTTTAAAAAAATCTTTTTAACCTTTATCAGACTACGTTATGAAACGTAAACAGCCGAGAATCAAAACCACGCACGTGTTCACCATGCCTAAGCATTCACTTTATTGAATAGGCGCGATTTACCGCTGGATTTCCAGCACCGCACCCGCCATGCACTTTGGTCTTAGCGACCGGTTTTCACCCTTGGGGCGTCTCGGACGCCTTGCGCCGCAGCATGCGCAGCACGTCACGTCGTCCGCTAGCGCTGACACTCCACGACTTGGATGTCCCGCTGCTGCCGTCGACCAATGCGCGGGCTATCGAAGAAGCATGCGCACCACGTGCCAGATCACGCAGCGCGCGTCAGGATTTTGGTCGAGCGGCACTGACAGGCCAACGCTTCGATTCCCGGAGTACCCCTTATCGGGCAGTCTATCGACAGCGGGCGATGCAACCGCCGATCTGGATGTTGGATTCCAACCGTCCATTGCGTTGAAACGCGGGGCTGAGGCGCTGCCACGACAGGTGACGGTCATTGCGCTGGTCCAGCGCGCACATGACGCCAGCGGCCGATCGCAGCTGCAGCATGAAGCCAATCAACGGGGGGCGATTTTCCCCGAGGCGCGCAGCTTCCTGGGCTTTGGCAAGGGCAATGCCGCGGCGGTCGCACGCAGCACCGCGGCCAGGCTGTCAGCCTGCTCGACCGGATCGACCAGCAGATGCGGCTTGGCGCCGGGATACGGCGGAGCCAGGAGGTGCGCATCGAGCAACGCCTCACCGGCAGGCGTCGGTTTGACGAACAGCTGGTTGTCGCAAGCCAGCGCGACCACCTTGCCGTCCAGATACAGCGCGTACTCCCCAAACATCTTCTTCGCTTCCAGCGCCCCACCAAGCCGCGCCTGCGCCAGGATCTCCTCGATGAAGGACGACGCGGTGGCCATCAGCTGGTAATGGTCTGGGTCAGCGATTCCCAGGTGGGCGGCAAGGGCCAGTCCGCATCCTGGTTGCCATCCATCACCCGTCGCAGGTCGCGCTTGTCGATCTGCGGCGCCAAGGCGTGGACCAGATCCAGTGCGTAGTCGCGCAGCACGCGCTCGCGCGGCAGCACCGCCCAGGCGATGCACTCCTTGATTTCCGGCGGCGCGACCCACGCACGTAGGTCGCTATCGCTGGCATTGATCGCCATCTCCGCCAGCAGGCCCACGCCCATGCCGGCGCGCACGTAGGTCTTGATCAGGTCCGCATCCAGCGCGGTCATGGCGATGTGCGGCTCCAGGGCGCTCTCGGCAAAGGCGCGCTGCAGGGACGAGCCCGGCCGCGTGGAGGACTCGTAGCTGACCAGCGGGTAGGCCGCCAGCGTGGCCAGGTCCGGCGCGTGTCGCTGCTGATCCAGCACATGGTCGCGCGGCACAACCACCAGCCGGCGCCAGCGATACAGCGGAATGGCCAGCCCGCCCTGTGGCGTATCGCCGGAGGTGCTGATGACCGCCATGTCCGCATCGCCCTGGCCCAGCAGGTCCAGCGCATCGCGCTCGCCAGCGTGCTGCAGGTGCACGCTGACCTGCGGATACGCCTGCTTGATCTGGGCCACCGCCGGCGGCAGCACGAAACGCGACTGGGTATGGGTGGTGGCCAGGATCAGCTGGCCGTGCGCCTCGCGTCGCTGGTTGGCGGCGAAGGTGCGGATGTTGTTGGCCTCGGCCAGCACGATGCGCGCCCGCTCGATCACTTCCGCGCCGGCCGGGGTCACCGACTCCAGGCTGCGGCCGCGGCGCACGAACAGCAGGAACCCCAGCTCGTCCTCCAACTGCTTGAGCTGCTTGGACAGGCCAGGCTGGGTGGCGTGCACACGCTGGGCCGCCACGGTGATGTTGAACTCGGCATCGGCAATGGCGACCAGATAGCGCAGCTGGGTCAGGGTCATGCAGGCAATCCGGCGGGAGGCGTGTGATGCCGCGCGTGGCGATGGCGACGTGGGGCCTGCGACTGTAAGCCACGAGCCGTCACCAGCATATAACCGAAAGTAATCTTCAGTGGCCGATCCACCATTTCCGAGCCCGCGGGCGGGCGCGTAGCGTCGGGCTTCCATTTCGCTGGAAGCCTGTCGTGACGACCGTCCCGCCTGCCACCGCGCCGCTGTTCCCCCTGTTTGCCGATCTGCGCGGCCGCGCCGTGCGCGTGGTCGGCGGGGGGGCCGTCGCCGAACGCAAGGTCGAGGCCCTGCTGCATGCCGGGGCACGACCGCAGGTGGGAGCACCGGCGCTGACCCCGCGCCTGGCGCAGTGGACGACCGAGGGCCGCATCGCCTGGGACCAGGGTGCGTTCGTCCCGCAGTGGCTGGACGCGGTGTGGCTGGTGATTGCCGCCACCGACGATGTCGCGGTCAACCGTGCCGTGGCCGCCGCGGCCGAAGCCCGCCATCTGCTGGCCAACGTGGTGGACGACGCCGAGCTGTCCAGCTTCCAGGTGCCGGCGATCGTCGAACGCGGCGACCTGCAGATCGCCATCTCCAGTGGCGGCCATGCGCCGATGGTCGCGCGCCACCTTCGTCGCCAGTTGGAAGCCCTGCTGGACGACTCGTGGGGATCGCTGGTGGCGTTGCTCGGCCGACAGCGCGGCCGTATCCGCGCGCGCTTTCCCGAGATGGGCGAGCGCCGCCGCTTCTTCGAACAGCTGCTCGCCGGTACGGTGCCGCGCCTGCTGCGACAGCGCCAGCACGCCGCTGCCGAAACCGAACTGCAGCGCGCGCTGTCCATTGCCAAGGCCCCGGCCAGCGGCACGGTCACCCTGGTCGGCGCCGGGCCCGGCGATGCCGGCCTGCTGACGCTCAACGCACTGCGCGCCATGAACGAAGCCGACGTCATCCTGCACGACCGGCTGGTGAGCGCCGAGGTACTGGCGATGGCGCGCCGTGACGCCACGCGGATCGAGGTCGGCAAATCCGCCCAGGGCCACAGCACGCGGCAGGCCGACATCCATGCCTTGATGCTCGAACACGCCCGTGCCGGCAAGCGCGTGGTGCGGCTCAAGGGCGGCGACCCGTTCGTATTCGGCCGCGGCGGCGAGGAATTGGAGGTGCTCAAGGCCCACGGCATCGCGTTCGAAGTCGTACCCGGCATCACCGCGGCCTTGGCCTGCGCCGCGTATTCGGGCATTCCGCTCACGCACCGCGACCACGCCCAGTCCGTGCGCCTGGTGACGGCGCATTGCAAGGACTCGATGGACACGCTGGACTGGCAGGCGCTTGCGCAGGAGCGCCAGACGCTGGCGGTCTACATGGGGGTGGCGGGGCTGGCGCATTTCCGCGACAAGCTCATCGCACACGGGCGTCAAGCGCAGACGCCGTTCGCCATTGTCGAGAACGGCTCACGCCGCGAGCAGCGCGTCATCACCGGCACCCTGGCCGACCTGCCCGAAACCGCGCGTTCGTTCAAGGTACGCTCGCCCGCGCTGTTGATCCTGGGCGAAGTGACTGCGCTGGCGCATACCCTGCACTGGCATGGCAATGCCCCGGTGGCCGCCGCGCCGACACATCCGGGCAACATCGGCGCGCCTACCTTGTCGCGCGCCGCTTGATCTTCTCCTCTACCCTGCCCCACGTTTCAACACGGAGACCCACGCCACCATGGCCATCTACGACAACATTCTGGACACCATCGGCCACACACCGGTGGTCAAGCTCCACCGCATCGCGCCGGACCACGTCACGCTGTACGCCAAGGTCGAATCGTTCAATCCGGGCGGCTCGGTCAAGGATCGACTGGCGCTGGCCATCATCCTGGACGCCGAAGCCAAGGGCCTGCTCAAGCCGGGCGATACCGTGGTGGAAGCCACCTCGGGCAACACCGGCGTGGCATTGGCCATGGTCTGCGCGGCGCGTGGCTACAAGTTCGTGGCAACCATGGTGGAGACTTTTTCCATCGAGCGCCGCAAGCTGATGCGCGCCTACGGCGCCAAGGTGATCCTGACGCCTGCGGCCGAGCGCGGTAGCGGCATGGTCAAGAAGGCCAGGGAGCTGTCCGAGCAGCACGGCTGGTTCCTGGCCAGCCAGTTCGCCAATCCGGCCAACCCGGCCTATCACCGCAACACCACCGCGCCGGAGATCCTGCGCGACTTCGCCGGTAAGCGACTGGACTTCTTCGTCACCGGCTGGGGCACAGGCGGCACGCTCACCGGCGTGGGGGAAGTGCTCAAGGTCGCCCGTCCGGAAACCAAGATCATCGCCACCGAACCGGCCGGCGCGGCGCTGTTGAAGGGTGATGAATGGAAGCCG
>JBEVNH010000164.1:0-12616 GCA_040508175.1 Pseudoxanthomonas sp.
GGTGAAGAAGGCCGGTTGAGATGAGCCGCGCACTCTCGCTCGCATCGGCGGTCCAGTCCCTGCGCGGTGGGGGCGTGGTGGCTTATCCGACCGAAGCGGTCTGGGGCCTGGGCTGCGATCCGTCCGACGAGCGCGCCGTCCATCGCATCCTGCAGATCAAGCAGCGCCCGGTGGAGAAGGGGATGATCCTGATCGCCGCCTCGCTACAGCAGCTCAAGCCGTTCGTTGACATCACCGTCCTTGACGAGGCCCGGCTACAGGTCGTGAACGAAAGCTGGCCTGGGCCCCATACATGGGTCATGCCTGCCTCGATGCGAGCGCCGGGCTGGATCACCGGCGCGCACAGCGGCATCGCCGTGCGCGTCAGCGCCCACCCGGATGTCATCGCGCTGTGCGAGGCCTTCGGCGGCGCACTGGTCTCCACCAGCGCCAACCCTGCAGGTGCCGAGCCGGCCCGCAGTGTCGAGACCTTCGACCCGGCGTTGCTGGACGCCATCGATGGCTGGCTCCCCGGGCAGGTCGGCACGCTGGCCTCGCCCACCGTCATCCGGGTGGCGCAGACCGGCCAGCTCCTGCGCGGCTAAATGCAGGACAGGCCTGCCGGCCATGTCCCAGGCGTCACTTTCCGGGACAGTCCGTTCGGCGCAAGATAGGCCCATGTCGCTCCGCCCCGCCTTGTCGATCGCCCTGTTGCTGGCCGCCCTGCCGGCCGCCGCGGATACCGTCACGTTGTATCGCTGCACCGACAAGGCCGGCCACGAAGCCATCCGGGACACGCCCTGCGGCACGGGCCAGCAGCAGCGCGAAGTGGTGATGCAGCGCCCGCAGGATCCACCGCCGCGCGAGGTCAGCACGCAGACACCGCCGCCAGTCGCCGCCGCGCCTGCGCCCGCACAGCAGGTCACCCAGGTGATCTATCGCACGCCGCCGCGCCCCATGTACGACTGCGTCACGCCCGAAGGCGAGCGCTACACCAGCGAAAACGGAGACGGCAATCCACGCCAGGTGCCGCTATGGGCCAGTGGCTACGCTCCAGTGGCCCTTGGCGGCGCGCATCGGCCAGGCACCTACGTCGGCACAACGATGCCGCTGGGCACGACGTGGGTACGCGATACCTGCAATCCATTGCCGCAGCAGGAAGTCTGCGCCCGCCTGGGTGACCGGCGCTGGGAGATCCAGCGTCGTTACAACAGCGCCCTGCAGAGCGAGCGCCACGCACTGGATCGCGAACAGCGTGGCATCGATGCCCGGATCGCCAACGATTGCGGAAACGGCTGATGCTCCGATCACGTGTGCCTTGCCTGACAGGGTCGGGCCTGGCCTTCATGCTGCTGCTGGCACAGGGCCCCACCCAGGCACAGAGCACGATCTATCGCTGCACCGATGCCAGTGGATCGATGACCATCCAGAACAACCCATGCCCTACAGGAAGCAAGGAAGACAAACGCACGGTCAAGGGCGTGGAAAGCCGTCCGTTGCCCACGGTGACTGCATCACCGACGAAAGCCGCGCCGCCGGCGCCTGCGGCGGCTGCACCGCCGCCTCAGCCCAGCACGCAGATCGACCTCAATCCCGGCACGCGCACACCGGCAGCCAGCGCAAAACCGCTGCCCAGCGGCATCATCCGCGACACCACGCCGCCTGTCGTGGCGGGCGATCCGTTACCTGCCTCCGGGGCGGCGCCGCCGGCAAACGACCGGCTGCCGCCGCCGGTGATGTTCCAGTGCACGGCCTATGACGGGGGAACCTATATCTCTGAAGATCCCACGCCGCCGCCGCGCTGCGTCACGCTCGACACGGCCGGCGTGGGCGGCAACACCCGCCTCGGTGCGGGCGCAACCTGCGAGATGGTGCGCGACACCTGCGCGCGGGTCACCGACCGCGACCTGTGCCGCAACTGGCGCAAGCGCCTGGGTGAGGTAGAAGTGGCCTGGCGCTTCGGCCGGCCAGAAAATACCGAACGCAACAAAGCCGAGTTCGACCGCGTGCGCCGCATCGTGGAAGCGAGTGCCTGCGGTGAAGCCAGGGGCGAGTGATGAGGACTGCGTAGTGAGCAAAAACGGACTTGCGCTTTGCCCTCGCTCCTCTCCCCTCACTCAGCTCCTAGAAGCCAAAACTGCTGAAGCCCCCATCAGCCGCCAGGCATTGACCAGTGATGTAGGACGCCGCCGGCAGACACAGAAAGGCCACGGCCGCGGCAATCTCTTCCGGCTCGCCTACGCGCTGCATCGGCGTCCGCGCCACCACGGCTTCGTAGTAATCCGCATCGGACAACAGCGCAGACGTGCGACGCGTGCGCACGTACCAGGGCGCCACGGCATTGACCCGCACGCCGTCCTCGGCCCATTCAGCCGCCAGCGTGCGCGTCATCTGGTGCAGCGCCGCCTTGGTCATGCCGTCGGCTACGCCGCTGCGCGTGGCGGTCAATCCAGCCACGCCGCCGATGTTGACGATGGCCGAGGCCGCATGCCGGGCCAGCAGCGGGTGCGCGTAGCGCGACAGTTCGAACGCGGCAAACAGATTGATCTCGAACACGCCGCGCCATTGGTCTTCGGTGTAGTCCACCGCCGCACGCGGCAGGCTGGCGCCGGCATTGTTGACCAGCAGGTGCAGGCCATCGCCCTGGTCTTCCACCCAATCCAGGATCGCGCGGCGGTCTTCGTCTTCGGCGACGTCGGCCGACATCGCGGCGATCCGGGCATCGGGAAACTGGTCTTCCAGTTCATCGCGCGCCTGCGCCAGCGCCTCGGCATCACGCGCGACCAGCAACACCTCTGCGCCGAAGCCCAGGAGTTCCTGCGCAATGGCACGACCAATCCCAGCACTGGCACCGGTGATCAGCGCGCGCTGCCCCTCAAGTCGCCAACGTGATGCCATGCCTGCCCCGCCCGTGAATACCGGGCGTAGGATAGCGCCACCTCATTGGTGGACCTGCCGCATGAACACCAAAAGCATCGCGATGCTGTGCTTGCTGACGCTGCTCTGCGCGGGACTGCCCGCCTGCCGGAACGAACCGGTCCCAGCCGAGCAGAAGCCGGATCCAAAGGCCACCGAGCTGCACCAGGCCATCCAGGCGCCGCTGGACCGTGCCCGTGCCGCCGAGCAGGCCACGCAGCAGGCCGCGGAAAAGCAGAAGGCCGCGATCAACGCGGCCTCCCAGTAACACGGCACTGACCTCGGCATTGCCGACATCGCTACTTACATCGGATTGCAGAAGCAGTACGCCAGCGCCTTGACCGGCTTGCCGGCGGTGTCCTTGGCGGCCGCTTCCAGGAAGCGCAGCTGGGCATCGGTTTCCGGCATGGCCTTGGCGATCAGCGCGCGGGCCAGGTCCGAGTCCTTCATGAAGTAGGTGCCGATGCGGCTTCCGGCAAAGCCGCCCATGAACTGCGCGAACGGCGAGCTGTTCTTCTCCACGTAACGCACGCGGTACTTGCCCTGTTCGCCCAGCTTGGCGCGCGCGGCGGCATCGGCCACGGCGGACTGCATGCCGCCCATCTCGTCGATCAGGCCGCGCTCCTTGGCCTGCTCGCCACTCCACACGCGACCGCGTGCGACTTCGTCCACCGCTTCGACGGTCTTCTTGCGCGCCGCAGCGACGCGACCGGTGAAGTCGGCGTAGCCCTTGTTGATCACGCCCTGGATGATGTTGCCCACTTCCGGGTCCATCGGCTTGGTCACGTCGAATGCGCCGGCGAAGCGCGTGGTGCCCACGCCGTCGGTGTGCACGCCGATCTTGTCCAGCGTGCGGGTCAGATTGGGGATCAGGCCGAAGATCCCGATCGAGCCGCTGATGGTGGACGGATCAGCGTAGATGCGATCGGCATTCATGCTGATCCAATAACCGCCGGACGCGGCCAGGTCACCCATGGACACCACCACCGGCTTGCCAGCCTCCTTCAAGGCGACCACCTCGCGCCGGATCTGCTCGGAGGCGAAGACCTCGCCACCGGGCGAATTCACGCGCAGTACCACGGCCTTGACCTTGTCATCGTCGCGCGCTTCGCGCAGCAGTGCCGAGGTCGAGACGCCGCCGATCTTGCCGGCCGGCTGTTCGCCGCTGGTGATCTCACCTTCGGCCACCACCACCGCCACCTGCGGGCGCTCGTCGATCGGGCTGCGCTTGGCGTCGATCTGGGTCAGGTAGGCCTCCAGGTTGATGCTGCGGAAGCCCAGCTCGGCGTCGTCATCAGCCACGCCGCGCTCGGCCAGCAGCTTCTCGATGTCCTCGCGGGTCTTCAGCCCATCCACCAGCTTCTGCTGCAGCGCCAGCTTGCCCAAGTCGCCGGCATTGGCGGTGACGTCTTGTGGCAGCGCGTCGATGTTGGCGCTGAGCTGGGCGGCGGTGAGCTTGCGGGCCTTGGCCACATCGGCCAGGTAGCGGTTCCAGATGTCGTTCATCCAGAACAGGTCCGCTTCCTTGGACTCGGGCGAGGCCGCATCCAGGATGTAGGGCTCTGCCGCCGACTTGTACTCGCCCACGCGGAACAGATGCATGTCCACGCCCAGCTTGTCCTGCAGGCCGTCGCGGTAGTACTGGCGATAGCGACCGATGCCGGTCAGCATCACACCCCCCATCGGGTCGAGATAAACCTCGTTTGCCTGCGCGGCCAGCAGGTAATGGCCCTGGTCCATGCTTTCGCTGAAGGCCACGATCTGCTTGCCCGAGGCGCGCAGCTCGGCCAGCGCGGCAGCCACTTCACGCAGCGAGGCGTAACCCGAGGGCTGCAGCTTGTCCACGTTGAGCAGCACGCGCTCGATCTTCTTGTCGTCCTTGGCCGCCTGCAGCGCGCGAACCAGGTCGCGCAACTGCACTTCACCGCCGTTGTCGCCCAGTGCCTTGGAAATGGCACGCGAGGCCGGATCGGAGCTGTACTGCTCGACCAGACGGCCTTCCGGCGCGACCACCAGCGTGGTGCGGTCGGTCAGCGGCCTGACGCCATTGCCCCGGATCATCACCACGACCGTGAGCACGGCCACCAGGAAGATCATCCCGAAGAACACCAGGTTGAAGATCAGGCGGCGGGTGAAATTCATCACATCCCAAAGACCGACAAAGAAGCCGGCGATGGGATTGCGACGGGGGGGCTGGCTCATGGGACGCACTCCGGGAAAGTGCCGCCAGCTTAAAGCCTGGGGCGTGGGCTTTCATGCCCCTGAAGTCATTCTGCCGGAAGTCACGGACGGGAAAACCCGGGCCGACAGGCTCAATCGACGGCCGGCAACGTCTGCAACAAGCGCAGGCGCGTGCGGCGCAGCCGCAGGCCCAGCAACACCGCGGCCGCCGTCAGACCCAGCGTCAGCCCCAGCCACATGCCTTTCGGGCCCCAGCCCAGCCACAGGCCCAGGCCGGCGCCCAATGGCATGCCCAGGCCCCAGTAAGACAGCGCGGCCAGCCACATCGGCACGCGGGTGTCCTTCAGTCCGCGCAGCGCACCGGCCGACAGCACCTGCAGGCCATCGGGAAACTGGAAGGCGGCGGCCATCAACAGCAGACCGGCGGCGATGGTCGCCACGGCCGCATCGGCGGTGTACAGCGACACGACCCAGTCGTGGCCGATCAGCAAACCCAGGGCCGACGACACCTGCGTGCCTAGCACGATGAGGTAGCCGGCCCGTACCGCGCGGCCGATGCCGGGCGCATCGCGCGCGCCCATCGCGTGGCCGACGCGTACCGTGGTGGCCTCGGCCACGCCCATCGGCACCATGAAGCACAGCGCCGCCACGTTGATCGCGATCTGATGCGCCGCCGCCGGCACTGAGCCCAACCGCGCGATCAGCAGCGCGGTCACGATGAACAGGCTGCCTTCCATCAGCACGGTCACGCCGATCGGCAAGCCCGTGCGCAGCAGCTGCGCAATCGGTGCCCAGCGCGGCGGATCGAAGCGGGCGAACAGCCCCAGCGGCTTGAAGCGGCGCGAACGCGCCAGATACGCCGCGTAGGTCAGCGCCTGCAGCCACATCATGCTGGCCGAGGCAATGCCCAGCCCGCCGGCGCCACGCTCCGCAAAGCCCAGCTTGCCGAACGCCAGCACATAGCCCAGCGGTCCCAGGACCAACAGGCCACCAAAGCCGATCAGCATGGTCGGTAGCGTCCAGTGCATGCCTTCGCTCAGGTAGCGCATGCAGAAATACAGCGTCAGCGCCGGCACGCCCCAGCGGATGCCATGCAGGAAGGCGGTGCCGCCCGGCACGATCTCCGGCGCAATGCCCATCGGCATCAAGGCCAGCGGCGCCAGCGACAGGAAGGTGAACAGCACTGCGCCCAGGCCCAGCGCCAGCCACAGCGCCTGCCGGAACAGCGGTGCGATCTCGTCGCGGCGCCTGGCGCCATCCAGTTCGGACACCGAGGCCGTCAGCGAGATCAGCGTGCCGATCGGCACCATCATCGGCAGCCACAGCAAGGCCGTGCCGATGGTGACGGCCGCCAGCGTGGCGGTGCCATGATGCCCGGCGATGACGTTGTCGACGAACCCCACCAGGCCGGTCGAGACATGGGCCAGCACCAGCGGCAACGCCAGGCGGCCGGTGGTGCGCAGTTCCTGCATCGCGCGACGGGAGGGCGCGGTGGCGTCGGTCGCTGAAAACATGAGGAATGAATGATCGGCTTCGGCAGCGCGCGGAATGGGCGGCTGGCACCGGGCCTTGGAGGGCCGCTATCTTAGAGCGTGCCAAGGACGTCCTGGATGACCGCGTCGGTGTCAGCGCACTGCGCCGCGCCCGACTGCTGTGCCGGCCCTCGTCCCAGGTATGCACCACCGCCTGCCTTTGGGGAAGCCGCAGTCCATGAACCACACCGCCACCGACGCCCACGCCGGCGCCTGCGACAACTGCGCCACGCCGTTGCATGGCGCCTACTGCCACTGCTGCGGCCAGCACGCGCACAATCCATTGCGCAGCCTGCGGCACGCCATCGAGGACATCTTCGAATCATTCTGGCACCTGGACGGACGGGTGTTCCTGACCCTGCGCGACCTGCTGGTGCCCGGGCGCCTGACGGTGCGCTTTCTGGCTGGACACCGCATGCCCTACCTGCCGCCGCTGCGGCTGTTCGTGATCCTGTCGGTGCTGACATTCTTCGTCGCCCAGTTCGCCATCCACTTCGGCGATGCCAGTCGCCTGGACGCGCTGGGTGCGAGGCCAGGCAAGGTGGCACTGGAGCGCGTGGACTCCGCCGGCCCCTTCGCCCGCGACACCACGCGTGCCCAGGTCGAGGCTCGCCTGTCCGAACAGGTGAACGAGCTGCAACAGGCGAGGCAGGTGATCCCGGACATCGCCCCGCTGCGTGCGCAGCTGGAGCTGGCTGAACGCCTCAACCGCGCGCAGGCCGAGTTCCGTATGAAGGCGATGGACCCCGCCTACGTGCCCGGCACGCTGACCGTTGCAGCGCCGCCGCAGCCCTCCCCCCAGGACGCACCCGGTGTCGCGGGCGGCACCAGCCTCTTCGAACTTCAGGGCAAGCCTTGGCATCTGCAGACCAATCCCTTGGTGATCGATGCCTTGCCGCAGTTCGCCAACCGCTGGGTCAACCGCAAGCTGGCTTCGGCGCAGGCCAATGTCCGGCGTTACGGACAGGACCCGGAGCAGCTCAAGCACGCGATGGTGGCGACCATCCCGACAGCGTTGTTCATCCTGGTGCCCGTCTTCGCGCTGATGCTCAAAGTGCTGTACCTGGGCAGCGGACGCGGGTACTTGGAGCATCTGGTCGTGGCGCTCTACAGCCACGCTTTTCTCTGCCTGGCGCTGCTGGTGATCTTCTGCCTGATGTTGGCCGGCGATGCCCTGCTGGCCTCGGCGCCATGGGCGGCGACGCTGATGGGACTGCTGCGCGGCGCGGCCTGGCTGTGGATGCCGGTCTATCTATATGTGATGCAGCAACGCGTCTACGGGGAACGCTGGTGGCTGACGGCGCCGAAGTACGCGGTCTTGGGCTTGCTGTACTTCCTGCTGGTGGGCGTGGCCACGGCTGGCATCACTGTGGCCAGCTTCACCGCCGGGTGAGCGTCAGGCACTGCCCCGGCGACGCACCTGCTGAATGCGATCCAGCCAGACGGTGTGGGTCTTGCTTGGATCCTGCGCGTCGTCCAGGCGCAGCACGCCGTGGTTGCCTTCATTCTCCTGCGCGTCGCGGTAGAGCTGCAGCGCCGGACGTTCGGCGACAGTTCCGCACAGGCGATGACCGTCCGTCAGCGTGAGTTCCACTTCCGCTTCGCTGGGCAGCTGGGTGATGAGATCCTCCAGGCGCTGGATGTCCTGGCGGTCGGTGTAGATGTGTTCGGCATAACGACCCATGCGATGTCTCCGCTGTCAGTACTAAGACGACGCTAGCCGTACCCGGCTTAGCACCAGGTGATCCCGCGGGAATGGAAAGGGATCACCCGGAATGTCTTTTGCAACGGAGGGTGGCGTCGCAGCAGTAGGAAATTTCCCACCGGTGAGCAGGCCATCGGCCGACTGCCTGGACGGGCAGCCGGCCGCAGCATGCACAGGTCCGTCGTAGGGCGGTTGCAGGAGACGACCATGTCGCCATTGCTGTTCGTCATCGCCGCGGAGGCCTACGGCTGGCAGCTCTATCAGGGCAGCGAGCAACGCTATTGGTTCGCGCGCTGGGATGACGCGCTGGAAACGGCGGACATCATGGCCGCCACCGCGCACGAGCAGCGCGGCGTCACCACGGCGGTGATGGTCAACATCAGCGGGCGCGGCACACTGATGGTCAGCCGGCACGGCTGACGCGTCGGCGCCGTGTCGGGTGCTTCAGCCGGGCAATGCCTGCGTGAGCGTATCGATGCCGACCCACGGGTCCTGCTTCAGCCGCGCGGCGCGACGTAGCGCCTTTTCCAGCGTGAAGGCATCGGGCCGCGTGATACGGCCCAGCTCCTCCCAGCGCAAAGGCACGGCCACGCTGGCGTGTTCGCGGGCGCGCAGCGACCAGTTGCAGACACTGGTGTTGCCACGGCCATTGCGCAGCCAGTCGATGAAGATGCGCCCTTCGCGCTTGGCCTTGCTCATGGTGGCGATGTAGCGCGCCGGACTGGCCTGCGCCATGGCCTGGGCGAAGGCTTCGCTGAAATCCTTTACCGTGTCCCAGGATGGGCCAGGCGTGATGGGCACCACCACGTGCACGCCCTTGCCGCCGGACAGGCGCAGGAAACTTTCCAGGCCGACCTCCTGCAATCGCGCCCGGACATCGCGTGCGGCCGCCTTGATCTCGGTCCAGCTGACGCCGGGGGCAGGATCCAGGTCGAAGACCAGCCGGTCCGGCTTCTCCGGCGCCGCCACGGTCGATCCCCAGGGATGGAATTCCAGCGTGTTCATCTGTACCAACGACAGCAGCCCGGCGACGTCGTCGATGAACACATAGTCCTCGCGCCCACTCTTCTGCTTCAGTGGTACAGCGTGCACGGCCTCGCCCAGCGACGCACCGTGATGCTTCTGGAAGAAGCATTCGCCACCCGCCCCTTCGGGGCAGCGCAACAGCGACAGCGGCCGCCCGCGCAGTTCCGGCAGCAGCCACGGCGCAACCTGACGGTAGTAATCGGCGACCTCGCCCTTGCGGATGCCGTCGGTCTTGTAGACCAGGCGCTCGGGGTGGGTGATCACCACGTCCGGCGTGGTGTGTGTCTCACGGTCCCGCCGCTGTGCCATCGACTTGTCCTCCCGCAGGCGCTTGAAAGCCGCCTGTCGCAGCAGCCCTTCCTTGGCCCAGCCGCGGAATGCCACCTCCGCGACCAGCCCGGGCCGAATCCAGTGCACCGCGCGCGCCGAAAATGGCACGTGCGCCGGCAACGCCACCGCAGCATGCTCGGTCTTCAGGGGCGCCATGCGCTTCATCAGGGCGGCAATGCCTGACTGGTCGAACCCGGTGCCAACCCGACCGACGTATCGCAGCGCATCCCCCTCCGGCTGCGCCATCAGCAGCGAACCGAAGCCACTGCGCGATCCCTTGGGATCGGTGTAGCCGACGATGACGAACTCATCGGTGTGCTCGTGCTTGACCTTGACCCAGGCGTCGCCGCGGCCGCCGGCATACCGCGCGTCGCGACGTTTGCTGACGATGCCCTCCAGCCCCTTGCCGGCGCTGGCGGCGAACACCTCCGCCCCATGCCCGACAACGTGCTCGCTGAAGGCCAGCAGCCCTGGCATGTCGCCCAGCAGTTGCTTGAGCAGGGCCTTGCGCGCTTCCAGCGGCACGCTGGACATGTCCACACCGGCCACACCCGGCATGTCGAAGGCCAGGTAGCGCAGCTGGGCCTTGCTGGTGCCGTCCACCACGCGCTGCAGGGTGGAGAAATCGCTACGCCCATCGGCGTCGATCACGACCAGCTCGCCATCCAGCCGCAGGTCGGACACGGGCAGAGCGGCCACCGCCTCGACCACCTCGGGAAAGGTCGCGTTCCAGTCCAGGCCACCGCGCGAGCGCAGCTTGACCTGACCCTCGACGACATCCACCAGCAGGCGATAGCCGTCCCACTTGATCTCATGCAGCCAGCCATCGCCGGTCGGCGCATGACCGCGCAGCAGGCACAGCTGTGGCGGCGACCCGGCCGGATATGGCGTGTCGCGTGCGCCTTCCAGGGCCAGCGCGCGCCGATGCCAGCGGGCATCGGCCCGGCGCGGCTTCCCCGCGGCCTTCCTTGCCGACGCGGATGGTTTCGCCACGGCGCGCGCTGCGCGCTTGGCGTGCGTGGCGGGGCGCGCCGCCTGTCCGCGTGCCGCGCGCCTGGCGCGACCGCTGGCGCGCTCCCGCGCGGTGTCGATCAGATCGTCCGCCTCCAGGTCCGCGGCCGCATCATCGTCGCGCTTGATCAGCAGCCATTGCCGCTGCTTGCCACGCATCTGCGTGCGCACCAGCTTCCAGCCACCGGACAGGCGCTCGCCACGCAGGACAAAGTCCAGCTTGCCTTGTGCCAGGCCTTCAAGCGGATCCCCTTCGGCTGCCCAATGGCCTTCATCGAACAGATCGACATGCCCGGCACCGTAATGCCCCTGCGGGATATCGCCTTCGAAACCGGCATAGGACAGCGGGTGGTCTTCTACCTCGACCGCCAGACGCTTCTCACCCGCACGCAGGGAGGGCCCCTTGGGCACGGCCCAGCTCTTGAGCACGCCGTCGGCCTCCAGACGAAAATCGTAATGCCGGGACGAGGCATGATGCAGCTGCACCACGAAGATCGGCCGGTGGCCGCTCTGATCGCCGCTTCCGGAAGGTTCCGGCGTTCCCTCGAAACGCCGCTTGCGCGCGTAGTCGCGCAGCGACATGACTCAGCCGGCCTTGCGCGTGGCGCGCTTGCTGGTGACCTTCTTGCTGGCAATCTTCTTCACCGCTTTCCGGGCCGCAGTCTTCTTGGCTGCCGCCTTTTTCGCAGGCGCCTTGGCCGATGCACGCTTGGCAGGCGTCCGTTGCTTGCTGTCCAGGCTCTTCTGCAGCAGCGCCATGAAGTCCACGACGTTTGTGGTGGTGTCTTCGTGGTGTTCGGTCGCTTCTTCCACCTTGGCCTTGCCGCCCTTGGCCTTGACCCGCTTGCGGATGATGTCGTGCAGCTTGGCGCGGAACTCGTCGTGGTAGTCGTCCGGCATCCATTCGCCGCGCATCGATTCGATCAGCTTGCGCGCCATGTCCTTTTCCTTGGCGCTGATGCGGTAATCCGATGCGCTGCCGGCAGGGAGCTTGTAGTCCTGCGGGTCCACCAATTCCTGCGGATAGCGCAGCAACATCAGCACCAGTGCATCGTCCTGCGGCATCACCGCCGACAGGTACTGGCGCGTGCGGATCACCACCCGCGCAATACCGATCTGGCCGGTCTCCTTCAACGTCTCGCGCAGCAGGACGTAGCCTTTCTCGGCCTTCTTGCCCGGCACCAGCACGTAGGGCTTCTCGAAGAAACGCGGATCGATGGCATCGGCATCGACGAAGGTCTCCACCTCCACGGTTTCATGGATGTCCGGCGCGGCCGCGCGGATATCCTCTTCATCGACCACCACGTAGTTGCCCTTGTCATATTCGAAGGCCTTGATGATGTCCTTCCACGGCACTTCCTCGCCGGTGTCGGCGTTGACGCGCTCGAAACGGATCGGCTTCTTGTCGCGCGAGTCGAGCATGCGGAAGTGCAGGTCCACCTTGCGCTCGCCCGACATCAATGACACCGGAACATTGAGCAGCCCGAAGGACAACGTGCCGCTCCAGATGGGACGGGCCATGGCATGCCTCATACGCGCGGGCCGCGTGACGCGGCGGAAGCCCCGATTCTGCGAAGGCCGCCTGTTGAAGGCCTGTGACGGTGACGCGCGCTCAGTCGGCCGTGGGCAAGGTGTAGGCCAGGTCGTAGTGATGCACGCCACCTTCGACGCGCAGGCTCAGGCTGCCGGCGATGCCCTTGAGCGCGCCGCTACCGGACTCCGGGGAAATCTGGATCTCCAGCTGCTGTTCACCGCCATGCATCACGCCGCGATGCACCAGCACAAAACTCCCTCGACGCCCTGCCAGCGTGCCCGTGACGCGCTCGATGGCCACATATGCGGCGGAGGTCGCCACCGGGGACCGCGCGGCCAGCATCTCACCCACGCCGATGCCCTGCAGGCCGCCGCTGAAGGTCTTGTCCAGCGACATGCGGCC
>JBEVNH010000179.1:0-34808 GCA_040508175.1 Pseudoxanthomonas sp.
GGCCGCAGTACGAACGAGAAAACGCCGGCGATCGCCGGCGTTTTCCGTTGATGTCAGCGCTGGGCTTACTTCAAGCCGTTGCTGACGGCGGTGGCCAGTTCGCCCTGCGCGTCGCCGCTGAACTCCCAGAAGAACGCTCCGCCGAGTCCCTGGACCTTGGCGTAGGACATTTTTTCGGTGATGACCGCCGGGTTGTCGTAGCTCCAGAAGGTGCTGCCGTTGTACTTCCAGTGGGCCTTGGCGGTGTTGTCGGTATGGCTGGTGCCCGCCGCGTCCCTGAGGATCTTATAGTCCTCGATGCCCGCCTCGTAGGTGGCCGGGGCCGCCGTGCCGCGCTGGTACAGGCCATTGTTGACGTTGGGCACGCCGGTCCAGCCGCGCCCGTAGAAACCGATGCCGATGTTGAGCTTGTTCGACGGCACGCCGCGTTCAAGAAACGCCTGCAGCGCGTCATGGCTGTTGTAGCGGGCGACATCACCTGTGGACGGGTCGGCGGGTGAGTTGAACAGGGCCGAGTGATGGTTGGTGGTAGGTTCGAACGCGCCGTGGAAGTCGTAGGTCATCACGTTGATGTAGTCCAGCGATGCCTGGTACTTGTCCACTTCCGTCACGCGGATCTTGTCGATGCCGGCGCCCACCGCGGCGGTCAGCAGCAGGCCGGGACGCACCGCGTCGAGCTGGCGGCGGAACTCGGCCAGCAGCGCGGTGTAGTTGGCCGTTTCCTCCGGCGTGCCGCAGCTCAGTCCGCAAGCGGCCGGATACTCCCAGTCGATGTCGATGCCGTCGAACACGCCGAGCGCCGCGCCCAGCCCACCGGCGCCGTCGGTCACGGGCAGGTTGCCCTTGATGTACGCATCGATGCACGAAGCGACAAAAGCCTGGCGATTTTCCGGGCGTGCCGCGCTGGCAAAACCGCGAGACCAGGTCCAGCCGCCGAGCGAGATCAACACCTTCATGCCCGGGTGAGCGGCCTTGAGTTTCTTGAGCTGGTTCCAGTTGCCGCGCAGCGGCTGATCCCAGGTGTCGCCCGCGCCATCCACGCTTTCGCCGGCGGCAAAGGACTTTGTGTAGTCGGCGAAAGCATCGCCGCCGGCGCCGGTGTTGGCGTCAGACGGCTGGGTCACGCCGACTTCGCACCTGTTGTTGCGTACGTTGCCAAAGGCGTAGTTGATGTGGGTGACCTTGCTGGCCGAGCCGCTGGTCTCGATCTCCTTCACTCGGTAGCTGCGGCCGTAAATGCCCCACTGGATGAAGTAACCGATGACGCGCTTGCTGCCGCCACCGCCTCCGGCGACGCTGGTCTTTGCACTGACCTGCGCGCTCTGCGCGGAGGCATTGCCGGCGTTGTCGCGGGCACGCACGCGGTAGGTATAGGACGTGTTGGCCGTCAGCGCCGCATCGGTATAGCCGGTGACGGTGGACGAGCCGACCAGGCTGCCGTTGCGATACACGTCATAGCCGGCCACGCCAGTGCCGCCCGCGTTATCGGTAGAGGCGCCCCAGCTCAAGGTGATGCTGCTGGCCGTTTGCGCCGTCGAGGCAAGGCTGCCGGGAACGGACGGTGCCGTGGCGTCCGGACTGGAGCTGCCGTTGACGGTGATGTTCACCGCGGCAGAGCGGGTGGTGGCGTTGGCGTTGTCGGTGGCCACCGCGGTCAGGCTGTAGCTGCCGGCGGCGACGTTGCTCCAGCTCACGCCGTAGGGCGCGCTGGTGTCCACCCCGATCGATGTCGTACCCCGGAAGAATTCCACTTTGCTGATGCTGCCGTCGCTGTCGCTTGCATTGGCGCTGAGCGTGACATTGGCGCCGGCGGTATAGGTGGCGCCGGTGTTGGGTGCGGTTAGGTTGACTGACGGGGCCTGGTTGCCGCCCGAGGTGCTGCAGCTGCCCAGATCCTGATACCAGCCGCAGCTGGCGCAGTGCGTCGGCGGCGTGTTCCAGATCTGGATGCTCGCCTGGTACAGACGGTTCTGGTAGACGAGCTTGTCGCCGGCGTTGTAGATCGTCGATGCGTTCCATTGCGGCACGTTGCTGCACTGCGCCGATTGCGCCTGCGCTGCCTGGATGCATCCAAGCGACAGCAGACAGCCCAACCACCACGTCCTTCGTGTCATCACCTGCATGGCCAACTCTCCTGATGTTGTCTCAACGGATACCGGCATCGATGGGCCGGACGCCATCCCCCTGGAATGCGTCTGAGCGAACAACTGCGGAAGTGCGGATCTCACTACGGCTGGGGAAACGTGGCGAAGCCGCCGCGTCGGCGAAGGATCGTGAAGTGCCGTCGCGGAGACAACGTTGTCATCGCGGGCGAGCAAGCGGCTTGACCGCGATCACGGAATCTCCGTACCAACTGCATGGTGCGCTGCGATGGCGCTGCGTTGTCGCACGTGTTGTCGTGATCTTCGGCACGTTGCGACAGCGCATGGCCTGGAGGAGCGCAGACGCGTCAACCGATCACGGCGCCGCGTGGTGCCGCACCGGGTGCAGGTCTTGGCCGCGAACTGATCCGGTCAGGCGCGCGCCGGTCCAAGGCGGGACAGCGCCGCTCATCCCGCAATGGGGCCAGCGGCGAGAACTCAGGGCGTGGCCAGCGCCTCGAGCAGGGCCGCGTTGAAACGCGCTGGGTCCTGCACCTGCGGCGAATGCCCCAGCTCGGGAAATTCCACCAGCGTCGCGTTTGGGATCGCCTGCGCCGCATGCTTGCCAAGCGCCGGGTAGCGGCCCAGGGTGGGCTTGATCTCCGCCGGCGCCAGCGCCTTGCCGATGGCGGTGTTGTCTTTCTGGCCGATGAAAAGCGTGGTCGGCACCGTCAGTTCGGGCAGCTCATAGACCACCGGCTGGTTGAACACCATGTCGTAGGTCAGGGCTTGGCTCCAGGCCACGGCCTGCCTGCCATCGCCCAAGTACATGCCGGCCTGCATGCGCGCCCAGCGTTCAAATGCGGGCTTCCAGGTGCCGGCGTAGTAGGTGTCGAGCTGGTATTTCTTGATGCTGTCGAAGCTGGTCTTCAGTTCACCGGCATACCATGCATCCACGCTCTGCCAGGGCACGCCGATGGCTTTCCAGTCTTCCAGTCCGATCGGATTGACCAGGACCAAGTGTTCGCTGCCTTGCGGATACATCAGCGCATAGCGCGTGGCGAGCATGCCACCCATCGAATGGCCTGCGATGATGGCCTTGCCGATACCGAGTCTTTCCAGCAAGGCATGCGTGTTGGAGGCGAGCTGTGCGAATGAGTACTGGTAGGCCTGCGGTTTACTGGATTTGCAGAAGCCGATCTGGTCCGGCGCGATGACGCGAAAGCCCGCCTTGGTCAGCGCCGCGGTGGTGTCTTCCCAGGTGGCTGCGCAGAAGTTCTTGCCGTGCAGGAGTACCACCGTGCGGCCGTTGGCCTTGCCTTGCGGCTTCACATCCAGGTAGGCCATCTCCAGCGTCTGACCCTGCGACTGCAGTGTCTCGATCTGCACCGGATGCGGATAGTCGAAGCCCTCCAGGCGTGGACCGTAGGCCTTCTGTTCCTGCGCCGATGCCGTGCTGGCCATCAAGGTCGTCAGGTATAGCGCAAGCGGGATGCATCGCATCGGCAAAACTCCTTGGGGGTGGAAGCCTCAGGGTATCCAGCGCGATGCAGCCGGCAGATGACGATCGCGCAAGTGCGCGGTCCCTGCGCGCTCATTTCAAGCGCAGATGCGAACCCACCAACGTCAGCAGCCCGTCGTCGATCAGCTGGCCCGGGTGACCTTCCCAGGGCGAGTCGGTGGCCGGAGTGACCGTGCGGCTTGGGCGCCAGGCAGCCCAGCCGTTGCGGCCATGGGTCTTGACCTCGTAGAGCGCGCGGTCGGCCAGCGCCACCATCTGCTCCCAGCCCAACAGGCGTGGCGCATCTGGGAAGGGCGGGTACTCCATCAGTCCCAGCGAGACGGTGACCTGGATCGGCGCGCCATTGCCGATGTCGAAGGCGTGTTCTGCGATGTAGTTGCAGATGCGTTCACCAAGCGTGCGCAACTGCGCCCGTGGCATTGGGCGGAAGACCATCAGGAACTCCTCGCCGCCCCAGCGGATGACGTAGTCACCCTTGCGGCTCAGGTGGCGCAGGCACTGCGCCAGTTGCTGCAGTACGCGGTCGCCCGCATCGTGGCCCCAGGTGTCGTTGATGCGCTTGAAATGATCCACATCCAGCAGGCCGAAGATCACCGCATCGGTCTGCAGGTCCACGCCGGCGTCGCGGCTGTAGAACGCCAGATCCAAAGGAATCTGGCGCGTGAGATAGCGGCGGTTATGCAGTCCCGTCAGTGGGTCGGTCAGTGTCAGTGTCTCCAGGCGCTCGTTGGCCTCTTCCAGCGCGCGCGTGCGCTGGTGTACCAGCGCTTCAAGCACGGCATGCTGACGCATGAAGCGCCGCGAGACCCAGATGTAGCCCAACAGCACCAGTAGCAGGCCTGTCAGCACCGCGAGCACGCGGAACCAGGTCTGCTCGTAGAAATAGGGTTGGACCTCGAACGCCAGCCGCGCCGGGGTGGCGCTGGCCACGCCGCTGTTGTTCACGCCGATCACTTCGAAGGCGTAGTGGCCCGGCGGCAGGTTGGTGTAATTGACGCTGCGCTGCTGGATGTCTTCCAGCGTCATCCATTGGCGGTCATAGCCGAGCAGTCGATAGCGGATGTCGGCGTGCTCTGGGGCCTGGAAGGTCAGCGCGGTGAATTCGAAACGCAGGTCGCGTGCGTGCGCCGGCAGCGTCCAGTCGCCGCCCGCCTGCACGTCGCGCCACTGGCCCTGGATCTGCACGCGCTCGACCAGCGGGGTCGGCGGCACGGGATTGCCGCCGACCGCATCGATCTCCAGTGCGACCAGGCCATCGCGCGTGGGCAGCCAGTACGCACCATCGGCGATGAAGCCGCGTGCGTTGCCTGCGCCGTTGCAGCAATCGCCCTTCTGCCCGCCATGGCGGTCGCCGCGTTCGTTGAGCAGCGGCTGCGCGTGCAGCGCGAGCGTATCGCTGGAGACGGCCGCATGGGTCAGGTCGCGCAGCGGCAAGCGGTAGATGCCGCGCAGGCCTGAGATCCACAGGTCGCCTTTGTCCAGCACGATGGAAAAAGCCGGGTTGGCAGGAATGCCGCGCGACTGATCCAGTTCGATCCAGCGCTGGCCGTTGAACAGCAACAGCGTCTCGCGCGTGAGGTTGCCCGCCAGCAGGTGGCCGTCCGGCAGTTCGTACAGCGCGGTGACGTGCACGTCCGGCGGGAAGCCAAGGTCCTGGCCGACGGGCTGGATGCGCTCATCCTCAAGTTCGTACAGGCCTGAATAAGTGCCGATCAATAGGCGATGGTCGCGCGTTTCCAGCAACACACGGGCACGCGGATCGGCCAGGCCCTGGTCGATGGCAAAGCGCGTAAGGCGTCCGGCATGCCAGCGGTATAGGCCATCGGAGGTGGCAAACCACAAGCGGCCACTGTAATCGCGGAGGATGCCGTTGATCTGCGCGCCATCCATGGCCGCCAGTTCGCGCGGCCGCTGTAGCGCGCCGTCACGCAGCAGGGCCACGCCGGAGCGCGTGCCGATCCAGGCGCCGTCCGCCTCGACCAGCAGGGCATAGGCGGCCGGATGCGGCAGCTGCCGGCCGGTCAGCAGCGTGCGGAAGCGGCCCTGGTCCAGCAGGGCGACGCCATCGTTGCTGCCAACCCAGACCTGGCCAGCACGTCCCGGCGCGACGGTCCACAGCAGCGGATCGATCAGCCCGTCGCCACCGGAATAGCGCCGTGTCGTGCCGTTCCAGACCCGGGTCAGGCCTGAGATCATGCTGCCGATCCACAAGTTGCCTTCGCGGTCTTCCAGCAAGCTGCGCGCCGCGAAGCGCGGCTGGTTCTCCACGCGTTCGGCGACCTTGCCCTGGCGCAGGCGCATCAGTCGGTCGCCTACCGACACCCACAAGGTGTCATCGCGATCCAGCAGCATGGCGTCGATCGGCGCGCGCCGCAGCAGCGGATCGGCAGTGAACAGCCGCCATTGGCCCGCTTGTAGCGTGAACAGGCCGGCGCTGGTGCCGGCCCAAAGCGTGCCATGCGCACGGCGCAGGGTGGTTACCTGCGCCGAGGCCGCCTCGGTGGGCAGTGGCAACGCCTGCAGGACATCATCGCCGCGGCGTTGGAGCACCTGGCCCACGCCGCCGACCCATAGCGCATCGCCATCCTGCAACAGCGCGGTGGCAGTGCTACGCAGCCCCGGCAACGGTGTCAGGCCTCGCCCCTCGGCGAGGTAGACGCCTTGGCTGGTCGCCACCAGCACGTGGCCCTGCGCATCGCGTGACACGGCGTTGACTTCGAAAGGGCCGATCGGCACCGGGCTTGGCAGCACCTGGCGGAACTGGCCGTTGGCATGCACCGAGACACCGGTGGCGGTGCCGATCCACACCTGTCCACGAGCGTCGGCCATCAGCGCGCGGATATCGCCATTGCCCAGGCCTGGCCACCCGCGACTGTCGTAGGTGGTGAAGCGGTTGCCGTCGAAGCGTGCCAACCCGGCCTGCGTCCCGATCCACACATAGCCGGTGCTGTCCTGGGCAATGGCCGTGACGCTCAACTGGGGCAGGCCTTGCTCCAGCGACCAATTGGAGGCGACGTAATCCTGGAACCGCTTTTCAGGCTGCAGGGCCTTGGCCGGGCCGCAGATCAGCAGCCACAGCGCACACAGCCCGGCCACCCACGGGAACGGTGGGGGACAACGACGGCTGGCACTGGCGGCAATCGCGCTCCCCATCGGTTCCCTGTCGTGTGTGGCGCTGTCCTCGTTAGCGGCGACGAGACAGGCGGCTGAAGGTCAACATTCGATCACGTTGACCGCCAGCCCGCCGCGGCTGGTCTCCTTGTACTTGTCGCGCATGTCCCGGCCGGTATCACGCATGGTGCGAATGACCTTGTCCAGCGAGACTTTGTGCTTACCGTCGCCGCGCATGGCCATGCGGCTGGCGTTGATGGCCTTCACCGAGCCCATCGCGTTGCGCTCGATGCACGGGATCTGCACAAGCCCGCCGATTGGGTCGCAGGTCAGGCCCAAATTGTGCTCCATGCCGATCTCGGCGGCGTTCTCGATCTGGCTGGTGTTGCCGCCCAGCGCCGCGGTCAGGCCGGCGGCGGCCATCGAACAGGCCACGCCCACCTCGCCCTGGCAACCGACCTCGGCGCCTGAGATGCTGGCGTTTTCCTTGTAGAGGATGCCCACCGCCGCGGCGGTCAGCAGGAAATCGAAGATCCGCTGCTCGTTGCTGCCCGGGCAGAACCGGTCGAAGTAGTGCAGCACCGAGGGAATGATCCCGGCCGCGCCGTTGGTGGGCGCCGTGACCACGCGGCCACCGGCGGCGTTCTCCTCGTTGACGGCCAGCGCGTACAGGTTGACCCAGTCCAGCGTGGTCAGCGGGTCGCGCATCGCGGCCTCGGGCTTGGTCGACAGTTCGCGGTACAGCGCCGGTGCGCGCCGCGAGACATGCAGCCCGCCGGGGAGGGTGCCTTCCTGGCGGATGCCACGCGCCACGCAGGCCTGCATCGCCTCCCACAGCTCACGCAGGCCGTCGCGTATCTCATCGGCGCTGCGCCAGACCTGTTCGTTCTCGAACATCAGTTGGGCGATGGACAGGCCGGTTTCGTTGCTGCGCGCGATCAGCGAATCGCCACTGGAAAACGGATGCGGCAGCGCGGTCTCGTCGGCGACGATGCGGTCCTCGGCCGCCTCATCGGCATTGACCACAAAGCCACCACCGACGGAGTAGTAATCACGCGTGGCGATCACCCCGTCGTCCGCGTCGAAGGCGGTGAAGCGCATGCCGTTGGTGTGGAACGGCAGCTTCTGGCGCTTGTTCATCACCAGGTCGCGTTTCTCGTCGAAGGCGACCGGGTGGGTGCCCATCAGCTGGATGACCTTGTCGCCGCGGATGCGCGCCAGCGTGGTCGGGATGATGTCGGGATCGATCAGGTTGGGGCGGTGGCCTTCCAGGCCCAGCAGCACCGCCTTGTCGGTGCCGTGGCCGCGGCCGGTCAGGGCCAGTGAGCCGAACACTTCGGCGCGCACGCGTGCGGTGTTGTCCAGCTGGGCCGGGTCCAGCAGCCAGCGGTGCACGAAACGCTCGGCCGCGCGCATCGGCCCGACGGTGTGGGAGGAGCTCGGCCCGATGCCGATCTTGAACAGGTCGAAAGTACTGACGGCCACGGTGGGAATCCGGAAAGAAGTGGAGGTGTTGCGAAGGGAGGAATGAACGCGTTGGTCAGCGCCGTGCCCGCGCGCTGGGCGCGACCGCGTCGACCTGAAGATGTTGGGTCAGCGCGGCGCGCACGCTGGCGTGGGTGCGGGCCATGTGCTCGTCGTGCAGGCGGCAGGCCTTGATCACGTTGCGCTGCAGGGCGGCGTCGGCGATGGCCAGGTGCTCGTCCAGCGAGAAACGCTTGTCGCTGGATCGCGGCAGCGCGGCGTACCGGTAGCGCTCGGCCTGGTGGTAGAACATGTCCTGCAGGCGCAGCAGCCAGGGCGAGCGGCACGCGCCGAGCAGCGCGCGATGGAAGGCGAAGTTGCGCGCCTCCAGTTCATCCAGTACGTCGCCCGGCGGCTGGGTCCTGCTGCCTGACAGGTCGCGCTCGATGGCGGCCAGCGCGTCCAGCGCCTGGGTCACCTGGGCTTCCCACGCGCCATCGCCGTGGACGATGGAGTCGTTCATCGCCTCGTTGACCACCAGCACGCGCACCTTGGCGATGTCGTCCAGTTCCTGCAGCGACAACGGCGCCACCCAGAAGCCGCGCTGGTCCGCACTGACCACCAGCTGCTCGCCACACAGCCGCGCCAATGCCTCGCGCAGGGGCGCCAGCCCGATCTGGTAGCGCTGCTGGAGCTCGGACAGCTTCAGCTTGGACGCCGCCCGCAGCCGCCCGCGCACGATGTCGTGCCGTAGCTGCTGGTGGATGCGGCTGGCCAGGGTGCCAGCGACCGCGGTATCCATAAAATCGAAATTCGAAGAAAGAAATGGCGACAGATGGGCATTCTAGGCCGGCTCTTCGCAACTTAATTTCGATTTAATTGCGGATATTCAAATGCATGAGACCGCGCCAGAATGGCGGCATGAACCATCAGCTGCGCCTCTACCAACGCGATGACTGCTGTCTGTGCGACCAGGCCCTGGACCTGTTGGCCCAGGTGCGCTGCCCTGCATTCGACAGCGTCTTCATCGATGACGATGCGGCGCTGGAGGCGCGCTACGGCCTGCGCGTGCCCGTGTTGCGCGACCAACGCTCCGGCGCCGAGCTGGCGTGGCCGTTCGAGATCGGTAGGCTGGCGGCGTGGCTGGAAGGCGTCAGGCGCGCCGCGGATCATTCAGCCGCCTGAGACGCTGAAGGCCGGAAAATCCCGGCCTTCATGACGGCAGCGGCGACGAACCCGCGCTCAGGGCGCCGGCTTCAACACCACCTTGGTACTGATCGCGGTTTCATTGGGAATGGTCTTGGTGTCGGTCCAGTCGCCGCCGCCCACGCCGAAGTCCAGACGCTTCACCACCGCCTTGCCCTTCAGCACTGGCTGCGCGCCAGCAGTCCAGGTGAAGGTGAGTGTGACCGGCTTGGTCACGCCGCGCAGGGTCAGCTCGCCATCGGCGGCGTACTGGTCACCACCCAGGGCGCGGAATTTGGTCGCCACGTACTTGGCCTGTGCGAACTTGCCGACGTCGAAGAAGTCGCTGCCCAGCAGCGTGCCATCGCGCTCGCTGTTGCCGGAATTGGTGCCGGTCATGCCGATGGTGACGTCCAGCTTGGAACCTTCCAGCTTGGTCGGGTCGAAACTGAGCTTGGTGTCGAAGCTGCCGAAGCGGCCGGTGAACACCTCGCCGTCGTAACTGTTGGCAAACACCAGCGTCGAACCGGGGGCCTGGACGTAATCGGCGGCGGAGGCAGTGGAGGCGAAGGCGGACGACAGTGCCAGCGCGGTCAGCGAGGACAACAGCAGGGAACGGGACATGATTAGGACTCCTTGGCCTGTGGTTCGGGGGGCGGCACGCGCAGCCAGCCGCGCGGCAGCATGCGCGCCAGCGTGGCATCACGCAGGAACACGTGGTGATACAGGGCCGCGCCGGCATGCATCAACACCAGCGCGATCAGCACGTACAGGCCCCACTCGTGCACGGTATGCGACAGGTGGCGCAGGCCGTCGTCCGGTGCGGTCAGCTTGGGCATGTTGAACAGCCCGAAGAACTTGAACGGCCGTAGCCCGCTGGCCGAATCGTACAGCCAACCCGACAGCGGCATGGCCAGCATGATCCCGTACAGCAGCACATGGGTGACCGTGGCGATGGCGTGCTGCCAGCCGGGCGTATTCGGCACCGGCCTGGGCGCGCCGGCGGCCAGGCGCCAGACCAGGCGCAGGATTACCAGGGCCAGCACCGTGATGCCGACGGATTTGTGCGCGGTATAGACCCAGAAGTATTTCGGCGTGCGCGGCAGGTCGCCCATCAGCAAGCCGACCACGCACAAGGTGAAGATCAGCAGGACGATCAACCAATGCAGCGATTGGCTGACCGCGCCCCAGCGATCCGATGGGTTCTTCAAGGTCATGGCGTGGGTTCCGGCGGGCGGGAGGCTGGCGGGGCGGAGGGTTCGGCTGCCTCGGCTGCGGCATCGGCGGCCGCTTCCGCTGCTGCCGTTGCGGCGTCATCGGCAGCGGGCGTGGCGGCGGGCGCTGGCATCGCTTCGGGTGCTTCCTCGCCAGCGTCGCCCAGATCGGCCTTGCCGCGACGCGTGGCTTCGGCTTCGATGCGCAGCGTGACCGTATCGCCGATCACCGATGTCCAGGCATCGATGCCGAAGGCGGCACGGCTGAGCTTGGCGGTCGCGGAAAACCCCGCGGTACGCCGGAATGGCGGTAGCGGATGGCGCTTGAGCTGGTTGAAACGCACGTCCAGCGCGGTTTCGTGTGTGACCCCGTGCAAGGTGAGCTGGCCGTAGGCGATGAAATGCTGCGCATCGATCGGTTCGATCCGGTTGGACACGAAACGCGCCTGTGGATGACGCGCCACGTCCAGAAGGTTGCGTGCCTGCACTGCCTTGTTCCAGTCGGCGTCGCCGAAGTCGATGCGCGCCAGCGGCACGGTGATGTCCACGCGTGCGCTGTGCCAGTCACCGGGATCGAAGGCCAGCGTGCCCTCGCTGCCGGACACCGTGCCCAGCGCCTCGGAAAAGCCGGCGTGGGAAATGGCCACCATGACCCGGGTATGCACCGGGTCGAGCTGGTACCTGGCGGCCTGCGCCAGGACGGACGTTGCCGGCAGGCACAGCAGTCCGGGGATGACCAGGCTTGCGAACCAGCGGAAGAGGGACGGAGGGCGCGACATGGCGCTGATTCTAGACACGGTCCCGGCAAAGTTTCGCAACTTGCGCCCGCAACGGTCCGTTGCGAGCATGCGCGAAGGATGTTTGCCGTGGGACAAGGACGCATGGAAAAGTTCGGCCGACGCTGGCGAGGGTGGCTGCTGGCACTGCTCTGGGTGCCGCTGGCAGGCGTGGCCGGGATTCCCGAAGTGCCGCGCTTCCGACAGACGACGATCGCCGACGGCCTGCCTTCGACCTCGATCAGTGCGTTGGCGCTCGACCGCGAGGGCTATCTCTGGCTGGCCACCTACGATGGCCTGCACCGCTACGACGGCGTCAGCTACGACACCTGGCATTACGACCCGACCGATCCGACCTCGCTGGCCGGCAACGCCATCCAGGCCCTGTTCGTGGACAAGGACGACAACGTCTGGGTCGCCAGCGAAGGCGGGGGGATCAGCGTGCTGGACAAGCGTCGACGCGGGTGGCGCCATTACAGGCGCGAGCAGCATCCGGAGTTGGTCGACGATGTCTATGCCATCACTCAGCAGGGGGATGACATGTGGTTCGGCACCTACGGGAGTGGCCTGCTGCGCCTCTCGCCTGACGGGCGCATGATGCAGTTCACCGCGGAGGCCACCCGTGGCGGGCTGTTCAGTGATCAGGTCATGGCACTGCACACCGACCCAGATGGTGTCCTGTGGATCGGCACCCCCGACGGACTGTCGTCCTACGATGGCAAGACCTTCCGCGCCGTGCGGCTGTTGGACAGGGCCACGCAGCCGGGAGTGATGTCGCTCAATGAGGCCGAAGGCAATCTCTACGTCGGCAGCAACAAGGGTGTCCATATGCGGGATGCCGGCGGTCGATGGAGCCAGCCCGCCTGGTCGCCGATGTTCGAGGAAGGCAACAAGCTGTGGTCGATCGTTGGCGATGGCGCCGATGGACTGTGGATCGGCAGCCAGCTGGGGATCTGGCACGTGAGCGGGACGCAGGCGCCAGGCCCCGTCGAGGACAAAGAGTTACGGTTTTTTGACAAGGCCAATGTCCTCAGCATGGTTCGCACGCCCAACGGCGGCCTCTGGGTGGCGGTCTTTGGGCGCGGCCTTGGCTATCTGCGGGCGGATTGGAGGCGCCTTGCCATCTTCCGCACGCCCGGTGACGTCGATGGCATCTACTGCCCCCTGCTGGTCGGGCGCGGTCATCGTCTGTGGCAGGTCGAGGAGGATGGTCACCTGGCATCGATGGATACCCAAAGCGGTCGTGTGACCGCGACATCCTGGCGATCTCCGAAGCTGCAGCGGATCAAGCCAACCATGGCGCTGGAAGATCGTCGGGGCAGGCTCTGGTTGGCCGCCCGGGGGGGCATGCTTTTCCAGATCGATCTGGAAAGCGGCGCGCTGCGCAGCTGGTCCGGGCGCGACCCCGGCGGGTCCATGGCCCAGCACGCCATCGATGGCATGCTGGAGGTCGGTGAGACCTTGTGGACCAGTTCGACCCGGCAGCTGCAGATTCGGGATCTCCGTACGGGCGAGCTGTTGCGTACCCTGACTGGAGACGTGCAGGCCGGCGGCGTGCTCGATTTCAAGCAGCTCTTAATGGGGCCCGATGGCGCCCCCTGGGTGGCCAGTTCGGCAGGCATGCTGCGCTGGGATCCGGACCGGCAACAACTGCTGCCCGTCGAGGCGCTGTCAGGTTCGCTCATTTTCAATTTCCAGTTCCTGCCCGATGGCCGGCTGTGGCTGCATCGCGCCGAGGGGCTGGAGTTGTGGGCGCTGGAGCAGGGGGCGTGGCGACGCCTGCGCACGCTCAGCCGCGGTGACGGGCTTCCGATCCTGGAAAGCCAGGGCATGGTGCTGGATTCGCAGGGGCGGATCTGGCTGAGCTCGTTGCGTGGCTTGTTCCGCATCGATCCCGATGCCGAACAGCGCGCCCGCGTGCGCATTTTCGGGACCCGCGATGGGCTGACGACGCAGGAGTTCATCTCGATGTGCCTGCACCGGGTGGAGCGCAATGTGCTGGCAGGCGCAACGATGGATGGCCATACCGTCCTCATGGACATGGCGCTGCAGGACACCCCGCCGTATGCACCGGTGTTGAGGCTGGCCGCGCTGTCCTTCGTGCGCGACGGTGAATCCGTCGATCTCGGGACGACCAAGTCCTTCATTCTGCGCGCCGACGACCGCGAGCTGCAGGTGGACATGCGCCTGATGGCGTTCGATGACCCGCCGGGCAACCACTACCGCTCGCGTCTGGTGGGCTTCGATCCAGACTGGGTGAACCAAGGCGGCAACGGCAACCGTGTGCTGACATCGCTCGAGACCGGCCACTATCGCTGGCAGTTGCAGGGACTCGATTCCCAAGGCAATGCCTCGGCGATCTCGACGCTGCAATTCACCGTGGAGCCGCCCTGGTATGCGAGCCGCTGGGGCATGACGATGCTGGCCTTGCTGGGCGGGTTGCTGACCTGGTGGATGGCCTGGGCCTACAAGGCACGCCTGCGCCGCAAGGCTTCTTGGCAACTGGCGGTGCACAAGCGTGAAGTGGCCGAGCAGGCCTCGCTGGCCAAGACGCGTTTCCTGGCGACGCTGGGCCACGAGGTGCGCACGCCGATGACCGGTGTGCTGGGTATGAGCGAGCTGCTGCTGGAGACCTCCCTGGATACGCGCCAGCGGGGGTATGCCGGCGCCATCCAGTCTGCGGGCAAGCATCTGTTGCGTCTGGTCAACGACGCGCTGGATCTGGCGCGCATCGAAGCGGGAAAATTGCCGCTGGACCAGCAGGATTTCGACCTGCGCCTGCTGGTCGACGAGGTTGCCGTGCTGGTGCGGCCCATGGCCGAGCGCAAGCAGCTTGGCTTTGACAGCCAAGTGGCCGGCGATGCGCCGCCGTTGCTACGCGGCGATCCGGCGCGGATCCGCCAGATCCTGCTGAACCTGCTGCTCAATGCGGTGAAGTTCACCGAGCACGGTCGAATCGGGCTGCACGTGGTGGCGTTGCCGGACGACGGCGTGCAGTTCGAGATCTCCGACACCGGGCCCGGCGTAAGCCTGGAGCAGCAGGCACGCATCTTCCAGCGTTTCGAGCAGGCCGAAGGCGCGCGCACCGCGGCCCGCTACGGCGGCAGTGGGCTGGGCCTGGCGATCTGCCAGGAACTGGCACTGGCAATGGGTGGGCAGATCGATGTGCACAGCGTGCTTGGCCAAGGCACGCGCTTCGTCGTCTCGTTGCCGCTGCCGGCGACGGCAACGGGAGCCGGCCCCGAAGAATTGACGCCCGTGACATCGTCGCTGCGCCCGCTGCGTGTGCTGCTGGTGGAGGATGACCCGACCGTGGCGGATGTGATCAGCGGCCTGCTGGAGTCGCGCGGGCATCGCGTGGATCACGCCGTGCATGGCCTGGCGGCACTGACCGAGGTGGCATTCAATCGTTATGACATCGGCCTGCTGGATCTGGATCTGCCTGGGCTGGACGGCCTGGCGTTGGCACGACAGCTGCGCTCTCAGGCGTTCATCGCGCCATTGCTCGCCGTCACCGCGCGTGCCGATGCCGGCGCCGAAGCACAGGCGGCACAGGCGGGGTTCGATGGCTTCCTGCGCAAGCCCGTAACCGGTGCAATGCTGGAGGAGGCCATCGCCACGGTGATGGCCGCGGAGGGGCGTGCGAGCTGATGCATGCGAGTGATTGCCACGGGTGTCGCCATCCCATGGGATCATGACCCCGGGTTCTGCCCATGCCCGGGGACGTATTGAATCAGATGATGTGGGAAATGTGCCGGATGCGCGCACTTGGGATGGCAGGCCGGCTCTTGGCTGCGCTGTTGCTGGCCTGCCTGGCGACCGGGCCCGTGCACGCCACAGGCGCCAGTGCCAAGCAGCGCGTGCCGGAGATGCCGCGCTTCCGGAATCTGACGGTGGCCGATGGCCTGCCGTCCAATTCGATCCTGTCCGTGGCCACCGACAAGCATGGCTACCTCTGGATCGGCTCTTCCGATGGCCTGGCCCGCTACGACGGCGTGGATTTCACCATCTGGCGGCACGATGCCAAGGATCCCGCCTCCCTGCCGTCCAACACCATCCAGTGGGTCTATCCCGACGACCGTGGCAGGATCTATGTCGCGGGTGAATCGGCGGGCGTGTCGTACCTGGACACGGCCACCAACCAGTTCCACTCGCTGTACAAGAAGGGCCAGGGCCCGATCCCGCACGATGGAATCTTCTCCATCGTCTCTCGCGAGGGCGAGTACTGGTTTGCCGGCATGAGCGATGCCGGCGTCTGGCGCATGCGTGCAGACGGCAAGGTCGACCACTACACGAAGGAGAACACCAGCGGCGGCCTGCCGAGCTCCGATGCGTTGGTGGTGCAGTACGACCAGACAGGACGCCTGTGGGCGGGGACCGATGTCGGCGTTTCCTATTTCGACGGCGAGACGTTCGTACACGTACCGCTGCCGGTGGACACCCAGCCGATGGTGCTGTCGCTGAGCCAGGCCGGGCGATTCCTGTGGGCGGGAACCTCGGAAGGAGTGTTCCGGCTGGACGCCGCCGGCATCTGGAAGGCGGTGCCTTGGTCGCGCATGTTCCAGCATGACAGCACGGTCTGGAGCATCGGCACCACCAACGATGGGGGCTACTGGATCGGCAGCCCGAAAGGCCTGTGGCGCACCCATGGCGACGATGCGCCGGTACCCATTTCCATGCAGGACGCCGTGCCGATCCGGACGGTCACCGGCTTTGCCAATGCCCCCAATGGCGGGCTGTGGATCTCGCGCTTGGGGCTGGGCCTTTCCTATCTGCGGCCGGACTGGCAGCGCATCGCTTCGTATGTGCCGGACCCGGACAGGTCCGACGGCGTGCATTGCGGATTGCTGAAGGCCGCCGAGGATCCGGGGCTGTGGCAGTTCGACGCGCACGGGCGCCTGGAGCATCTCGAAGCCAGGACAGGCATGGTGGTCGCCACGCCGTGGACGTATCCGCAGCTGGCCAAGAACAACATTGCCTCCGGAACCGAGGACGGACGCAACGGCTTGTGGCTGGTCAGCCTGGGGTACGGGCTGGTGCGCATCGATCTGGAAACCGGCGCGCAGCGCGTGTGGAAGCCGGACGACAAGGTCGATGCGATGAGCGAGTACGTGCCCACGCAGATCCTGGCACGCAGGAATGGCACGGTCTGGGTGCGTACCCCGGTCTCCAAGGACATCCAGATCCGCGATGCGCGCAGCGGCAAGATCGTCGGCCTGGCCAAGCCGACCAAGGCGCTGCCGCTGACCATGTGGCAGATGTCGCTCGATCCCGCGGACAACGTGTGGTTCTCCAACGAAGGGATGATCCGCTGGCGCGACGACGTGCAGCGCTTCGAGCAGGTCCCGGGCTTTGGCGAAGGCGATATCTACAGTTTTGCCTTCGCCGATCCCGATCACGCCTGGTTGCACAGCGCCAAGGGGCTGGAGTTCTGGGAACAACGGCAGGGCCGCTGGCAGCGCAGGCGACGGCTGGAGGCCGGCAGCGACCTGCCGGAGATCGAATCGATCGGCATGCAGCTCGATCGCAGTGGGCGGGTGTGGCTCGCCACGCGGCGGGGGCTGTTGCGCATCAACCCGCGGCATGCCGATGGCAGCTTCGACGTGCGTGTCTTCGGCGTGCGCGATGGCATGAAAAGCCAGGATTTCCTGGATCATTGCCTGAAGGACCTGGGCCACGGGATCTTCACCACAGCGGCAGCCGATGGATCCAACATCATCCTGGATACCGAGCTTCCAGATCCCATCGCCGGTTCACCGCCGTTGCAGATCGAGCAGGTCACGGTCATGCGCAATGGGCAGCGGCTGGCGCTGCCCATCAGTGGCGGGTTCCGGCTGCTGCCGAGCGATCGCGAGTTGCAGGTGGAGGCCCGCGTGCTGGCGTACGACGATCCATTGGCCAACCGCTACCGCACGCGACTGTCCGGCTTCGATCCGGGCTGGATCGATCATGGCAACAGCGGCACGCGGGTGCTGTCCTCGCTCAAGCCGGGCAGCTATCGCCTGGACATGCAGGGCATTGATGCGATGGGCAGTGTATCCTCGGTGATATCGATGTCCTTCAGCGTAGCGCCGCCGTGGTATGCCAGCGCCTGGGGCATCACCATGCTGCTCCTGAGCTTGCTGCTGTTCGCGCTCTGGTCGTCCTGGGCCTATCGCGGGCGGCTGCGGCGCAAGGCGTCCTGGCAGCTAGCCGTGCACAAGCGCGAAGTGGCCGAGCAGGCCTCGCTGGCCAAGACGCGTTTCCTGGCGACGCTGGGGCATGAAGTGCGCACGCCCATGACCGGCGTGCTGGGCATGAGCGAGCTACTGCTGGAAACCTCGCTGGATACGCGCCAGCGCAACTATGCCGGGGCAATCCAGTCGGCGGGCAAGCATCTGCTGCGGCTGGTGAACGACGCGCTGGATCTGGCGCGCATCGAGGCGGGCAAGTTGCCGTTGGATCAACAGGATTTCGAGCTGCGCGCGCTGATTGGGGAAGTCACGGTGCTGGTGCGGCCGATGGCCGAGCGAAAGCAGCTGCAGTTCGATTGCACGCTGGCGCAGGACACACCGCAGGTGCTGCGCGGTGACCCTGCCCGCATCCGTCAGATCCTGCTCAATCTGCTGCTCAATGCGGTGAAGTTCACCGAACACGGCCGGGTCGGGCTAAGCATCGCGGCCTTGCAGCCGGAGGGCGTGCGCTTCGAGGTTTCCGACACCGGGCCGGGCGTCAGCCTGGAGCAGCAGGCACGGATCTTCCAGCGTTTCGAGCAGGCCGAGGGCGCACGCACAGCCGCACGCTACGGCGGCAGCGGGCTGGGCCTGGCGATCTGCCAGGAGCTGGCGGTCGCCATGGGCGGTCAGGTCCAGGTGCATAGCGTGTTGGGTCAGGGCACCCGTTTTGCCGTGCTGCTGCCGTTGCCCGTGCAGACCGGCGAGGTGGCCCTGGCAGAGTTGGACCCCATGCGTGTGCAGCCCGAGCGCCTCATCCGCATCCTGTTGGTGGAGGACGACCAGACCGTGGCCGATGTCATCCGTGGCCTGCTGGAATCGCGCGGCCACCAGGTGGATCACGCCGTGCATGGACTGGCTGCGCTGACCGAAGTGGCCATGCACCATTACGATTTCGCATTGCTGGATCTGGACCTGCCCGGCCTGGATGGGCTGGCGCTGGCGCGCCAGCTGCGCGCTCAGGGATTCGTGGCGCCGATGATGGCCGTGACCGCGCGTGCCGACGGCGAGGCGGAAACGCTGGCGATGGAAGCAGGGTTCGACGGTTTCCTGCGCAAGCCGCTCACCGGTGCGCTGCTGCTCAAGGCCATGCGCGCGGCATGGTCGCGCAGTCAGTCCGACCAGGCCTCGGCGTAGATCGTCGCGGCGGGATTATCCGGATCCGGATGGACCCAGATGCCGGTGACTTCGTCCAACTGCTGGTAGAGCCCGTCGGGACGCTCGATCACGGTGCAATCGACGGTGCGGATATCGCCCACGTCGCGCCTGGCCTGGCAGCTGCCGCGCAGGTCACGGGCCAGGCGTTCACCGGCGCGGTCATAGGGTTGATCCAGCACGTACTGGTGGTCACCCCACAACGCGGCATCCATCATGCGGATCTCGCGGACCGGCAGGCGCCGGAACTGCACACGTCCGGGTTTGAGGAAGGCAGTAACCGTGGTGACGATCCCGCCTTCCAGTGGCTGGTCCGGGTCGGCCGCCTCGCAATCGAAGTGGATGCGCTCCACGACCTGACGCCAGTCCGGCGACAGCTCATCCAGCCTCCGCGCGCGGATGCGCCCGCATTCTGGATTGGCTTCGTCGGTCCTGGCGTTGGTGGCCGCCAGGTGCATCAGCAACTCGGGGAAGTCTTCGCCCTGCAGCTGCAGGGGAGGCGTGCCGTCCAGCACCGGCGCTGCGACCGCCAGCGGCAGGCAGACCAGCAGGCTGGCACTCAACAGCACGCGCACGCCGTGCCGCCGCCAGCGCAGGCGGCGAGCGGCGGGCCGGGTGGCCTCAGCGCTGGCGTTGCGTGCTGAGCGCATGCACCGCGTCGACCAGGACGGCCACGTGATCGGGATTCATGTCCGGCGACATGCCATGGCCGAGATTGAACACGTGACCATCGCGGCTGCCACCATTGGCGTCGGCGTAGCTGTCCAGCACCGCGGCAACTTCGCGACGAATGGCCTCGGGTGCGCCGTACACCACCGCCGGATCCAGGTTGCCCTGCAAGGCCACCTGGCCTTGCGTGCGGCGCCGCGCTTCGCCAAGTTCCACCAGCCAGTCCACGCCCACCGCATCGGTGCCGCTGGCAGCCAGCGGTTCCAGGTGCGCGGCGTTGCCCTTGCCGAACAGGATCAGCGGCGCGCGTTCTTCGCCTTGTCCGCGGTCCAGTTCGGTGGCGATGCGCTGCAGGTAAGGCAAGGAGAACTCGCGGTACATCGCCGGACTCAGCACGCCGCCCCAGGTGTCGAATACCTGCAACGCCTGCGCACCGGCCGCATGCTGCGCCGACAGATAGGCGATCACGGCATCGGTGTTGGCCTTCAGCAGGGCGTGCAGCGTGTCCGGGTCGTTGAGCGCCATCGCCTTGATGCGGGCGAAATCCTTGCTGCCGCCGCCTTCGACCATGTAGCAGGCCAGGGTCCAGGGACTGCCGGAAAACCCGATCAACGGCACGCTGCCGTCCAGCTCGCGGCGGATCAGGCGGATCGCATCCATCACGTAGCGCAGCTCGGTTTCCATGTCCGGCACGGCCAGGTTGGCGGCCTCGGCGGCACTGCGCACGGTGTGGCGGAACTTGGGACCTTCGCCATCGACGAAGTACAGCTCCAGGCCCATCGCATCGGGGATGGTCAGGATGTCGGAAAACAGGATCGCTGCATCCAGCGGAAACCGCTTCAACGGCTGTAGCGTGATCTCACAGGCGATCTCTGGATGCTTGGCCATCCCCAGGAAGCTGCCGGCCTTGGCGCGCGTTGCGCGGTACTCCGGCAGGTAGCGGCCGGCCTGCCGCATCAGCCAGACGGGCGTGCGGTCGGTCGGTTGGCGGCGCAGGGCGCGCAGCAGGCGGTCGTTCTTCAGCGAGGTGGTCAAAGCAGCTCCCGGACGAGGATTGGAGGGTGCCGGCCATCGCGTGAACTGCGTGCATCGGCCCCGGAGGATGGGTCGGCGGCGCGGCGGGCTTACCGCGGCGCGTCGGCTCCGCGGGTGAACATCACCTGGAAGCCGCGCTTGAGGTGTGCGTCGCGCAGTTTCTCGAAGGCGGCGGTCGCCTCGGGCTGGCCCAGGTACTGCTCGCGCCGCAACTGCGCCCGGCCGCCGATTTGCCCGGTTTCGCGCAGCAGCTCCCACCCGCCAAACAGGTCAGGTTGCAGGCTCAGCTGCAGATAGCGGGGAGCTTCGGCGCCCTCGGGGCGTTGTTGGAGAAAGACGCGCATGCCCGAAGTTTAGGGCCTAACGCGGCCACTGGCATGGACGCCAGCTGCACAGGCCATCGCCTGCCCACGCAAGGGCCTAGCTTGCATGCGCCTGCAGCAGCGCCAGCACGGCAGCTTCGTCCACGTCGGGCACCACGTCGGCGCGGCCGATGCCTCGCCACAGCACCAGGCGCAGGCGGCCGGCGATGTTCTTCTTGTCCAGGCGCATGCGCGCCAGCAGGGCTTCCGGCGCCAGGCCCGCGGGGATCTGCGTGGGCAGGCCGTACTGGTCCAGCAGGTGTTCCAGCACATCGGCATCGGCCGCCGGTGCCAGGCCGAGCTGGGTGGACATGCGCGCGGCCAGCACCATGCCCACGGCCACGGCCTCGCCATGGTTGAGGTTGTCGCTGCCGGGCGCGCCGTAGCCCTGTTCGGTCTCGATGGCGTGGCCGAAGGTGTGGCCGAAGTTGAGCAGGGCGCGTTCGCCCTTTTCCAGCGGATCGCGCGCGACGATCTCGGCCTTGTGCTCGCAGCTGCGCGCGATCGCCGTGGCCAGCGCGTGGGCGTCGCCAGCCAGCAGCGCTTCGCGCTCGGCGGTCAGCCATTCCATGAACAACGGGTCGCGGATGCCGCCGTACTTGATGACTTCGGCCAGGCCTGCGCGCAGTTCGCGCAGCGGCAGGCTGGCCAGCACACCTGTGTCGGCGAACACCGCGCGTGGCAGGTGGAAGGCGCCGACCAGGTTCTTGCCCTGTGGAATGTCCACCGCGGTCTTGCCGCCCACAGAGGAGTCCACCATCGACAGCAGCGTGGTCGGCAGCTGCACGCAGTCCACGCCGCGCATCCAGCACGCCGCGGCAAAGCCGGCCAGGTCACCGACCACGCCACCGCCCAGCGCGAAAATGCAGGCATCGCGGGTGGCGCCGAGTTCGGCCAGTGCGGTGATCGCGCCGCCAAAGCCTTCCAGCGTCTTGGAGGCCTCGCCGGCAGGCAGCACGAAGCGGCCGATCTTCAGCGCCGGCTTGGCCGACAGCAGCGCGGCGGTGACGCGCGCGGCATACAGCGGGGCGACGTTGGAATCGCTCACCAGCAATACGTGGCGCCCGCGCACGTGGGCGGCCAGCGCCGCACCGTCGTCCAGCAGGCCACGGCCGATGTGGATGTCGTAGGGCGCGCTGCCGCCGACGTGAACGATTTTGGTGGTGTTGTGGGTCGTGCTCATGCGGTCGCTCCGCTACGTTGCCACTGACGGGCGAGTTTGAGGGTGAGCGAGGCGGTGGCCTGCCCCGGGTTGAGTCCGTCGGTATCGAGCATCAGGTCGGCCACTTCGCGATACAGCGGTTCGCGGACGCGGGAGAGCTGGCGCAGTGTTTCCTTGGGGTTTTCGGTCTGCAGCAGCGGCCGGTTGCGGTCCTTGCCGATACGGCGCAACTGGGAGTCCAGGCCGACCTGCAGGTAGACCACGAAGCCGCGCGCCTGCATCAAGGCGCGGTTGTCTGCATCCAGCACCGCGCCGCCGCCGGTGGAAATCAATTGTCCTGCGCCGGCCAGCGCTTCGGCCAGCGCCTCGCATTCGCGCAGGCGGAAGCCCGCCTCGCCGGCGTGTTCGAAGATGGTCGGGATGCTGGTGCCGGCGGCGTCGACGATGCGCTGGTCAAGGTCCACGAACTGCAGGCTGAAGCGCTCAGCGATGCGGCGCCCGATGGCGGTCTTGCCCGCGCCCATCGGGCCGACAAGGACCAGGTTGGGGGCAGGATTCATCGGCGGGAATGCTATCACCGCGGCTTCGGCCTGCACCTGAAACGCGTGCGTGAAGCCCCTTCGCATGTCGCTTGGAAAATATCGCAATGGTTGCAGGCGAATCCAATGCGGCGCGTGCGTCAGCCTGCGTCGACGACCTGCCGTTGCGCATCCAGTTGCAGCGTGTGCGTGGCCACGCTTGGCAGGGTGCGCAGCGCCTGGCGGCTGACGCGCTCGTAGCACTGCACGAAGCGCTCGACCTGCGCGCGGCTCATGCCGCTGCGGCCGGGCTGGCAGGCCTGCAGGTGCTGTTCCTGTTGCCAGCGCCATTCGGGCACGATCTCAAAGCCTGGCGGCTGAAGGAACCACAGCGCATCGAAGCGTGCCCACAGCGTCTGGTAGGCACCGGCCAGCGCATCGTTGCACCAGCGCCGCCAGCGGCCGTCGGCATCTTCATCGCGCTCCAGGGCATTGACCGGTGTGGTCAGTGCTTCGGGCGACTCGGGCAGGGTGCCGAGAAACCAGCCTTCGATCAGCACCAGTTCCACCGGTGTGTCGATGCGCGGCCACTGCTCGACCGGATACGGATCGTCGGCCAGTTTGTCGAAGCGCGGCAGCGCCACCGGCTGGCCTGTGGTCAAAGCCTCCAGCACGTCCAGCGCCTGCTGCACATCGTGCGTGCCCGGCGGGCCGCGCGTGGCCAGCAGCGGATGCACCTCGCGCCCCAGCGCGTGGCGCTGTGCATGGCTCAGGTAGACATCGTCGATGGACAGCACGGCGACGGCGTGCCCGCGGGATTCGGCCAATGCGGCGACCTGTTCGGCCAAGGTCGATTTGCCGCTGCCCTGCAGGCCACTGATGGCCATCACCGGGACTCTGGCGGGCAAGGCCAGCGCGGCCTGGAGCGCCTGTTCGACGATATGCGGCGCGAAACCGGACGAAGTGGGGTGCGGGGGCGAGGTCATCGGGCGACAATAGCGCAGTCCTTTCTGCTGGCCCATGCCATGACCGATCTGTACGCCGAGGCGATCACCACCTTCTCCGAATTGTTGAAGGAAGCCGAATCCAGCCAGGAGCTGGAGCCCACCGCGATGACGCTGGCCACGGCCACGCCCGCCGGTGCGCCCTCGGCGCGCATCGTGCTGCTCAAGGCGCATGACACGCGAGGCTTCGTGTTCTATTCGCATCTGGACAGCCGCAAAGGGCAGGAATTGGAGCTCAACCCGAGCGCAGCGCTACTGTTTCTGTGGCGCAGCCTGCGCGTGGCCGGCGTGCAGGTGCGCATCGAAGGCGTGGCCCAGCGCGTGGGCGATGACGAAGCCGATGCCTATTTCGCCTCGCGTCCGCGCATGAGCCAGATCGGCGCCTGGGCTTCGGCGCAGTCGCAGACGCTGGACGGGCGCGATGATTTCGAGGACCGCATCGCGCAGGTGGAAGCCGAGTTCGAAGGCCGCGACGTGCCACGCCCGGACGGCTGGAGCGGCACGCGCATCGTCCCGCATGCCATCGAGTTCTGGTACGGCGCGCAGTTCCGTCTGCACGAGCGCTGGCGCTACGAGCGTGATGCGGCCGGTGCGTGGTCCAAGCGCATGCTCTACCCCTGAGAACCTGTCCATGATCCTGCTGCTTGCCAGCTGTCATGCGTGCGGTGTTCGCGATGCTCACGTACCAAACGTACGCTGCGCTCCACCACATGCCATCTGCCGGTGCGCGCGACATATCATGAACAGCTCAGGGAGGCATGTGCCATGCAGTCAGAGATGCAGCTGATCCCGGTCTATCGCATCACCGTGTTCGTGTCGCCGGCGGAGCTGGAGGCGCTCAAGGCCGGCATCCTCGCCGTGGATGACCTGGCGATCGGCGATTACCGCGAGGTGATGTGGACCTCGGCTCCGGGGCTTGAGCAGTTCCGTCCGGGGGCTGCGGCCTCGCCAACGCTGGGGCAGGTGGGCGCATTCACGTCCGCGCCGACCGTGCGTCTGGAGTTCTCCATTCCACGCGACGCGCAGCGCTTGCAGCGTGTGCTGGTCGAAGGCGTGCATGCGCACCATCCGTGGGAAGTGCCGGCGGTGTTCGTGGATGAATCACTGTTCCCGATGCCTGCATTGGCGCGAGCGACGCCATGAACTCGAAACGCAATTTCAGCATCCGCCGCGCCGGGGCCAGTGACGTGCCGGCTTGGGCCGCATTGCGCCAGGCTTTGTGGCCCGATGCCGACGACGCCCTGCAGGAAGCCACCGACCTGCTGATGCAGGACGAGGAGGCCTGCGCCGTGGTGGCCGTCGATGCACAAGGCACGCTGCTGGGCTTTGCCGAAGCGGCGCTGCGCCACGACTACGTCAACGGCACGGAGGCCTCGCCGGTCGGGTTCCTGGAAGCCTGGTACGTCGTTGAGCCCGCACGCGGGCAGGGCATCGGCCGGGCGTTGCTGCAGGCGGTGGTGGAATGGACGCGCGCGCAGGGCTGTACCGAACTGGCATCCGATGCCGCACTGGACAATGTCCAGGCGCACGCCGCGCACGCGCGCTGCGGCTTCGAGGAAACCGAGCGCGTGGTGTATTTCCGCATGCCGGTGGCGCCATGATCGGCCCGCGCCGCATCGTTTGCCTGACCGAGGAACCGACCGAAACGCTGTACGCGCTGGGCCAGTCCGCGCGCATTGTCGGCATCAGCGGTTTCACCGTACGCCCGCCGCAGGCGCGCAAGGACAAGCCCAAGGTCAGCGCCTTCACCAGCGCCAAGGTTGAGGAGATCCTCAAGCTGCAACCGGATCTGGCGATCGGGTTTTCCGATATCCAGGCCGATATCGCCGCCACGCTGATTCGCCGCGGCGTGGAAGTGTGGATTTCCAACCATCGCAGCGTCGCGGGCATCCTCGATTACATCCGCCGGCTCGGTGCGCTGGTCGGCGAGGCATCGCGCGCCATGGACTACGCCGACGAACTACGGCGCGGGCTGGACGACATTGCCGCGCAGGCGTCGGCGCTGACGCAGCGGCCGAAGATCTACTTCGAGGAGTGGGACGAACCGATCATCACCGGCATCCAGTGGGTGTCCGAACTGATCGAAATCGCCGGCGGCATCGAAGCGTTTCCCGAGCTGTCGCGCGAGCCGCTGGCCAAGGGGCGGATCCTGGCCGATGGCGGCCCGGTGATCGCACGCGCGCCGGACATCATCCTCGGCTCATGGTGCGGCAAACGCTTCCGCCCCGAGCGCGTGGCGGCACGTCCAGGGTGGGACGTCATTCCTGCCGTGCGCGATGGCCAGCTACATGAAATCAAGTCGCCGTTGATCCTGCAGCCCGGTCCGGCGGCCTTGACCGATGGCGTGCGCGCCATCGCCGGTATCGTCCAGGCCTGGGCGCGCCAGCCAGTGGCGCGCTGATGCATTCCGACCCGAGCGATGAGCCAGGCGCCAGCCAGCGCAGCCAGGCGATCGCGAGAACAACGTGATGCCGATCGCCTAAGTGGCGGCCAACGCCCAAGTCTGTATAGGATTGCGCCTTCTGGGGATCGGCCGCGACACCGCGTCGCCGCCTGCGACTTACATAGGGAATTGTCATGCGAAAGAGTGCGATGGCTGCGGCGTGCGCGGCTGCGGTGGTCCTGGCTGGGTGCGGCGGCGGTGGGGGGAACAACAACGCCAGCACCCCAGCGCAGCCGGCGGCCCCGCCACCTGCCGTCACGCCGCCGCCATCGGGCAGCCCCGCGCCCGACTACGAGCCGCTGTTCGCCAGCGATACGCCGGTCCGCGAGCAGATCCAATACACCGAGGCCGATGGCACGCTGGTGACCCTGCTGGGCTTCCGCCCCGTGCCGCGTCATGCGCGCGAAGGTGGCGAGCCGTGGACCGATCCGGTGGACAGGGGGCCGGGGAACCACTTCGCGTTCCCCACGCATTACTTCCAGAACCGCACCTTCGGTATCGTCATCCGCGACGAGGTGCCCGCCGGGCGCCAGCGCATCAACGCCTACATGCGCTCCAACGCCGGGGTCATGGTCGAGAACGCCTTCAATGCGTTCCGCCGCATCGACCCCACCAGCGCCGAGTACGGCTGGCAGTTGAACACCGGCTTCAAGCATCCGACCGACGGCAGCACGCGCTGTGGTCCGTCCACCAACATCGCGGACATGTGCGTGGCCGGCAATGGCGATGCCGTCATCCGTGACTACTGGCGTTACGGCGACGAGCAGCTCTACATCGGCAACACCCGGCCGGACAACCGGCTGCGGGCAGGCGACAAGATCGAGATGACCGGCAGCATCTTCCTGGAGCCGGCGCCGGGCACGAACACCGCGCTGATCGATGGCGGCCCGCGCCGTTACTACTCGATGGAGCAGATGTACGTGGTCGGCAAGGGCTTCGTGCCCTGGTATGGCACCGCGCCCAAGCTGGATACGACGCCGTTGCCGGACGAAACGCTGCTGGGCGGCCAGGCCACCGTGTCCTACAACTATTCCGAAGAGCCGCACCGCGTGTTCCAGCAGGCGGCCACCAACATCGGCATCAGCAACGTGCAGCGCTTCGTCGAGGGTCGTCGGTTGTTCCACACCTCGTTCCTTGACGGCAAACACTCGGAAAGCCCCAACGCGAATCCGGTGTTCACCCAGCACATCAACCAGCTCGGTACGCGCTTCAACCAGGAGCGCTGCCTGGCCTGTCATACCTTGAACGGGCGAAGCCCGGCAGTGGAGGTCGGCCAGCAGTTGAACGCCATGAACGTGCTGACTGCGGCGAGCAACGCCAGCGGCGCCCAGCCCGACCCGGTCTACGGCCTGGCGGTCCAGCAGGTCGCGCGCGACGAGGGCGCTGCCAATTACACGGTGAAGATCCAGTCGTTCCAGACTTCGCAGCGCCGGCTGCCCGACGGCGAGGTGATCGAACTGCGCAAGCCCGTCTACGCCTTTTCCGGCCCGGTGCCTGCGGCCTATTCGGTACGGCAAGCGCCGCAGGTGATCGGCCTCGGGCTACTGGAGGCGATCGACGAAGCCACGATCCTGGCATTGTCCGATCCGGACGATGCCAATCGTGATGGTGTGCGTGGCGTCCCCAACTGGTCGATCGATCCGGAGACCGGTGCGCGCCACCTGGGGCGCTTCGGCTGGAAGGCGGGCAAGGGCTCGCTGCGCCAGCAGAGCGGCACGGCCCTGCTGCTGGACATGGGCGTGACCAGCCCGGTCTATAGGAACACCGCGTGCCAACAGGCGCCGGCCTCGGCTGAGTGCAGGGCTGCCAACGCATCGACGGCCATCACCGTCGAAGACATCGAACAGCTCACCGACTACCTGCAGCTGCTCGGCGTGCCCGCCCAGCGCAGCCTGCGCAGCGGCTATACCGACGGCACGATTACCCCGCCGGAGCACGAGGTGGACGAGGCCACGGTGGCGCGCGGCAAGCAGTTGTTCGCGCAGGCGCAATGCACGGGCTGCCACGTGGCGCAGATCAGGACCGGGGCCAGGCACCCGTTCGCCGAGCTGCGCAATCAGACCATCCAGCCCTACACCGATCTGCTGCTGCACGACATGGGCAGCGAGATGGCCGATACGCTGGCCGAGGGCGAGGCGGCCGCCAACCTGTGGCGCACGCAGCCGCTGTGGGGCCTGGGCTCGCTGAAGTATGTCCAGGAAGGTACTGGATATGCCGACGCGTCCAGCGTGCGCTATCTGCACGACGGTCGCGCACGGACGGTGTCCGAAGCGATTGGTTGGCACGGTGGTGAAGCCGCGAATAGCAGGACCCGCTACGAGGCGCTGCCGCGTGCCGACCGCCAGGCGATCCTGACGTTTCTTGAGTCGCTGTGACCATTCGCGAGAGGGAGGTTGTCGTGTCGCCGAAGTCGTGCTGGCAAAGGCGGTCAACGCGCGGCCGGCGTGCCTTGAGCAGGAAGCCGATGCGGCAAGTTAGTGGGGCGATTTTGCCCCCCCAAACCCGCTGGCGTTTCAGAATTGCTGTGCGGTCGGGCGCAGGACGATCTCATTGATGTCCACGTCCTCGGGTTGTTCTATCGCGAATGCGATTGCGCGCGCGACTGATGCTGCCGGAATTGCCTGCTGGTAGAAGTCGAGCACGACATCCTTGGCGTTACCGGAGGTCGTGTGTTTGAGATCGCTGTCCACGGCGCCCGGCTCGATCGAGGTGACGCGAATCTTCCCGCCAACTTCCTGCCGCAGCCCTTCGGAAATCGCCTGAACCGCGAACTTGGTGGCTGAATACACCGTGCCGCCTGGCGCGAATACCTTGGTGCCAGCGACTGAACTCAGGTTGATGATGTGCCCGCTGTCCTGAGCGGTGAACAGCGGCAGGGCGGCGGCGATGCCGTAAAGCGTGCCCCTGATGTTCACGTCGATCATCATGTCCCACTCCTCCGTGTTGACTTCCGCCATCGAACGGATCGGCATCACCCCGGCGTTGTTGATGAGCACGTCGAGCCTGCCGAAATCCTTCGCGACAGCGGCCAGGACCCCGTTGACCTGTGTCTTGTCGGTCACGTCGAGCTGATATGCACGAGCTGCTCCGCCCTTGGCCGTGATGTCGGCGACGACTTCGTCGAGTTTATCTTTGCGACGTGCGGCGATCGCCACTTTTGCACCGCGCGCCGCGAGCAGGCGTGCCGTTTCTGCGCCGAGGCCGGTGCCGGCGCCGGTGATCAGGATGACCTTGTTTTCAATGCCATTGTTCATTGGTTGACCCTTTGCGTGGTGAGATGAAAAGGTTTGTCCTTGCGGCCGGGAATAATTCATCGAGGTTGACGAAACGAACCGCAGCCTGGTTGCTGCCAGCAACCGTCCAACCTCCTGCTCGTTGCAAGGCATATGTTGGTTTGATTGCGGCGCCTGGAAGAAGGGACCAGGCATGGCGACTGTAGTCGTGCCGATTGGATAAATAATCGGCATCTGAGGGCATGATCCTTGAACTTTTAGTTCGTAATCTTCGTCTGCTGCGTTATGGTGCCGATGCGTCTCCCGTTCTCCATCGATGATCTGTCGGGCCAACCGCTGCCATGAAACGCGACCTGTTCGATGGATTGCCGCACTTCCTCGCGGTCGCTCGACACGGTGGCTTCACCTCTGCCGCCGAAGCGATGGGCATCAGCACCACCGCGATGAGCAAGGCGATCAGGGCGTTGGAGACGCGCTATCACACCAAGCTCTTCCAGCGGACCACGCGGCGCGTGGGATTGACCGAGGCAGGGGCGGAACTGTTCCGGCGCCTTGACCTGGCCAGCAGCGAGATCAGCGAGGCCCTGGAGGCACTGGGCGATTCCACGGCGGCGCCCAGCGGGACCTTGCGCCTGACGATTCCGCAGATGGCGATGCGATATGCGGTCGAGCCGCTGATCCAGCGTTTCCAGAAACGTTATCCGAAGGTCGTGCTGGAAATTTCGGTGAACGACGCACTAGTCGATCTGGTCGCCGACGGCTTCGACGCGGGCATCCGGCTGGGAGAGTCGATCGACAAGGACATGGTGGCCGTGCGGCTGGCCCCGGAGGGCAGGGCCGCGATTGCGGCCAGTCCCAGCTATCTGGCCGAGGCCGGCAGGCCGGAACGGCTTGAGGATCTGCCGCAGCACAAGGCGATTCTTTATCGGTTCCCGGGGTCGGGGAGGCTCTACGTCTGGGAATTCAGACGGGACGGAAAATCGATCCGGGTCAGGATGCCCGAGGCGTTGATCGTGGATGATCGACTCGCCCTGGTGCGTCTGGCCAAGGCGGGGCTTGGGCTTGCTTATGTCCTGGAACTGGAGGTCAGGGAAGAGGTTCGACAGGGGGAACTGGAACTCTTGTTTCTGGAGCAGACCGAGCAAGACGACGGAATTTTCTTGTATTTCCCGAAGTCCATGCAGACTCAGCCAAAGCTTCGCGCTTTCATCGATCTTGTCAGACACTCAAACCGCCGCTAACCGTTCCGTGCTGCAGCAGACCAAGGTCTGACTCCAGCGACAGCCGGTGAAGGCTCCGGCTTTTTCATCATCTAACGCCCCCTTTGCGTAGGACATTCACGGGAAAGCCATCGTCATGCAGCTCGGCTCTTTGGGCCATGCCAGTTAGGTCCGCCGACGGCTTCGGTGCTTGCCGCGATGCTCAGTCGTTGGCCGCCGACAGCTCGCCGCCGCGGCGCGTGGCCGCGCCGATGGCCTTGCCGACCAGGGCTTCGAAGCCGCCTGCCTGGAAGGTTTCGATGGCCGCTTGGGTCGTGCCGTTGGGCGAAGTCACCCGGCGACGTAGTTCGGCCGGGGCTTCGCCGGCTTCGGTGAGCATGCGCGAGGCGCCCAGCAGGGTTTCCTGCACCAGGGTGCGTGCGGCCTCGGCCGGCAGGCCCTGTTCCAGGGCGGCCGCTTCCATTGCCTCGGCCAGCAGGAACACGTAGGCCGGGCCGCTGCCGGAGACGCCGGTGACGGCATCCATCAGGGCTTCATCGGCGACCCACACGGTCTTGCCGGCGCTGCTGAGCAATTCCTCGGCCTGCGCGCGGCCGTTGAGGTCGACCCGCGCATTGGCGAACAGGCCGGTCACGCCCGCGCCGAGCAGGGCGGGGGTGTTGGGCATGGCGCGCACGATGGCCGCCTCGCCGCCCAGCCAACGGTCCAGTTGTTCGGCCGTGATGCCGGCGGCAATGGACACCACCAGCGGATGCGTGGCCTGCGCGGTGGTCGCCAGGGTGCCGCAGACCTCGCGCATGACCTGCGGCTTGACCGCCATCATCCACAGGGTGGCGTCGGCGACCGCTGCCGAAGCATCGGCGTGCACGGCCACGCCGAAATCCTCGGCCAGCGCCTGGCGCAGTGTGTCGACCGGTTCGGCCACGGCGATCCGCTCGGCTGGCATGCCGCGGGCGATCAGGCCGCCAATCAGGCTGCGGGCCATGTTGCCGCCGCCGATGAAGGCGACGCGGGAAATCGAGGTCATGCGGAACACCTTCTCATGTTGGAGAGTTGGATCAGTCGGCCTTGGAGGGCCGTGCGCCGAAGAGGGCGGTGCCGATGCGCACCAGCGTCGCGCCCTCGGCCACGGCCAGCGCGGCATCATCGCTCATGCCCATCGACAAGGTGTCGATACCCGGGGCGTGTTGCGCAAGGTCGTCGAACAGCCGCTTCATGGCGCGGAACGCCGGGCGGCGGTCTTCCAGCGTCTCGTGTGGGGTGGGGATGGCCATCAGCCCGCGCAGCTTCAGCGTGGCGTACTGGCCGATCGCCGCAGCCAGGCCTGGAATCTCATCGGGGCGGCAGCCCTGCTTCCCGGCTTCCCCATCCACGTTGACCTGGATCAGCACATTCAGGGGCGTGCGTGCCGGCGCGCGCGCCTTGCCCAGCGCATCGACCAGCTTGGCCCGGTCCACGGTCTGCACCCAGTCGAACAGCTCGGCCGCCACGGCCGCCTTGTTGGACTGCAGGTGGCCAATCAGGTGCCACTCCAGTTCCAGGGCCTGCAGGCCGATGATCTTCTGCTGGGCTTCCTGTACGTAGTTCTCGCCGAACGCGCGCTGGCCGGCGGCCGCCAGCTCGGCCAGGGCTTCGGCTGGCTGGGTCTTGGACACCGCCAGCAGGCGGGGTGTCGGCTGGTGTGCCTGAACAGCGACGTCCTGCAGCTGGTGCAAGGTTCTGGTGAAGCGTTCGGCGAGCATGACGCGGCGATCCTGGAACAGCGGTGGAACCGCGTATACTGCCGTCCGGGGAACTGCCGTACCACATTTGTCGCTTTTCGGGGGAAACACGCGCATGGATATCGCTGAGCTGTTGGCGTTTTCGGTCAAGAACAAGGCATCGGACCTGCATCTGTCGGCAGGCCTGCCGCCGATGATCCGCGTGGATGGCGACGTCCGTCGCATCAACATTCCGGCGCTCGACCACAAGCAGGTCCACGCGCTGGTCTACGACATCATGTCGGACAAGCAGCGACGCGACTATGAGGAATTCCTCGAGGTCGATTTCTCCTTCGAGATCCCCTCGCTGGCGCGTTTCCGCGTCAATGCGTTCAACCAGAACCGCGGCGCCGGTGCGGTCTTCCGTACGATTCCGTCCGAAGTGCTGACGCTGGAAGACCTGAACACTCCACCGATCTTCCGCCAGCTCATCGACCAGCCACAGGGCCTGATCCTGGTGACCGGCCCCACCGGTTCGGGCAAGTCGACCACGCTGGCGGCGATGATCGACTACATCAACAAGAACGAATACGGCCACATCCTCACCGTCGAGGATCCGATCGAATTCGTGCACACCTCGCAGAAATGCCTGATCAACCAGCGTGAAGTGCACCGCGACACTCATGGCTTCAACGAGGCGCTGCGTTCGGCCCTGCGTGAAGACCCGGACATCATCCTGGTCGGCGAGTTGCGCGACCTCGAGACCATCCGCCTGGCGCTGACCGCCGCGGAAACCGGCCACCTGGTGTTCGGCACCCTGCATACCAGCTCGGCGGCCAAGACCATCGACCGCATCATCGATGTGTTCCCCGCCGGCGAAAAGCCGATGGTGCGCTCGATGCTGTCCGAGTCGCTGCGCGCGGTGATCTCCCAGGCGCTGCTGAAGAAGGTCGGCGGTGGCCGCACCGCGGCCTGGGAAATCATGGTGGGCACCCCGGCCATCCGCAACCTGATCCGCGAAGACAAGGTCGCGCAGATGTATTCGGCCATCCAGACCGGCCAGCAGATGGGCATGCAGACGCTGGACCAGCATCTGCAGGATCTGGTCAAGCGCAGCCTGATCACGCGCAACCAGGCCCGCGAGTACGCCAAAGACAAGCGGATGTTCGAGTGACTGCGCGGGCCGGCGCTGCGACGTGCCGGCCCGGGACAGCGACATCACACGGGTTGTGTGGCGCCGAAGGGTGACCGCCAGCTGGCAGGGAAAGACCGGAGATCGCAATGAGCACCATCGACTTCACCTCGTTCTTGAAACTCATGGCGCACCAGAAGGCGTCGGATCTGTTCATCACCGCCGGCATGCCGCCTTCGATGAAGGTGCATGGCCGCATCTCGCCGATCACCCAGACGCCACTGACGCCGCAGCAGTCGCGCGACCTTGTGCTGAACGTGATGACGCCTGCGCAGCGCGAAGAGTTCGAGAAGACTCACGAGTGCAATTTCGCCATCGGCGTGGCCAGCGTGGGCCGCTTCCGCGTCAGCTGCTTTTACCAGCGCAACCAGGTCGGCATGGTGCTGCGTCGCATCGAGTCGCGCATCCCATCGGTGGACGAGCTCAGCCTGCCGCCGGTGATCAAGACGCTGGCCATGACCAAGCGTGGCATCATCCTGTTCGTGGGCGCCACCGGTACCGGTAAATCGACCTCGCTGGCCGCGATGATCGGCTACCGCAACCAGAACTCGACCGGTCACATCATCACGATCGAAGACCCGATCGAATTCGTTCACAAGCACGAGGGTTGCATCATCACCCAGCGTGAGGTCGGCATCGACACCGACAGCTGGGAAGCGGCGCTGAAGAACACCCTGCGTCAGGCGCCAGACGTGATCATGATCGGCGAGGTGCGCACGCGTGAGGGCATTGACCATGCCATCTCGTTTGCCGAAACCGGTCACCTGGTGCTGTGCACCTTGCACGCCAACAACGCCAACCAGGCGATGGATCGCATCATCAACTTCTTCCCGGAAGACCGTCGCAACCAGCTGCTGATGGATCTGTCGTTGAACCTGCGCGGCGTGGTTGCCCAGCAACTGGTGCCGACGCCCGATGGCAAGGGCCGCCGCGTGGCGATGGAGATCATGCTGGGCACGCCGCTGATCCAGGACTACATCCGCGACGGTGAGATCCACAAGCTCAAGGAAGTGATGAAGGAGTCCACCAACCTGGGCATGAAAACCTTCGACCAGAGCCTCTTCGAGCTCTACCAGGCCGGCGAGATCAGCTACGACGAGGCCCTGCGCCATGCCGACTCGCAGAACGAGGTGCGCCTGCGCATCAAGCTGGCCCAAGGCGGCGATGCCCGCACGCTGGCCCAGGGCCTGGATGGCGTGGAGATCGCGGAGGTTCGCTGAAGTCGACCTCGCTCGGACATGGGGAGGTGCCGCGCCACCAGGCGTGGCGACGAGGGAAGGTGGCGGGGGAGGGGGGGGCAGGTGGTTCGTTCCGACCCGACGCCGAGCGCGCCTGTGTGGTCATGCGGCCGATCGAGCGCTCAACGCGGCTTCCGCTGCACGTTCAATCGCTATCTACGTCTGGTTTGACCGAGATTGTGGGGGTCAGCAAGCGTGCGCACTAGCTCAGGCGCTTGCCGGCGGTGTGTTCCACCCTCTCCGGATCGACGGCGTAGTTCTGTTTCGAACAGATGGAGGAACGCTTGGCCTGGCCAAGTGCGTGGGGCGCAA
>JBEVNH010000197.1:0-8907 GCA_040508175.1 Pseudoxanthomonas sp.
CGGCTGGCCGGTAGCAGGCGCATGTTGCAGGACGATGGCGTCGGCGGCAAACACCGGCGGGCATGACCTTGGGCACGGCCACCGGCGCGTCCGGCTGGATAGACTCGGCGCGTTCTTTCCCCTGTTCCTTCCAGTGCCCCAGACACGGATGCAGACCATGAGCCAGTGGGAGGGCCGGACCGGCGCCGAGCAGACCCGCTCGGGCCCCTTCGACGACTCAGCCGCGCAGGCCTTCGCGCGCGGCAACCCTTCCGCACTGGCCTGGCGCGAGGGCCTGGCCGGCTGGCAGCCGGCCAATTCCCTGCCCGATTTCGGCGGCAACAGCGCGCCGCCGCACATGCCGCCACCGCCCGGCGCGGGCATGCGCGCCGATGACATCGATTTCCGCATCGTCGGCCACGACATGCAGTTCGTCGAAGTGGAGCTTGACCCTGGCGAAAGCGCCGTGGCCGAGGCCGGCGCGCTGATGTTCAAGGATTCCACGGTGCAGATGGACACGGTGTTCGGCGACGGCCGCACCAGCGGCACCGGTGGCGGCTTCATGGACAAGCTGCTCTCGGCCGGCAAGCGCGTGGTCACCGGCGAAAGCCTGTTCACCACCGTGTACACGCACACCGGCACGGGCAAGGCCAAGGTCGCCTTCGCCGCGCCGTTCCCCGGCACAGTGATTGCGCTGAAGCTGTCCGAACACGGCGGCCGCCTGATCTGCCAGAAGGACAGCTTCCTGGCCGGCGCGCGCGGCGTGCAGCTGGGGATTGCCTTCCAGCGCAAGATCCTCACCGGCCTGTTCGGTGGCGAGGGTTTCATCATGCAGAAGCTCGAGGGCGACGGCTGGGTCTTCGTGCACGCCGGCGGCACGGTGGTCGAACGCGAACTGGCCGCAGGCGAGCGCATCGACGTCGATACCGGCTGCGTGGTGGCCTACCACGGCGGCGTGGACATGGACATCCGCCGCGTGGCGGGCATCAAGAGCATGTTCTTCGGTGGCGAGGGCGTGTTCCTGGCCACCCTGACCGGCCCGGGCAAGGTCTGGCTGCAGTCGCTGCCGTTCTCGCGCCTGGCTGGGCGCATGCTGCAGGCCGCTCCGCAGGCCGGCGGGCAGAGCCGTGGCGAAGGCTCGGTGCTGGGCGGACTGGGCCGCATCCTGGACGGCGACAACCACTTCTGACGCGCGCGTGGGGTCTGATCGCACACGCGATCACGGCGCCCTCCGCTGGACGCTGCATACGCACGGCACCTCCCGGTGCCGTGCGCGTTCACACAGCCGCAGCCGCGCTCACTTCACCCGCAAGAAGGTCTCTTCGAACGCCTTGGACTGGCCTTCCGGCGACTTGCCCACGCCCCGGCGCACCAGCGTCCTACCATCGGGCAGGAAGCGCCAGAACTCGGCGACGACCACATCGCCATCGAGCTGGTGCAGCACTTCGAACTCGTCGCCGCTCAGCTGCCGCCCGCGGATCTCGTTGTAGCGCGTGTACCCGGGCAGCGGGTGCGCCTGGTCATCCAGCACGATGAAGAAATCATTGCGCTTGGGATCGTTCGGCTTGGTGTCATTGACCGACTGGTAATGGATCCGGCCGTCCTGGAAATCCAGGGTGATGCTCAGGCTGAAGCCTTCGGGCAGCTGGCCGTTGCTCCAGTGCACGGTCTCGGCCTGCACCTTGTAAGTGCCGTCGAAGGCGTTGGAATCGGCCGCCTGCGCAACCAGCGGGAATGTGGCCAGCAGCGCGGCGCAAAGCAGGGATTTCATCGTTTGTTTCTTCCTACAGATCGATGGTCAGGCGGGCGTAGTAATAGCCACCGTAGAGACCGAAGGGGGAGTTCGCCGCATACGGGGCAAAGCCCTGCGTGTTGGTCGCACGCAGCGCATCGGGGTAGCGGTCGAACAGGTTGTTGGCGCCGATGGCCACGCTGACCTTCTCGGTCAAGCGGTATCCGATATCCAGGTCGGTGATCCACTTGGCGCCGTAGCGCTCGTCATTGGCCGCGTTGGTGCCGGGATTGTTGAAGCTGCCGTAGCGGGTCTGTCGCAGGTTGATGTCGAAGTCACCGACCTGCCATTGCGCACCCAGGATCAGCTTGTTGTTGGGCGTGCCCTCGGTGACGTACTGCCGCACCTGGCGATCGAACAGGGTCAAGCCGAGGTTGGCCAGCGCCGCGGGCGTATCGGCGATGTCGGTGATCTCGGTCTTGTTCCAGTTGTAACCCACGCTCCAGTCGAAGCTGCCCAGGCCCGCGGTCGGCATGCGCCAGGTCGCCACCGCGTCCACGCCGGTGGTGCGCGTATCGATGGCATTGGCGAAGTAGCGCACGTATTGGTCACCTGAGAAGCCGTTGTCCTCCAGGATCGTGCGTACACCGGTGCCTTGCAGCTGTCCGGTCAGCATGACCCGGTCGCGCAGGTCGATCCGGTAGGCATCCACGGTCAGCGACAGCGCGCGCGTGGGGGTGATCACCAGGCCGATGCTGCCGCTGGTGGATTTCTCGGGTTTGAGCGGTTGCGCGCCCAGGGCCGCAGCCACCGGGCTTTCGGTCTGCACCGTCTTGGATTGGATCTCGGTGTAGGCGCCATCGATGCGGGTGAACTGCGTGGCGGTCTGGGCAAAGCCCATCTGCGACAGCGACGGCGCGCGGAAGCCGTTGCTCACCGTGGCGCGCACGGCCAGCCAGTCGGTGGCCTCGAAGCGGGTGGTGAGCTTGCCGCTGGCGACATCGCCGGCGCTGTCGTCGTAATGCTCGAAGCGCGCCGCCGCGCCGACCATCCAGCGATCGCTCACATCCAGCGCGAGGTCGCCGTAGGCGGCCAGGTTATTGCGGTCCAGGTCGGCCTGGTCCTCGGGCAGGATCAGGATCGCACCCTGCGCTCCCACCGCACCAGGCTGGCCGGCCAGCGCCCCGCCCGGGTACACGTAGCCGCCGTTGCCATAGGCCGCCGCGTCACCGGCGCGGGTGCGGAACGCTTCGTAGCGGTGCTCAACGCCGGTCGACACCTGCAGCGGCCTGCCGGCCAGGTCGAACTGGCGGGTGAGGTCCAGGTTGGTCGTCCACAGTTCGAACGCGGAGCTGAAGGTGTCGAAATCGCGCGGGCTGCCGGGGCCCAGCGAGGCATTGAGCGAGTGCTCGGACCCGTGCTCGACGTGGTTGCGGCCATAGGTCGTGCTGGCGTCCCAGCGCCATTGGCCCCACAGCCCGCGCACTCCGGCGACCAGCTGGTAGTCCTCTTCCTCCATCGCGTAGGACGGGCTGAAACCGTCCGGATAGATCTCCACGATGTCGCTGGTGGAATTCGGTCGCCGCCCGGCCTGGCCGACGCTGGCCCGGCGCCGGGTATAGGTGCCGGAGGTATAGAAATCGCTGGCCTGCCCGAACGGGATCACCGTGTTCTGGGCGATGTCCACTTGCCACAGCTTGGGCAAGCCGCCTTTGTAGACGCGCTTGTCCAGCGTGGCCTCGCGTGGATCGGGCTGACCGTTCAGCAGGGGATAGAAGTTGCCCGTGGCCGCGATGCCACGGCTGGCCGCCTGCTGGTTCTTGTAGTTGACCGACCAGGTGGTCGAGCCGCCCTCGCCCACCGCGAACCCATGGCTGGCGTCGAGCTGCACGGTCTCGCCATCGCGATGGGTGCGGTTGCCTGACGCGCTCCACGGATAGCGCGCGCCCCCGTGCAGGTTGACCTGTCCACCTTCGGCGTTGGACTTGAGGATGATGTTGATGACGCCGGCGATGGCATCCGAGCCATACTGGGCGGCGGCGCCATCGCGCAGGATCTCGATATGGCTGATCGCACTGGCCGGAATCAGGTCCATGTCCACCGCGTTGATGCCGTTGGCCACGTTGCCGCTGTTGAGATCCACCAGTGAGCTGTTATGGCGACGCTTGCCGTTGACCAGCACCAGCACATGACCGCCGGACAGGCCGCGCAGGCCGGCCGGACGCGCCACGCTGCTCCAGGACGAACTGGCCGCCGACATGCTCTGGAAGGACGGCACAAGCTGGCTCAGCACATCGCGCAGCGGCGCGCTGCCGGCCAGCTTGGCCAGCTGTTCGGCGGAGATGACGTCGATCGGCGCCGGACTGTCGGTGATGGTGCGCGGCTGGCCGCGCAGCCCGGTGGTGACCTTCACCGCATCCAAGGCGTTGATCTGTGCGGAAGAAGGCTGCTGCGCCAGCGTGGCGAGCGGCAGGGACAACAGCGCGGCCCCGATGGCCTTGCTCAGGGACTGCTTGGACGGAGACATCTGCTTCTCTCTGCGGCATTGCGCCGGGTTGTAGGGACGGGGGGTGACCCGCCCATCTCTTGAAATGCGCGACCGCTCGTTTTCCGCCATCGCCGTATGGGTGCGCGGCGGCGGGGATCGCATGGGGTCGCGCATCAGAAACCGCGCGGACCCGGTGGGTCAACGAAACCGCCATGACCACGGGCCATGTGGTTATGCTCGATGGTTGTTTGCCTACGACAGGCGATGTCGTGAGGCAAGTCGGCGCACGTTGGGCAAAGTCCGTCTAAGCTCCGCGCTTTACTTTTCACGCTCCGCTGCTCGATGACCCTGTCGCATCGCTCCTGCTTTTTCGCTTTGGCCCTGTCCGCGACACTGCTCGGCGGTTGCGGTGGAGACCCCGTCCGCACTCCGCCACCGACACCGGCCCTGGTCACGCCCATCCAGCCGGTGCGTCCGGTGGTGGTGGGCCTCGCACTGGGCGGCGGGGCCGCCAAGGGCTTTGCCCACATTGGCGTGATCAAGATGCTGGAGGCCAACGGCATCAAGCCGGATGTCGTTGCCGGCACCAGCGCCGGCAGCGTGGTCGGCGCGCTGTATGCCAGCGGCATGGACGTCTTCCAGCTGCAGGAAAAAGCGGTGGCGCTGGATGAATCCTCCATCCGCGACGTGCGCCTGTTTTCCGGTGGGCTGGTACAGGGCCGTGCGCTGCAGGATTACGTCAACGCGCAGGTCGATGGCCGTCCCCTGCAGAAGATGAAGAAGCCTTTCATTGCCGTGGCCACGCGCCTGGAAGACGGCGAGCGCACCTTGTTCAACAAGGGCGATACCGGACAGGCGGTCCGCGCCTCCTCCAGCGTGCCTGGCGTGTTCGAGCCGGTGGTGATCGGCAAATACCACTACGTTGATGGCGGCGTGGTCAGCCCGGTGCCAGTGGATGCGGCCAAGCAGATGGGCGCCGATTTCGTCATCGCCGTGGACATCTCCACCAAGGCCAGCGGCGTGGCACCGAGTGGACTGCTGGGCACGGTCAATCAGTCCATCGCCATCATGGGCCAGCGCGCCGGCCAGCAGGAGCTGGGGCGCGCGGACGTGATCATCCGGCCCAAGGTGAATGACTTCGGCGCGGCCGATTTCACCCGTCGTAGCGCCGCGTTGCTGGAAGGCGAGAAAGCCGCCCTGGCGGTGATGCCGCAGATCAAGGCCCGCCTGGAGCAGCTGCGCCATGAACGCGCCGCGGCCGCCGCCGAAGCGGCCAGGCCCAAGGCCCCGCCGTGCGAGGCGCCCTCGCGCATGACGCGGCTGATGGGCCGTGGCCAGCCCTGCCCGCCGGGATCGGCGGCCCCCTGAATCACCGCAGACACGCTGCCGCGTCGCCGTGAACTTGCGGCAGACGCGGTGTCGCGTGCGGCGCTGGACCTCAGTATTTCCAGCGCAGGCTGAAGGACACGAACCGCGGCTCGCCGTAGTTTTGGTAATCCAGGTTGGCCCAGTAGGTCTTGTCCAGCGCATTGCGCACGGCCAGCGTCGCGGTCCACTGGTCGCTGATGCGATAACTGGCATTGAAATTTGCCAGCACGTAGGCGTCCTGGGTGACGGTCACCGGCGTGGTGGTGCCATCGCCATTGGGGCGCGCGATGTTGAAGCCCTGCACTTTGCTCTGCCAGCTCATGCCACCCCCGATGCTCAGGCGGCTCCAGCTGCCGGGGAAACGGAACTGCGTGGACAGTTGCAGGAAGTCCTCCGGCAGGTTGGCGTAGATCAGGTTGGTGGGTTCACGCGTGACCTTAACGTGGGTGTAGCCGGCGCTCAGCGTCCAGCCCGGCGTCAGCTGGCCGTTGTAATCCACTTCCCAGCCGCGGCTCTTGGTGCCATCCACGCCGATGAAGGCCGAGTTGCCATCCGGCAGCGAGCCTTCCGGCTGGCTGGCATCGCGCACGGCGTAGTTGTCCTGCTTGGCCTCGAACACCGCCGCGGTGACCAACGCGGCACCGTCGAGCAGACTGGCCTTCACGCCCGCTTCCAGGTTGGAGCCTTCCACCGGCGCCAACAGGTTGTTGTCCTTGTCGCGGTAGTTCTGTGGATTGAAGATCTCGGTGTAGCTGGCGTAGAGCGACACGTCCGGAATGATGTCGTAGACCAGGCCCACGTACGGGGTGACCTCGTCCTTGACCTCGTAACGGCCGCTGGTGCCGGTGTAGGTCCCCGCGGTGTTGAAGGCCTGCGTGCGGGTCTCCCAGGCGCTCATGCGCGCGCCGGCGATCAGTGACAGCGGCTCGGCCAGGCGCAGGCGCGTGGACGCGTATGCGCCGCGCTGGGTGGTGCGGCCCATGCGCCAAGCGCCGGTGCGCGCGTAGGTCAGCTCCGGAATGTCGCCATTCCAGGCATAGATGTTCGGGATGTCGTAGCGCCAGCCATTCACCGACGTCAGCGTCGGCGTAAAGGTCTCCAGGTCCTGCCAGCTGCCGCCGATCACCACGTCATGGTCGCGGCCGAACAGGCTGTACTTGCCGGACAGGTACACATCCACCGCGTTGCGGCGGTCCTCGCTTTCACCGGCGCCGGCCAGCAGCCAGATACCGGCGCCCGTGGCCTTGTCCGGGTAGCCCGAGCCGTACACGCGCAAGCTCTGCACGTCGCCCTTGGTGCGCGCGTAGTTCACCTTCAGCAGCCAGTCCTCGCCGAACTTCTGTTCCAGGTTGGCAAACACCGTGCTGGTCTGGCGCTGCCAGCGGCTCCACTCGGGCGCCATGTTGGTCGAACGCGGCAGGTTGGCGTAGGAGCCATCGGCGGCGAAGAACGGCACCGTGCCCCAGGTGGAGCCCACCGGGTTGTTGTCCTGGGTCTGGTACCCCACCGTGACCGTGGTGCTGTCGGTCAGGTCGCCTTCCAGCACCGCCATGCCGGACATTTTGTTTTCGGTATAGCGATCGTAGTAGTAGTCACGGTCCTGCCAGGCGGCAACCCAGCGACTGCGGAAGCGGCCATCGGCGGTCAGCGGCGCGGTGACATCGGTCTGCAGGCGGCGGAAGTCCCAGGTGCCGGCGCTGGCGGAGAACGAGGCGTCGAACTCCGCGCCCGGACGCTTACGCAGCATGTTGACCGTGGCCGAGGGAATCCCGGCACCGCTGAGCAGGCCGTTGGCGCCGCGGATGACCTCGATGCGGTCGTAGAAGGCGGTGTCGTACTCCTGGTTGGTCGAACCGCTGTAGGTGGGCAGACCGTCGACCTGGAAATCGGTGATCTGGAACCCGCGCGCGAAGTACAGCGGGCGCTGGGTGTCGTAGAAAGACACGTTGACGCCGGTGATGTTGCGCATCACGTCGTTGATGCTGAAGAGCGACTCGTCTTCCAGACGCTGCAGGCCGATCACGCTCACCGACTGCGGCGTTTCCTGGATGCTGATCGGCAGGCGCGTGGTGTTGGAGGGCTGCCGGCGGGTGCCGCTGACACTGACGCCATCCAGCGTCTTGGCATCGCGCGCATCGACGGCTGCGTCTTCCGCAGGCGCATCGGCCGCTTGTGCAGCGTTGATGGACACGCCGAGCGCGGCGACCAGCGCAAGCGACAACGGACGACGAAGCAGCGCAGAAGCACGGAACGGCAGGGCAGCAGACATGGAATTCTCTCGAAGGCACTGACGTGCCACCACGCCAGCGATCCTTCCAGCGGGCAGTCACAGGAATGGGAGGGCTGACCCGCGTCCGGGCTGGCATGGCCCCGCTGGGCCGGCGTGCAGCGACCAGATCGGTCTGCTGCGGCGCGCAAATGTAAATGGTTCTCAAATAACAAACAACTCACATCCCGCAGACGTCACCGCGCTTACGCCATTTCACGCCCCGATTGTCATGCCAACTGCCGCACATCAGGCACAAACGTGCGCCGTTGCACGTCGGAAGAATCGCCAACTGCTTTGCGCTGTGGGCCAGCCAGACGCGAGACCGCCAGTCCAACGCGCGCGCCAGACGGGCGTCGCCGCAGCCGTGGACCCGCACCGCGCAGCGACCGGCCGGGATCTCGCCTGTCTCCCCACCCCGCACAGTGGGCGTGACCGGGCGATCGGTCGCCGCGCTCGGGTAACGCGGAAGTCCTCCGGCGCGTGCTGCGCGGATCGTCGTGGCACAGGTGAGGTCGCACTACGCGCGGGAGGCACTGGAAGCCATCCGTTGGCACGGCGCCAGGCGATGAAGGCCTGTAACGTGGCCGCCAATGCCCGCAGCGGTCCGCGATGTGTCAGCGGTGCCACGCGCGCGGCAGGCACCTGGATGATCCGCATGCCGTGCGTGTCGCTGTCCTGCAAGGGTGCGCTGCAGCGCCTGTTGCGGCTGTGCTTCGATGTCCGCCCATGCCGTGGCCTGTGTCTCGGGCAGCGCGCGATGTGACGTCAGCGCAACGCCCAGCACGCGCTGAAACGCACGTGCTAAGGCTTCCGGACTGCCGTCGCCGTCATCCAACGCGATCTCGGTGATCAGCTGCCACGGCTGCAAGGCGAACTGCCCGATGGCGCGCCGATGCCGTACAGGGCACCCGAACAGCCGTCGGAAATGGCAAGGCGGGCAGGCTGCCAGCGCGCGCCTGCCAAAACGACAGCGGCGTGGTTGGTTGCGCCGCAGCCGGGCGATGACCGCACGCAGGCGTGATTGCTCCTGCGCATGGTGTGCTGACAAACAGTCTGCGTGCCCGTCACGAT
>JBEVNH010000213.1:0-10659 GCA_040508175.1 Pseudoxanthomonas sp.
CCTCGTGCGACGTGGAGTGCGATTTAGAAGGTCCACGCCCAGTTGAGCTGCGCACCGACCTCGCGCTGGCCATCGCCGGCGCGGCCCTGCGCGGCCAGCGACAGGCGGCTGTGCTCACCGGTGTTGACGCCCACGCCAAGCTCGGCGACGGCCACGTTGCGCGCCAGCGGCGTGCCATAGACGGTGAAGCTGTCGCCACCGGCGGCGAAGCGTGCACGGCTGTCGGCCTTGAGCTCGCCCGAAGCGTTCTGCCACGCCAGGCCAGCGGTCAGTACCGCACCGTCGATCTGCCCACCGCTGATGTCCCACGCCGCACGCGCGCCCAGCGTGGCGGTCAGCACGTCGTCCTTGCTGCCTGCCACCACCAGGGCCGTGCTGCCGCCTGCTTCCGTGGCGCCATCGGTTTCCAGGCGGGTATGCGCAACGGCCAGGTACGGGGTCAGCGTCAGCGTGTCCCAGGTGAAATCCCAGCCACCTTCGGCATAGGCCGTCAGGGCCTGCGCGTCGTAACGCGCACCGACGGCCTGGCTGACCGACGCGCCGACCACCGCCTGCCGCGCGGTCTCGACCTCGTAATCGGCATAGTTCACGCCGCCGCGCAGCGACAAGGCGCCCAGACGCGTGGCCGCATACAGCCCGACTTCGGTGGCATCCACCTCGGCCTTGGACTGCCACTGCGGCAAGCGCTGCTGGATGTCCTCGTTGCCAGCCACCAGGCCGATGACCGTGGCCTCGCCCAGGGTCCAGTCGGCGCCTGCCATCAGGCCCTGGCGCTGGGTTTCCATCCGCGCGCCGTTGTCATCGCCATCAAGATGACCCGAGGCGCCGCTGCCGGCCACCCACACGCCAAGCCCGCCGTCGCGCATCGCCGCGACCTGCCCGGACAGGCGCTGGGTCACCCCATCGCGCAGGAAACGGTCTTCCAGCAAGGCGCTGCGCGCGGCAGCGTGCACTTCGCCGGACAGGCTGCCAAAGGCATGGCGCGCATCCTGGGCATTGAGCTGCAGCAGGGTGTTGTAGAGCGCCAGCGCCTGGCCCTCCTGCGGCAGCGTGTCCAACGCCAATGCCGTGTTGAACTGGTTACGGGACTGCGCAACGGTCTCGAAGATCGGCGGCGGCAGGTTGCTGCCCGGTGTCCCGGGAGTTCCGGGAGTGCCTGGTACGCCGCCGCCCGCCGGGGTCAGGCGGATGCCCAGCACGACGTCGTTGGCCGTGTAGGACAGGCTGGTGGCCAGGAACGCCGAGCTGCTGCTCGAGCCGGCGAAGGTGCCGCTGACACCGCCATCGGCGTGGACGATGGTGTAGGCATGGCCTTCCTGGTAGCTGGTCTGCGGATCCAGCGCGGTGACCCGCACCGTGCCGCCATCCAGCGTGGTCTTGCCGGACACGTTGACCACGTCATTCACCGTGGACACCGCCGCGGGCCTGATCGAGGCGCCCGTTGCGGCCGGTGCCGTGCCTTTGATATCCACGTCGTAGAATGCGCCAGCCGCGAAGGACAGATCGCCGTTGAACTGCACTGCACCGATGCGCGCGTCGGCCGTACCCGGGGACAGTGTGCCACCGGCCAGGAGGTTGGTGGTCACCTGGTCCTGGTTGCCCGAAAGGACCTGGCCGCTGCCGATGTTCTGGACATTCAAGCCCACGGTCAGGAACACGTTGTTGGCGTCATAGCGCAACGTGGGCGCGAGAAAAGCCGAATCCGAGGCAACGCCGGTGAACTGCCCAGTCACGCCGCCAGTGGCCGACAGGATCGTGTAGGTCTGGCCATTCTGGTAGCTGGTGTTGGGATCCAGGGCCGAGACCTGCACGGTCGTCGGCGCGCCACTCGCGTGTCCGTAGGCGTCGGCGCTGATCGAGGCCTTGCCGTTGACGACCAGCTTGTCACTGGTGCCGTCGGCGGCGACATCCACATCGAAGTAGGTGGTCGCCGGCGCTTCACCCGTCGTGCGATCGGTGCCGATGCCGCCGGACTCGCTGGTGCCGATCAGGACGTTGCCATTGACGGTCAGCATGCCGATGCCGCCGTCACCTGGCGCGATGCGCGCGCCGTCATAGGCAAAGAGGTTGCGCAGATTGAGCGTGCCACGGCCACTGAGCGTGCCGCCCGCCGCGTTGCCCGACTGCAGGTAATCGCCATTGGCGCTGAGAATGAAATCACGCAGGTTGACCACGCTATCGACGTTCAGCTGGCCACCGCTGTAAACCATATAGCTCCCCTTCGACGTCGCTGCCGTATCACCGATGTCACTGGCCAGGGTGAGCTTGCCACCCAGCACGCGCACCGCGCCGCTGAAAGCGGAGAGATCGCCTTCCAGCGTGGTGGTCCCTGCCAGGCTGTAGACAGCGCCGTCACCGGGCTTGTTGCTGACCAGCTTGTTGGCGAAGCGGTAATCGCGCTCGGTGTGATTGAAGATCACGGCCGTGTTGTTGAGCGCGCTCTCGTCGAGGAACGTGATAACCGCGTCCGGATTCACCGAGCCTGCGGCCGTGGGCGCGGCAGCAACCGGTTTGGGGAAGGCACTGTCGGTCCAGCTGACCCTGCCACCGATGGCCAACCCGCCCGGCATGCCACTGTTCCACAGCGTGGCATCGGTGCCCAGCGTAATGCTGTTGTTGCCCGAAGCGAGTGTGCCGCCGTCGGACACCGTGACCAGGCCATCGGCGATGGCGATGGTCCCGCTGCTGGTGAACGACGAGCCCGCGCCACCAATGAAGATGCCGGCGCCGTGCTGGGTCGGTTGGCCGACGACCCTCGCCGAGCCCGTGGTGACCGTGGCCCCGTCGGTGATGTCGAGCCCGCCCACCGTCATCGCGCCCGTGTTGGTCCAGTGCGACCCCTGGCCGGAAACCACCATGGTGGGGGCGTCCTGCTCAAACAATGCATAGACCGAGGCAGAGTCCGAAAGGACTGCGCCGCCATCGGTAACGAACAGGTTGCCGCCCGTGCTGCGGCCGCCCACGCCACCACCGACCTGCAGGAAGCCGGTCAGCAGGCGCGAGCCCGCGTCCTTCACATTCACCGTGCCGCCCGGGGTGATGTACACGTCGCCATGCGGAATGTTGCGCGACGCATCTTCATGCACGGTCGAGGCGAGTGCGCCATTCTGGATATTCAGAATGCCGGTGGACGAGTAGCTGATGCCAGTGTTGTAGGTACCGACCTCGATGGTCCGTTGGCCATAGACGCCTGCATTGGGGCCGTCCACCGTGACCGTGGCGCGTGTGTCCTTGTTGGATCCTATGCGGAGATAACCGTAGATGATCGAGCTGTCATGTGTGACGGCGCTCAGCTGTCCATTGCCCTGGACGCGAACCGTGACGTCATCGCCCTCGTTGCGGCCGATATGGACGACCGCGTTGTCCCAAACGCCGCTGCTTGAATCGCTGATGGTCTCGTTGTCGGTGTAGTACTTGTACATCACCTGCGCATCGGCGGAGGAAGACGTGCTCATCGCCGCACCGGTCACCATCATCGCCAGCGCATAGGCCAGCTTGCTTCTGCGCAGCAGCGGCGTGGCCGTGCCCGCGCGTCCCGCCGTCGAGGTGCTGGTCGCCAGCTCGGAGGCCACCTGCATCACGCCAAGCTTGCGGTTGAAGATCAGACGATAGATTCGGTTCATTAAAAATCCTTTTCGTAGGGAAAACGGCATGGCAACGACCTCCACAAGGGGAGTGCGTTCAGGCAAGCAAATGACAAGCGACGGGCGCGCGGCGGGCCACCCACACATGGGCGGGCACGCTGAGAGACGACACGATGATCAGGCGCCCGATGGGCGCATCGACTTCCTCCTTGAAGTGGCCGGACATCGCTTCCTGTTGGAGGGATGTCCTGTGACATGAAGCCAATCCCGGCTTCGCGGCGGGCATCCTAACATCGTCGCTGACGCTCATGTACCCGCTAACGTGTAGGAAAACGACCCGCATGCATCACGCAGGCGGTGATGATGCATCGATCAAACGGGCGCCGCGAGCGATGCCTGACCCATGGCGCGGCGGCGGCCATGCGCGACGTGCCGCATGTGGGTGATCAGCGTTATCGCGGCGGCACGCGGGGATGCAAACGACGGGCGTCCTGCGCGCCCGCATGCGCTGCACGCGCTGTCATTGGCCTTCCGATCCGTAGCCACGCCTCGATGACCGCGCGAACGCATCGCACGGCTCAGCGCAGGCGAGAGCGATCTATGTCGTCGCGTCGTGGATCGCGCGACGTCGCTTGCGCGGCTGCGCCATCAGACCGGTGCGCGCCTGCGACGCCACCACGTCATCAAGCCCAACCACAGCAGGTTGGCGTAGACGGGGAACAGCATCAGCACGGCCGCGATTGGCATCGGATGGTGTATGACGGTGGGTCCCACCAGCAGCGAGGACGGCAGGCCCAGAACCAGACTGCCGAAGATGGCCACGGCCGCGATGTGCCCGTCGAAGCCCGCGGCGACCGCCAGCAGTGTCGCCAACACCACCGGCACCGCATACAGCTTGAACAAGATCGGCGACAGGCCAGGCGCGGGCTGCAGGCGCCAGCGTCGCAGCAAGCGCCAGAGCATCAGCGCCATGAACACCGCACCGATGATCAGCGTCACGCCCGTGGAGCGGGGCGAGCGCGAGACGGGCGTACAGCCGTGGTCGCCGGGCACGCAGTACTGGTCAGGTATCGGTTGGGCGGTGCCATCCGACGGTGATCCGCGTGGCGCTGGCACGGATGACGCGGCGGCCACGGCCTGCGCGGGAGATCCACCGCCCGCCACCGCCATGACGATCAGCAGCAGAATGGCCGTCCGCCGCGTTCGCGTTGCGCCCACATGCACCATCGCCCACTCCTTCGGTTGCAGATCGCCCGCCAGGCGACACAGGCGGCGATGCTAGCGCAACGCGCAAGGGCGCTGGCAAGCACGCCACGACCGCAACACGGCAGGCCGTCCACCCGCCTTCGCAGCCGATGGCGTCCCTCAGGCCAGTGTGGCCGGCATCCGCTTGCGCCCGAGGTTGATCAGCACCCAGCGGCCAAGCGCGTGCAGCAGCAGCGGCACCAGCCAGCTGCTCCACAGCAGGCCGGCGATCAAGTCCGGCGCTGGCGCCCACCCATGCGCGACGGCGCTGGCGAGCGCCAGGCGAAACACCGCCGGCGCAAGCGTGACCAGATACGCGCGCGTCATCCATCGCCGATGCGCTTCGATGTTGCGTTGCTGGATCGCTGCGAGGCCAACGCCCGCCGTCACACACCACGCCACCCCGGTCGCGGCGAAGGCCAGCCGGATGCTCACCGGTGCCGGCGAGGTGGCGATCAAGCCAGCTGCCCCGACCTGGGCAACCAGCATGGCCACGACATACACCCGCCCGGACCCGCGATGCACCCGCCATGCGCGACGCCAGTGCTGCGTGACGAATTGCAGCAAGCCCAGCACGACGCCCACCGTCCCGCCCGCCAGATGGCACCACAGCCAACCGCGCCGCGTCAGGAACATCGCGTAGTGTGGGGAATCCAGCGCCGCGTATTTGAGATAGGCCGCGTGCAGAAAACCCACGCCCAGCACCGCCAGTACCAGCCACATCAACATGCGCAGCAAGCCGACCGGCGCACCGACCCGACCCAGCGGTGCCTTGCGCTGGCTTGAATCCATTTCCATCCCGATCTCCCGAGGGCCCGCCCGATCTGTCGGCGCGCAGACGCTAGCACGGCGCGCTAAGCGCGCGCCTGGGCGAGTCCAATGCCCATGCGTCGCCGCACGCGCGCATGCCGCGCCTCACGTGCCGGCTGGATTGACCTGCAGCTCCACCTCGGCCGTGAACCGCCGGGCCTGACCGGTCAGCGGATCGTCGAATGCCAGGGTGTGGGCGAGCAGTTGCAGGGGGTAATGCGGGTCATCGGGCTGGGCGTCTTGCAGCTGCGGATAGCAGCGGTCATGCAGGATCGGCGCCCCCAGCGCGGCCATGTGCACGCGCAGCTGATGCTTGCGGCCGGTGACCGGCTCCAGGCGATAGCTCCAGTGCGCGTCACCGCGCGCGACCACCTCGATGACGGTCTCGCTGTTGGGGGCGCCAGCCACTTCCTGCATCCGGAAGAACGGCTCGCCTTCACCAAGCCGGCTGCGATGCACGTAAGGGAATTGCAGCCTTGGCAGCGGCGGTGCCACGGCGAGATAGTGTTTGCGGATGCGACGCTCGCGGAACAACGCCTGGTAGCGCGCGCGGCTGCCCGGGTCTGCCGAGAACAGCACCAGCCCGGCGGTATCGCGATCGATCCGGTGCAGCGGCACCAGGTTCGGATTGTCCAGGCGCTGCACCAGCCGCGTCAGCAGGGTCTCGCGCACGTAGGCGCCGGTCGGCGCCACCGGCAGGAAGTGCGGCTTGCACGCCACCACCAGATGCGCATCCGCATGCACGAGCGTTTCGGCGAACGGAATCACCGGCTCGTCCACCACCTCGCGGAAGTACTGCACTTCCATCCCCAGCCGATACGGCGCTGACGCATCCAACGCCTCGCCCCGTGCATCCAGAACGCGGCCCCGCGCGAACCGCGCCTGCCACGTCGCCGCATCGACCATCGGAAAGCGCGCGCACAGCGCTTCTAACACCGTCGCCCATGGGCCGGGCGGCAACTGCAACCGGCTAGCGGGAATGCCGTCGCGCGTGGGGCGTGGGGAAGACATGAACTCAATAGGGGATCAATAAACGGGGCGCAGATCGTACCGCGCAGCCCCAATCTTCCGTCGTCCCCGCGCAGGCGGGGACGCATGCCGATCACGTTTCAGTCCGGATGACATGCGCGACACGCCACGCACGTCATCAAGGCACGCTCACCCGCACCGGTTGATGCCTTCCTGCGACCATCACCCACGCACCAAGCGCGTACACCGGCAGCGGCAACACCCAGCTGCCCCACAGCATCCACGCGATCAAACCCGGGGCAGCCGCAACGCCGTGGCCGACCACAGCGGCCAGTGCGAGGCGGAACACGGCCGGCGCAAGCGTCACCAGGTACGCGCGCACCATCCAGCGCCGGTGCGCCTGCACCTGACCGCGGCGGATCGCCCACCAGCCCAGGCCCGCGGTCACAAGCCACGCAAGGCTGGTGGCGGTGAAGGCCGCGCGGATGGCAAACGGCGCCGGTGAGGTGGCGATCAACCCCGCCGCGCCGACCATCGCCACCAGCATCGCGATGCAGTACGCACGGCCGCACCCGCGATGCACGCGCCACGTCCGGCGCCAACGCTGCGTGGCGAACTGCACCAGCCCCAGCACCATGCCGACCGACCCACCGGCCAGATGGCACCACAGCCAGGCACGCCGCGTGAGGAACATCGCGTAGGCCGGCGACGCCAGCGATGCGTACTTGAGATAGGCCGCATGCAGGAAGTCACCGCCCAGCGCGGCCAGGCCCAGCAGCATCACCACGCCGGCCACACGCCACGTCCTGTCACCGCGTGTGCTTGATTGCCACCGCGCCGATTGCGTCGTCGCTGCCTCGATATCAGAACGACGCAACGTCACCGCCTCACCTTCCGCGCAAACGCGTCAGCGACTGCACCAGGCCATCGTTGCGGACCATGCAGACATAGCGGCCGTCCGGGTAATCGATGATCAGCTCGGTGCCCGTGTCGCCCACGGGCACGCGGGTCACCAGCGCTCCCTGCGCGCTGGCGCGCACGTTGCAGGCACCCAGCAGCGTGCTGTCCCCGCCCATGGCCATGCCACCGCCGGTGCCGCCACTGCGCGAGACATTGCGGAACACCGCACGGCAGCCATCCTTCACCCACACGGCGTGCCGCGACAGCCCCCAGCTCTGGCCTTCCTCGCAACGCGCCTTGCTGAGCCTGCGCACCACCTGCACCTCCCCGCGCGTGTCCATCTCGCATTCCACCTGCGCGCGGTCCTGCGACTCGCAGGTCACCTCCGAAGGCCCACGCCCTTCATGCGCGTCACGGCCGGACGCAGGCGGCGACGGCATCGCGTCACGGGCCTGCCCCACCGTGCAGACGCCATTGGCGCCGTTGCGCCCGGTGTAGGACAGCGATGTCCCGCCATCGTCCGCACGCGTGATCGACAAGGTCGTGCCGCTCTGCGCGTCGCGTGCCTCGTAATAGTTGTTGTTGAAGCGCTTCAAGGTGGCCTGGCGGCCGTTGACGTAGACCGGCCCGCCGTCGTCGGCGTGGATCTCCAGCGCGCCCGGGCATGTCGCGTTGAACATCGGCACCGCCGCCCACGCACCCGCGCACGGCAGCAGCCACAGCAGGACCAGCCACGCCAAGCCTTGAGACCTGTTCATCGTCGCGCCCTCCACTGGAGGCACGAGCATAGCGCCGCAGATCGCCCGCGCCCGTCCACGGCACATGACAGTGCGGCGGCTATCTCAAGTTGTCGTCACCGCCGCCGCTAAGTCCGGAAAGGACGCAGGGAGTGCGGATGGGACGCCGGAAGGACAGCGGGTTCGAGACATTGGCGGCGTGGCCGTGGCCGGTCGGGCTGGGCGTCGGCGGCGTGGGGTTTGCCGTGTTGCGCTATGGGGTTCCTGCGTGGCTCGCCCAGCAGGGCGACACGCTGGCGCAGGGCGTCTTCAAAGGGTTTTCCACCGCGCTCATGCCACTGTCGTGGCTGTGGCTGGCGCTGTGCTGCTTGGCCGCGTTGTGCGCGTTCCTGGGCGCACGCAGTCGCCGCCGCCTGCTGGACACCCGCACCGATCTTGAAAGCCTCAGCCAGGGCGGCTGGCGGCAGTTCGAACTGCTGGTGGGCGAAGCCTTCCGTCGACAGGGCTATGCCGTGGAGGAAACCGGCCTGGGCGGCGCCGATGGCGGCATCGACCTGATCCTGCGCAAGGATGGCTGCCGCACCCTGGTGCAATGCAAACAGTGGAAGCGCCAGCAGGTGGGCGTGGCCGTCGTGCGCGAAATGGCCGGCCTGCTCGCCCATCACCAGGCCCACGCGGTGAAGATCGTCTGCATCGGCTGCTTTACGAAAGATGCCGAGCGCTTCGCCCAAGGCAAGCCGATTGAACTGATCAGTGGCACGCAGTTGCTGCAGATGATCCGTGCCGTGCAGCAGGACGCGGCCGTGCCGCCCGCCTCTTCACCGCGTGTCGCGCCGGTGCTGGTTGCCACGCCAGCCATCACCGCCGAACCCAACTGCCCGCGCTGCGGCAGCGCACTGGTGCAACGAAGGAACCGGCGCACCCGTGAACCCTTCCTCGGCTGCAGCCAGTTCCCGAAATGCAGGGGAACCGCGTAAGTGAACCTGACACCGTTTTCCCCGACCCAGTTTTCCCCAGGCGCACCGGTTGATCCTGGCCGGTGGGCCTGGTCAGCCCTTCATTGACTGCTGGTGGCGATGAAGCGCCAGTCGGCGATGGCCGCCAGACGATGCGGCTTGGCGGTCGTGAGGTAGGTATCGTGCTCCAGGATCTTCCTGAGGTCGGCGAAGCCCTGATAGCGCACGACCACGATCTCGTCCCAGTCATCGCCCTGACCGGCGAGAATGCCGGAGCGCTGTGTGCCGGCATAGATCAGCTCTGGCGCGATGCCCAGCGCCTGGCAGGTCGCCGTGAAACCGCCGACATAGCCTTCGTAATAGCCGCTGCGGGCGTCGGGCTTGGCATCGGCGAACCCTTCCGGGTAATCCGGCGCGTCGCGAAACCAGAGGAGATTGACCATGACCACCTGCCCAGTCCCAAGCGCCTGCTCGGCGGCATCAAGGGCGGCCGTTGTGAGTTCGATCGCGCGCATAACTCTTACCCATGACGTTTTGACAAAATAACTTATATCGTCAGAAAGTCATTTCCACAACCGTTCAATGTGACAAGACCCATGCAATCGAAGGATTCTAAGGAGGCGCTGGCGCTGGCGAGCGCGGCAGACGTGTTCATGCGCTACGGTTTCGCGCGCACCACCATGGGCGACATTGCCGCCAAGGCGGGCATGTCGCGTCCGGCGCTCTACCTAGTGTTTGCGGACAAGGTGACGGCCTTCAGCCGGGTGATCGAGCACCTGGACCAGCAGGAGCTGGGCGACATCGCCGCGGTCCTGCCGACCCTGCCCAGTCTGGAGGCCAAGTTGCTGCACGCCTGCCTGACCTGGGGGGTGCGCGGGGTCGAGCTGGCCACGCTCCATCCCGACGCCGCCGATCTTTTCGACCTCCGCTTTGCCGCGGTCAGGCAGATTTACGCCAACTTCCAGGCGCTGGTAAGCGAGCTGATTGCCGAGGTCCCCGCTGTCCAGGCGCTAGGCGCGACCCCGGACGCGCTTGCCCGCACGTTCGTGTTCGGCTTGCGCGGCCTGCGGGAGACCGCGACGGATCCGGACGACATGCGGCGGCTGATCACCCTGCATGTGCGCAGCTTCACCCGGGCGCTGGAGGCTTAGCAGGCGGGCGTGCCGGTGCCGGGCGCCTGCGAAGCGACGTCGGTTTTGACTTTCTCTACATCCCGCACCCGTCATCCTCGCGCCATCCTCAGGCCGGAGTACTGAAGATGACGAAGTGGATGGGTGCCGCGCTGGCCGCGACGCTGTTGCTGGCCGGCTGCGCCAAGGTGGAGGGCGAGAAGTTCGTGGGCCACTGGGTCAACGTGCAGACGCAGGAAGAAACGATGGACATCGAGCGCAATGGCGAGACCTTCATGGTTCGCAGCACCACGCCGAAGTTCTTCAGCCGCAAGCCCAAGACCGAGAG
>JBEVNH010000217.1:0-13526 GCA_040508175.1 Pseudoxanthomonas sp.
CGTGCAAGCAGGCGGCCGACCAACTGGCATTGGTGGCTTCCGGCGAGGCATCGCGCGAAGTGGCGCGCGGGCACGTTACGTCGTCCGACCGGGTGAAGGTGTCGTTTCTCTTCACGGGGCAGGGCGCGCAGTACGCCGGCATGGGCCGTGCACTGTATGCGGCCGAGCCGGTGTTCCGCGAAGCCTTTGACGCTTGTGCACAGGCTGCGGCAGTCGAGCTTGGCGCCGATCTGCGTGACCTGGTGTTTGGCAAAGATGCCGACGCCCTGGTGCCCACGGCGGTGATGCAGCCGGCGATCTTCGCGCTGGAATATGCGCTTGCCCGCTGGTGGATGGCGCAGGGCCTGCAGCCCACGGCCATGGTCGGCCATAGCGTCGGCGAATTCGTCGCTGCCACGCTGGCCGGCGTGTTCGAGCTTGGCGATGCCGTGCGATTGGTCGCCCTGCGTGGACGCTTGATGCAGGCGCAACCGCCCGGCGGCATGTTGTCGGTGCGCATGGAGGCCGAGCGACTGGTGCCGCTGTTGCCTGAGGGCCTGTGCCTTGCGGCCGAGAATGCCGCCAATGCGTGCGTCGTGGCCGGCCCGCAGCCGTTGGTGGATGCGCTGCAGGCACGGCTGGGCGATGAGGGTGTGGCCTGCCGTCCGCTGCGGACCTCCCATGCGTTCCATTCCTCGATGATGGCGCCGGTCGTCGCGCCGTTCCGCGCCGCGCTCGAAGCGGTGACTCGACACGCCCCGACATTGCCCATCGTCTCCAGCGCAACCGGCCAGTGGCTGGAGGCGCAGGCTGCCGTCTCGGCCGACTATTGGGCCGCGCATCTGCGTGAGCCAGTGCGCTTTGCGGCGGCGCTGTCCACGCTGTCGGCAGACGCGCGCGCGCTGATGCTGGAGATTGGCCCGCGCGCGACGTTGTCGGCGCTAGCGCGGCAGCATCCGGCACTGCGTCGCAGCGGCGCCGTCGCGATCGCATCGATGCCAGACAGCGTTGAAGATGAACACGCTGTGCTGTTGGAGGCCGTCGGGCAACTGTGGAGCGCAGGGGTTCAGCTGGATCCGGCCAGTCTCGACCGGCGTACCCAGCGGCGTCGCGTACGCCTGCCGACCTATTTCTTCCAGCGTCGACGTTACTGGGTGGAAGCACCCGCTGCCGCTACGGCAGTTCCCCTCGCCGGATGGACGGAGTCACCGGTGTCCGATGCTGAAACTGCCAAGGAGTTGTCCATGTCGTTTGCCCCCGTTGCCCCTGACGAAGCCAGTCGCGTCCCGGCGTTGACCGTACAGCTGCGCGAGCTCTTCGAGGACGTGGCGGGCTTCGAGATCGGTGAAGGCGAGGGTGACGCGCACTTCATGGAGCTGGGCCTGGACAGCCTGATGCTGACCCAGGTGGCGCTGCAGCTACAGAAAACCTATTCGGTGCAGATCGGTTTCCGCCAGTTGATGGGCGAACTGTCCAGTGTGGACAAGCTGGCGGCATTGCTTGATGCACAGTTGCCCGCGCCTGCGCCCGTGGCGGCCTCGCCGATCTCGGCTGCCTACGCGCAGCCAATGCATCCTGTGCAGCAGGCGGGCGCACCGCCGTCATTCTTGGCTGCGCCCATCGCCGCCACCGACGATCTGCGCGGCTTGATCCAGCAGCAGATGCAGCTGATGTCGCAGCAGCTGGCGTTGTTGTCCGGCGTTCCGGCTGCGGCATCGCTGCCGAACCTGCCGCAGGTACATGTGGTGCCCGCCCTGCAGCCCGCGTTGCAGCAGGCGGAAGTGCCGGTCGCGCTGCAGACGCCTGCCACGGAAGACGAGTCCGGTCCGGCGCGTTACGACGTCAAGAAAGCCTTTGGCGCCATCGCCCGCATCGACAGCCACGGCGGCATCGCGCTCGATCCCCATCAGCGCGTCGCGCTGGATGCGTTCATGGCGCGCTACCAGGCGCGCACGCCGGCGTCCAAGCGCTACACGGGTGAACACCGCGCGCACATGGCCGACCCGCGCGTGGTGACGGGTTTCCGTCCGCTGACCAAGGAAATCGTCTACCAGATCGTGATCGAGCGCTCCAAGGGCGCGCGCGTGTGGGACATCGACGGCAACGAATATGTCGATGCACTCAACGGTTTCGGTGCCAGCCTGTTCGGTTGGCAGCCGAGCTTCGTCACCCAGGCCGTGCTCAAGCAGATGGAGCTCGGGTATGAGATCGGCCCGCAGCACCCGCTGGCAGGCGAGGTTTCTCGCAAGGTCTGCCAGCTCACCGGCCATGACCGCGCCGCGTTGTGCAACACCGGTTCGGAAGCGGTGCTGGGCGCCCTGCGCATTGCGCGCACCGTCACTGGCCGCAGCAAGATCGCCTTGTTCACCGGCTCCTACCACGGCATCAATGATGAGGTGATCGTGCGCGGCACGCCCAAGGGCAAGGCCGTGCCGGCGGCGCCCGGCATCCTGCGCAACACCGCCGAGCAGGTGCTGGTGCTGGAGTACGGTGCGGACGAATCGCTGCAGAAGCTGCGCGAACACGCGCACGAGCTGGCCGCTGTCCTCGTCGAGCCGGTGCAGAGTCGCCGCCCGGACTTCCAACCTGTGCAATTCCTGCGCGAAGTGCGCGCGCTGACCGAAGCTGCCGGCGCGGTGCTGATCTTCGATGAGGTCATTACCGGGTTCCGGTCGCATCCGGGCGGGGCGCAGGCGCTGTTCGGCATCAAGGCGGACCTGGCCACCTACGGCAAGGTCGTCGGCGGTGGATACCCGATCGGCGTGATCGCCGGCAAGCGCGCCTACATGGATGCGCTCGACGGCGGCAGCTGGCAGTACGGCGACGACTCGGTACCCGAAGTGGGCGTCACCTATTTCGCCGGGACCTTCGTGCGCCACCCGCTGACGCTGGCCGCGGCCAACGCGTCGCTGGATCACATGATCGCCGGTGGCCCGCAGCTGCAGGCCGGCATCAATGCGTTGACCACCACGATGGCCGAGGAACTCAACGCCTTCGCCCGCGATGTCGGTGCGCCGCTGCAAGTGCGGCACTTCGCCTCGTTGTGGCGGACCTATTTCGAGGAAGACCATCCGTTGCAGGATCTGCTGTTCGCGATGATGCGCAGCCGTGGCATCCACATCCTCGACAACTTCCCGTGCTTTTTCACCAGCGCGCATACCGAGGTGGAGATGCGCGCCATCGCCGACGCCTGGAAGGCCTCGGTGCTGGAGTTGCAGGAAGCCGGGTTGCTGCCGCGTCGCGCGGTTGCGCAAAACGTGGCCGAGAGTGGCGGGGGAATGGATGCCAGCCGTCCGCCCGTCCCGGGCGCGCGACTTGGACGCGATCCCGATGGCCGCCCGGGCTGGTATGTCCCCAACGAAGCAGAGCCGGGTCGTTACCTGAAGGTGGGCGGCTGAGGTGGAGAGGACGTCGCGAAGGAGCGCGCCGGTGCTGGTGAACTACGATCCGTTCGCCAGCGGCGCGCTCAGCCGCGTGGTGCCCACTACCGAGCCGCAGCGTGAGCTGTGGCTGGCCACGCGGCTGGACCCCGACGCGACGTTGGCCTACAACGAATCGGTCGCACTGCAGCTGGACGGCTCGCTGGATGCCGACGTGCTGGCAGCAGCCCTGGACGATGTGGTGCGCGTGCATGACGCGCTGCGCGCGGGCATCGGCCCGGACGGTGAAACCTTCTGGGTGCCGGAACAGTCCAGCTTCGCGCTGCAGCGCCTGGATCTTTCCGCGCTGTCGGCGCAGGCACGCGTGGCTACCGTGGCCGAGCGCCGCCGTGCAGGCGTACAGACGCCGTTCGTGCTGGAGCAGGGCGACCTGTTCCGCGCCGAGCTGCTGACGCTGTCTCCCACCTCGTATCTGTTGCTGATGCACGCCCACCACATCGTCTGCGACGGCTGGTCGTGGTGGGTGATGGTGCGCGAGCTGGGCCAGGCTTATGCCGCGCGCAGTGGGCGTGGCGGCGCGTCGCTGACACCGGCCGAACGCTACAGCGACCATGCATTGGCGCTGTCGGCACAGCCCGATGGCCCGCAGGCGCAGCAGGACGCGGGGTACTGGGCGTCGCGCTTTGCCGATGCCGTGCCGGTGATGGATCTGCCGCTGGACCGTCCACGCCCGGCGCGCCGCACGTTCGCTTCCGCACGCGAGGACCTGGTGCTGGACGCCGCGCTGGTACAGGCCGTGCGCAAAGCCGGTGCCCAGCGCGGCGCAAGCCTGTTCGCGACGCTGCTGGCGGGCTTTTCCACGCTGATTGCGCGCATCAGCGGCGAGCGCGACGTGGTCATCGGCATTCCTGCGGCCGGCCAGTCGATGGAAGGGCAGGAGCGCCTGGTCGGACATTGCGTCAACCTGCTGCCGCTGCGGTTCGACGTTGATCCGGGCTTGCCCTTCGCGCAGGCCCTGGATGCGGCGCAGACCACGTTGCTGGATGCACTGGAGCATGGCCGCTATACCTTCGGCACGCTGCTCAAGACGCTGCAGGTGGCGCGCGATCCGGCCCGCCTGCCGCTGGTCAGCGTGATGTTCAACATCGACCAGTCGCTGGATCTGCAGAAGCTCGGCTTTCATGGGTTGCGCGGTGACTTCACCACCAACCCGCGCACGCACGAGAACTTCGAACTGTCGATCAATGCGGTGCAGATCGGCGGTGGCCTGCGCCTGGAATGCCAGTACAACACCGATCTGTTCGATGCCGGCACGGTGCGTCATTGGCTGTCCGCCTACGGTGCGTTGTTGTCTGCCGCCGCGGCCGATCCGGCGTGCGCGCTGGGCCGCCTGTCGTTGCTGGACACCGCACACAAGGCCGAGCTGGATGCGTTGCAGCCGGAAGCCACGCGCCTGGACGTACCCGCCACGATGCACGGTGCCTACGAGCTGCAGGTCGCGCGCACGCCGCAGGCGACTGCGCTGCACGCCGGCAAGCGCACGTTGACCTATGCGCAACTGGACACGCAGGCCAACCGCATCGCACGCTTCCTGCAAGCCGAAGGTATCGGCAAAGGCGATCTGGTGGGGCTGGCGCTGGAGCGCGGGCCGGAGATGCTGGCCGCGCTGCTGGGCATCCTCAAGACCGGCGCAGGCTATGTGCCGCTGGATCCTTATTTCCCGTCTTCGCGCCTGAGCTACATGGTGGAGGACGCCCGACTGGCCGCGCTGCTGACGCAGGAGTCGCTGGTCGCGCGTTTCGACGGCGCACCGGCACGCCTGCTGGTGCTCGAGCGGCACGCGGTGCGGATCGATGCCCTTGAGGGCGGCACGTGCGCACCGGCGGCCCCGATCGCCGCCAACGACGTGGCGTATGTCATCTACACCTCCGGTTCGACCGGCAAGCCCAAGGGCGTATGCGTGCCGCACGGTGCGGTGGCCAACTTCCTGGTCAGCATGGCGAACGAGCCGGGACTGGACGCCAGTGACGTGCTGGTGGCGGTGACCACGCTGTCCTTCGACATCGCCGTGCTGGAGCTGCTGCTGCCGCTGTCGGTCGGCGCGCGCGTGGTGCTGGCCGACCGCGCCACCGCGATGGATGGCGTCGCCTTGGCCGAGCTGCTGTCGCGTCATGGCGCCACGGTGATGCAGGCCACGCCCTCCACCTGGCGGATGATGGTGGAAATCGAATGGCATGGACACTCGGGCTTTCGCGCGCTTTGCGGGGGTGAGCCATTGCCGGCCGATCTGGCCAAGGCACTGCTGCCGCGCTGCGGTGCGCTGTGGAACCTCTATGGACCGACTGAAACGACCGTGTGGTCCACCTGCACGCGCGTGGAGGCCGCGCCTGACGGTGGTGTGCCGGATATCCATATCGGCCGTCCCATTGCCAACACGCAGGTCTGGGTGGTCGACCCCAATGGCATGCCATGCCCAGTGGGCGTCCCGGGTGAGCTCTGCATCGGCGGCGATGGCGTCACCCTCGGCTATCTGCATCGGCCCGAGCTGACTGCCGAGCGTTTCATCCCCGATACGCTGGGTGGCGGTACGCGCCTCTACCGCACTGGCGACCGTGGGCGCTGGCGCGCCGATGGCCAGATCGAGCATCTGGGCCGGCTGGATTTCCAGGTCAAGCTGCGCGGCTATCGCATCGAGCTGGGCGAGATCGAAAGCCAACTGGTGGCCTGCGCGGGCGTGGCGCGCGCGGTGTGCGTGGTGCGCGAGGATCGCGCCGACGATCCACGCCTGGTTGCTTATGTCGTTCCCGAACCGGGTATCGCCCTGGATGAAGCCGGGCTGCGTGTGCAGCTACGCGGCAGCCTGCCCGATTACATGGTGCCGCAGCATCTGGTGCTGCTGGCGACGATTCCGCTGCTGCCAAACGGCAAGATCGACCGCAAGGCGCTGCCGGCGCCGCAGTCGCTCACCGCACAATCTGCGGCCCCGGCAGCTGCGGCCAGCGACGATGCATTGCAAGAACCCGTCCGCCAGGCGATGGCGCGGGTGCTGGGGCGCGCGGAGCTGCGTGCGGACGACAACTTCTTCGAGGTCGGGGGCCATTCGTTGCTGGCTGCGCGCCTGGCAGCAGAACTGGGCCGCCTACGTGGCACGACGGTTCCGCTGCGCTGCGTGTTCGAAGCGCCCACCGCACGTCGCCTGGCGGCCTCGCTGCGGGCGCTGTCGCTGGAGGATGCGCAGGCCGCGCCCGTGCAGATCGCGCCGCGTACGGATCGTCGCCGCGCGCCATTGACGCCGATGCAGCAGCGGCTGTGGCTTTACGAGCAGATGGAACCGGGCACGGTGGCCTACAACACGCCGTCTGCGCACCGCTTGCGCGGGTCGATGAACCTGCTGGCGTTCCAGGCCGCCTTTGATGAGATGGTGCGTCGCCAGCCGAGCCTGCGCACGGTCATCGTGCAGGTGGGCGAGGACGCCGAACAGCGCGTGCTCGATCACGTGTCGACCCAGTTGCTGCCGCCGATGGATCTGTCGGCGCTGGAAGAAGGCGCGCGTGATGCGGCGCTGCAGTCGCAGCTGGAAAGCATGACCGGCACGCCGTTCGCACTCGATGGCCATGCGCCGTTGTTCCGCGCGCGCCTGTTCCGCATGGGCCAGGACGACCACGTCCTGTATTTCATGACCCACCACTTGATCTGGGATGGCTGGTCCTTCGACGTGTTCTACAGCGAGATGTCGGCGCTGTATGCCGCTTTCAGTCAGGGGCAACCTTCGCCATTGCCCGCGCTCGAGGTCGACTACGGCGATTTCGCACAGTGGCAGCAACAGGCCGGTGCGGGCCAGACACAGGCGTCACTGGCGTACTGGACGCGTCATCTCGCCGGTGGGCTGGCGCCGCTGCAGCTGCCCGAGGATCGCCAGCGCCCGGCGCATGCGAGCGGGCAGGGCGCTACCGAATGGGTGCAGGTCGACCGCGCTACCACCGATGCGTTGCGCAACGTCGGCAATGCCACTGGCGCGACCTTGTTCATGACGCTGCTGGCGGCGTATTTCGTCCTGCTGCACCGGCTGGGTGGGCAGCAGCAACTGGTGGTTGGCCTGCCGGTGCGCAACCGCGCGTCGGAGACGCTGGAGCGCATCATGGGCTTCTTCGTCAACGTGCTGCCGTTGAAGCTGCAGATCGATCCGGCAATGCCTTTCGATGCCTTCGTGGCGCGCGTGCGCGATGCGGTGGTCGAAGCCTTCGCCTGGCAGGAGGTGCCGTTCGAGGCGCTGGTACGCGCGTTGCGGGTGCCACGTGACCTGTCGCGCTCGCCGGTCTATCAGGCGCTGTTTTCCTTCCAGGACGTGCGCGCACGACAGACGCGCTGGGGGGCGCTGGAACATGAGCATCTGCTCACCTTCCAGAAGGGCATGCACACCGACATCGGCTTGTGGTTTCTGGAGCACGAACAGGGCCTGTCCGGCGCCCTGGGCTACAGCACCGACATCCTGTCCGATGCCAGCGCCGGGCTGATCAACCAGCGCTTCGTCACATTGCTGCAGGGGCTTGCACGTCATCCGGCCACGCCCATCGGCGAGATCGAGGTGCGCTGTGCGAAGGAGCTGGCCTGGTTGGAACAATGGACGGCCGCCGGCCTTGGCGCGGACGTGCGCGATGCACAGGGCCAGCCCTGCGCGGTGGGTGTGGCCGGGGAACGCTGGCAGCCCGCAGGCCAGCAGGATGGTGCGGCACGCAGCGACGGTGCGGGCAACCGCACGGGCGAGCGCGTACGCCTGCGCTTGAATGGCCAGCTCGAGCGCTTGGGCATGATGCCGGGCCAGGCACCAGTGGTGGTCTCGGCGTCCATGCCGTCGCCGGTTGTGGCGCCTCCGTCTCCCGCACTGCCAGCCGACAACGTGGCGATGAGCTCGCTGGAGCGTCGCATCGCCGCGACCATGGCCGAGGTGCTGGGCGTGCCGGCCGTGGCGTTGGACGATGATTTCTTCGACCTCGGCGGGTATTCGCTGCTGGCGGTGAAGCTGTTCCATCGCATCACCCGCCAGACCGGCGTGAACCTGCCCCTGGCGACGTTGTTCAACGCACCGACCGTGCGTGGCCTGGCCCGTGCGTATCGCCTGGCAGGCGCGCAGGATGAAGCCCCTTCTGCCGTGGTCGAACCCCCGAATCCTTGGGCGCCGCTGGTGCAGATGCGCGCGGGCGAGCCTGGGCGGCCGGCCTTGTTCCTGGTGCATGCGGTCGGCGGCAACATCATTGGCTACAAGGCGCTGGTGGACGCACTACCGGCGGGTTTTCCGGTGTACGGCCTGCAGGCGTTGGGCCTGGACGGCAAGACCAAGCCGTTGCGCAGCGTCGAGCACATGGCGCGCCTGTACCTGACCGAGATCCGTCGAGCCCAGCCACAGGGCCCGTATCATCTGGCGGGCTGGTCGATGGGGGGGGCGATCGCTTACGAGATCGCCTGCCAGCTGCGTGCCGCCGGGCAGGCCGTGGCCTTCCTTGGACTGGTGGACGCACTGGCCTCGCTGCAGGCCAATCCGGAAGATGCCGGTGAGCTGAAACCTGGTATCGGCGGCGTGTGGAGCCGCCTGCGCCATCGCGTCGGTTCGCAGGCGCCGCAGCGTCGTGCGTCCACGTTCTGGCGCTGGTTGCGCGAAGGTGCGCACCGTCGCAGCCGCCACGCGCATGCAGGCCTGTACCGCGTGCTGGGCATGGAGTTGCCGCATGGCCTGCGGTACACCTTGGTGGAAGTGGTGCATTACCAGGCTTATCTGCGCTACCGCCCCAAGCCGCTGGGACTGCCACTGGTGCTGTTCCGCGCCAGCAAGCAGCGTGACGAGCGGCCAGCGTTGGGGTGGGAGGACATGTCTTCGCAGGTGGAGATCGTCGAGATTCCTGGGCGCCACGCCTCGCTGGTGCAGTCGTCCGCCCTGTCCGAAGCCCTGGGCCGGGCTTTGATCGGGACGGCGGTGTCGCCACGCGCGCACGACGAACGCGCGTCCTCGACAGGGCCTGCGCTGGTCCCGGTCAACGACCTCGCGCTTGCCACGACGGTACAGGATGCCCATTTCGGCATGCGCATGGCCTCGCAGGGGCCGCAGACCCGTCTGGAGCGCTTGATCGCCCACACCATGGGCGAGGTGCTCGAAAGTCCAGCGGTGGGGCGTGACGAGGACTTCTTCGGACTTGGCGGGCATTCGCTGCCCGCGGTGCGCCTGTTCCATCATCTCAACCGGCAGACCGGCGTCAACCTGCCGCTGGCCACGCTGCTGAACGCATCGACCGTGCGCGACCTGGCACTGGCCTACCGCGCCGCCGGTGCCCATGACGAAGCCGTGCAACCTGCCGTCGCTGATCCGTGGGCGCCGCTGGTCCCGATGCGTGAAGGCAACGAGGCGCAGGCGCCGCTGTTCTTCATTCATGCCGTGGGCGGCAATGTTCTGAACTACAAGCCGCTTGCCGATGCGCTGCCGCCGGGGCGCGCGGTCTACGGGCTTCAGGCGCTTGGGCTGGATGGCAAGACCGCGCCCCTGCGCCGGGTCGAGCTGATGGCGCGCCGGTATCTGGAAGAGATCCGCCGAGTCCAGCGCAAGGGGCCTTACCATCTGGCCGGTGGCTCGATGGGTGGTGCCATCGCCTACGAAATTGCCCGTCAGCTGCATCAGGCGGGCGAGGACGTGGCGTTCCTGGGACTGTTCGACACCCTTGCCTCGCTTGAACCCGGGGCGACGGGTGTGGGCATCCAGGCGACCGAGACGGCGGGCGTGGGCCGGGTGCTGCGTCGTCTGCAGCGGCGGGCCGATGCCTCCTCGCCTGGCGAACGCCTGGGCGTGGTATGGCGCTGGTTGTACGAAGGCCTTGGTAACCGCACCATGCGCAGCTACGCCGCGCTGTGTCGACACCTGCATCTGGAGCTGCCGCACAGCCTGCGTTACACCTACGTCGAGGTGGCGCACTACCAGGCCTATCTGCGCTACCAGCCGCAGCCGGTGGATGTGCCGATCGTGCTGTTCCGTGCCAGTGCACAGCGCGATGCGCGGCCTGCGCTGGGTTGGGAAGCATTGTCCACACAGGTCGAGGTCATCGAGGTGGCGGGCCGCCATGCGACCCTAGTCGAGTCACCGCAACTGCCGGCGGCACTGGCCAAGGCGTTGTCGCTGGCAGAGCAGCAGCGTGCGCCATTCGCAACGACAGGTGTCACGCCAGTGGGATTCGAAGCCAAGAACGAACCGGCGTTCGGCGTGCGCCTCTCAGCGACAGGAGGAAAGGCCATGTGTTTGCTGTGCCATCTGTTGCCCCTGGGCATGTCGGCTTTCCTGTAAGCCGCTCCCCGCGTAGCAACCGGAATGCGAAACGGGGCGCGATGCGCCCCGTTTCTCTCTTCTACAAGTGATGCGAACCAATCAGGGAATCGCGGTGGTCGGCAGGTGGACGATGTAGGTGTCGATGTCCTCATCGCTCTTGCCGCCCCAGTTGCTGTTGAAGGCGATACGCGTCAAATCGCGGCTGACCGAGGCCTGCGGCTCGGACCAGTAACCGCTGATCGACTCGTTGCGATGCGTGTAGGCCACGGGATAGATGCGCGGATTTGCTTTCAACTCCACCACCTGGACCTTATTGGCATACCAGGGCAGGGTGCCGTCACGCGAGGCCGAGGTGGCATACGTGCTTACCACCACCCAACCTGGCTTGGAGAACGAGTTGCTGGAGAAGTGCATTGCCGCCGCCGCACCGTTGACGTAGGTCGGGAACAGCACCGTGCGCGGGCAGGCCTTGGTGTTCTTCAATGTGGCCGAGGCGGCCACGGCGGGGCATTTGTCCACGTCCACATAGAACACGTCACCGGCATTGCTCTGGTAGTCGACCGCCACGTACAGGTCGTGCTTGTCCTTGCCCAGTGCCATGTCCGAGTGCTCGCTCTTATGGTGCAGCAGCTTCTTGGTCTTGAAGTCCGGCGACCAGGCCCAGGTGCCGCTGGTGTCGGACGAGGTCACGAACCAGCGTCCGGAGGCCGACATGCTGACGTGGTCGGGACGGTCTTTGCTCTGGTAGCTGCCGACCAGCTTGTTGGACTTCAGATCCCACACGAAATAGCCCAGCAGGCCGAAGCTGCTGTTCTCTGCCTGGAAACCCCAATAACGGGAGTCGGCCGACGGCGAACCTTCGGACTTGGTCCAGATATGGGCGGCGCTGGAACCCCAGGACGGCAGCTTGCCGCGGAAGTCGGCGGCCACCGAATAGCTGTTGGTGCGCACATCCAGCTTCAGTAGCTTGGTGCCGCCATTGGTGGTGACGTAATAGAGGATGTTGGGGTTGGTCGCATCCCATTGTGGCTCGGCATCGCCGGCCAAGTGGAATTCCGCGGGCACGCTCTGGTTGGTCACCTTGGGCGACAGCTTGGAGACGTACTTGAGCGTGCGCGCGTCGTACAGATGCCACCAGCCGTCGGCGGCGTTGACGATGAAAAAGGTGTTGTCCGCATTGAAGGCTTGCCGGCGCGAATAATCGTTACGGGCAAAACGGGCAGGCGGTTCGCTGTCGTGAACGGTGCCGCGGACCTCGCAGGTCCCGAAGTTCGGCTCGGAGAAACGCTTGCCCTTGGCCGGCTTGGCCAGCGCCTTCATTGCGGCGGTGCTCTTGCCTTCTTTCTGCACGTAGCCGGTTTTATAGAACCCCTCACATACGCCCAGCGGCGTGGCCGCATGTGCGGCATTCGCAGCGACCAGCCCGGCCAGCGCCAGGGCAACAGGGGACAGGTAGCGGACAGCAGAGGATGAGACGGTCGTGCGTTGAAACAGTTGCATGTGAACCTCCCGGGGGATTGCACGGAAGAGCGTCCGGTGACGGCCCTGTTGTGCGTTGGTTGGTGGTTGGACGAAAAAAAAGCGCCTGGATAGAACCCTAGGCGTTTTACGCGCGGCGTGCGTGTGACTGGTGACTCGGAGTCACCATTACGGCTTGAAACAGGGAGCAGCGGTTGAAACGGGGGCGCATATTCTGGTTGCGCATGGCTGAATGCAGGCGGTTGACGCGGTCGTGGCTCGCCACCAGGTATGGCCATGGCATTCACCGAGGATGGCTTGCACCAGCGCTACCAACCGCCGCGACTGGCCGGGGTGGAATGCGTGGACTGCGCGGTGAGGCCGCCCCAGAGCCCGTCTGGCTGTAGCAGCGCTCCGTGCGCATGCTGCCTTCCTTCGACCCGCCGCGCCCGCTTTTGCCCTGCACTGCCCTGTTCATCTTCTGACCGTACCGAGCGCGATTGCGGCTCGTAGCCCATTACCTGATCATGGGTGGCTGTCCCTGCGCGTGACCCCGCGGGCGCCGGCGGCTGAATACGCTTCGCGTACCTAGGGCGGCAGCTTCCCGCCATGGCCTGGGCCGATGATGTCGTGCGCGAGCGCAGCGCTCGGGATGGCGAGGAAGCCGGCGTTGCCTGGCATGCAGGCAATCGGTGTTGGCCGACCTGCCCGAGCCGCTACGCCTGTCGGTAGACGTGCCATGTGGAGCAGGGTTTTCGCAGCGGGCAGGTGCGGCTGGATCTGGCGTCCGAGCAGTGGGATGTACTGCGCACAGCCGCACGCCAGCAGCGCACCACCTGCTTTGCCCTGTTGTTGAGCGCCTACAGCATCCTGATGCATCGCCTCAATGGGCAGGCCGATCTGGTCTGTGGCGTGCATTTGCCGGCGCAGCCGCCAGTGGCTGCCATGCGAGGGTGGTGGGTAATACCGGCAACACCTTGCCGTTGCGGATCCGCCTGGACCCGGCGCAGCCGCTGCAGGCCGTGGCGCAGGTGCACCAGGCCCTGCAGGACGCGGCCGCGCACCAGCACCTCTCACGGGTGCGCATCGGCAGCACCTGCCGCTGCGTCGCGAGCCGGGCCGCATGTTGCTGGTGGATAATCTGGTCAACCTGGCGCCGGTCATACGCCGCCTTGAATGTCTAGACCGGCGCAGTTGGCACATGCCATGGCAAGGCAGGCCGGCGCAGCCGTCAGTGGCGGCAGGCCTTCACGGCCCGCGTCGGCGCCGTCAGCGGGCGCGCCATGCGCCTACTGTGCAACCTGTTGCCGACGGGAACCTTGCGTTTCCCATGGCGGCACACCACGGGGCCGTCAGATGCAATGTGCATCGGCCAGCAACACACACGGGGCGCTTTGCGCCCCGTG
>JBEVNH010000163.1:0-29677 GCA_040508175.1 Pseudoxanthomonas sp.
TGGCGTGTCCGCATCGGCAGTGAAGAACAGCGAGCCGGTCGCAGGTGAAGCAGGCTTGGCGACTTGTGCCGCAGCCTCCGGTACATCGACCGCACCTTCCGCATTGGCGACAGAGGGATGCACCGTGGTGTCCTGCTGGACCGATTCTTCGTGCACAAGCGTGGTCGCCGGTGCCTCTGGCGAGGTCACTTCGACCTGAGGCGTTGCGGCGACCGCCTCAGCTGGAGGCAACTCGGTCACCGGGGGCGGCGGCACGATGCCAGCGTCTGGAGCGACGTCCAGCGACGCCAGCTCGGTCTGCACCGGCTCGGGGGTGCCGAGCGCTGGCTCGGCAGGGGCTACCGATGCGGGCTCCGGGGTAGTCGCGATGGTTTCGGGCTGCGAAACCGGCGCTGCCGCGGTGGGCTTGATTTCAGCGTGCTTGGCCTCTGGTGCGACGGGCTCGGCTGCTGTTCTCGTGGTCGCAGCCGCAGTCACGGCGGCTATGGCGATGGCAGGCTGGTCCGACGTCGCCTGGCGGGCGGCTTCGGCCTTCGCCGGACGTGCCGCCGGCGCGGGGGCATCGTCGAAATCGAACTCTGGCTGGTTGTTGCCGACGACGACGACGGAGGTTTCACCCTCGCTGCCATCCTCGTCACCGTCCAGGCCATCGTCGATCCCATCTGCCGCACCCGCGCTTGCGCCTTCACCACCACCGCGACGGCGACGGCGGCCACCGCGACGGCCGCGACGGCGACGGCTTGCGCCTTCACCTGCTTCGCCGCCGGCTGTGTCGGCATTCTCGCCGTCATTGACCAGCACATCGCGCTGATCCGCAGGCAACACCTCAGCGGGCTTGGCCTCTTTAACGGGTGGCGGTGCGGCGGCGGGCGCCGGCGCGGGCGTCACTTGGGGCTGCACGGTCTGCGCTGCGGTTTCGGCAATGACCGTGGCCTGTGCTGCGACGACGCCAGCCTCGACCGCGACCTGTGCTTCTTCGCGCGGTGGCTTGGGTTGCCGTTCCTGACGCGGCTTGGGTGCTGGCTGCGATGTCGGCTGTGCGTCCTCGGTATTCTGCGGCTTGGGTTGGCGGGGCTGCTTCTGCACGTTCTGCTGGTTGCCACCCGCATTCTTCTGCTGTTGCGGTTGGGTGTCCTGCCGCGGTGCCTTCTGGGGCTTGTCCTGCTTTTCCTGCTTGTTGCCACGTGATTCGTCTCGATCGCGACGGTTCTTCTCGTTGCGATTCTGGCCACCGTTGCGACCGTCACGGCGCTGCGGTCCGTTCTGGCCGCGCCCTTCCTGCTTGCCACGGCTGTCCTGCGACGGCGTGCTGGGCTGCGCAGCAGGTACCGGCGCGCCTGCGAAGACACGCTTCAACCACCCCATGACACCACCCGTTGCCGGGCCGGCCATCGGGACTGCGACCGGCGCGGGCGTCGGCTCGGCCACTTCCGGCGTCGGCGCTTCCTTGCGGACCGGCGCAGGCTGGCTGTGCTTGACCGTGGTGACGGCGGGCGCGGCCGGGATGTTGAGTTGGGCCTTGGTCAGCGCGTGCACCGGCAGTTTGCGCGGGGTGCCGCGCTGGTAGCTTGGCTTGCTGCTTTCCTCGCCCAGCTCGTTCTCGCGCAGGCGCGTGACCTCGTAATGCGGGGTATGCAGCTGCTCGTCGGCCACGATGATGATTGGCGACTCGTGGCGCTGCTCGATCTCACGCAGCGCGCTGCGCTTTTCGTTGAGCAGGTAGTTGGCGATTTCCAGCGGCGCCTGCACCAGGACTTGCCCAGTGTTGTCTTTCATGGCGTGCTCTTCGGCCACGCGGATGATGGAGAGCGACAGCGATTCGACGCTGCGCATGCGGCCGTGTCCATCGCAACGCGGGCACACGATCTGGCTGGACTCGCCCAGCGAGGGGCGCAGGCGCTGGCGACTCATCTCCATCAGGCCGAAGCGCGAGATGCGACCCAACTGCACGCGCGCGCGGTCGTACTTCAGCGCGTTTTGCAGCTTGTTCTCGACCTCACGCTGGTGCTTGTTGGAGGACATGTCGATGAAGTCAATCACCACCAGGCCACCCAGGTCGCGCAGGCGCAGCTGGCGGGCCACTTCCTCGGCTGCCTCCAGGTTGGTGTGGAACGCGGTCTCTTCGATGTCGCCGCCCTTAGTGGCGCGCGCGGAGTTGACGTCGATCGCCGTCAGCGCCTCAGTCTGGTCGACGACGATCGATCCGCCCGATGGCAGGCGCACGTTGCGCTCGTAGGCGGCTTCGATCTGCGATTCGATCTGGAAGCGGTTGAACAGCGGGATGTCGTCGGTGTAGTGCTTGAGCTTGCGCAGGTTGTGCGGCATGACCTGCTGCATGAATTCCTGCGCGGTCTGGTAGAGCTCTTCCGTGTCGACCAGGATCTCGCCCACGTCGCTGCGCAGGTAGTCACGCAGGGCGCGCACGATCAGGCGCGATTCCTGGTAGATCAGGAAGGCGGCCGGCTTGGACAGCGCGGCCTCGGCGATCGCCTTCCACACGCTGAGCAAGTAATCCAGGTCCCACTGCAGCTCTTCGGCATCGCGGCCAACGCCCGCGGTGCGGATGATCACGCCCATGTCGTCGGGGATGGCCAGCTTGTCCATCGCTTCTTTCAGCGCGGCACGGTCGTCACCCTCGATCCGGCGGGAGACACCACCGGCGGTCGGCGAGTTGGGCATCAGCACCATGTAGCGGCCGGCCAGCGAGATGAACGTAGTCAGGGCCGCGCCCTTGTTGCCACGTTCGTCCTTGTCGATCTGGACGACGACTTCCTGGCCTTCACGCAACAATTCGCGCAAGCCGGCCTTGTTGTGATCCACGCCGGCCTGAAAATAATCCCGGGAGATTTCCTTCAGCGGCAGGAAGCCGTGACGCTCGGCGCCATAGTCGACGAAGGCCGCCTCCAGAGAGGGCTCAAGCCGGGTGATGCGGCCCTTGTAAATGTTGGATTTCTTCTGTTCTTTCGACGGCTGTTCGATGTCGATGTCGTACAGGGTCTGGCCGTCCACGATGGCCACGCGCAGTTCTTCCGCCTGCGTGGCATTGATGAGCATTCGCTTCATTGTTGCGTTCCTAGTGCGCTGCAACCGCGCGGAACGCCATGGCGTTTTGCTTCTGGAACGTTCGACCGCCCCTCGCGCGCAGCGCGGGTGGGGCGGATTGGAGCTTCCAGCGCTTCGACACCACGGCAGGCCGCGGGAGCGCTTTGTTGTTGTATTGCAGGACCGATGCTGCGTTGGTCAGACCAGGCGGCACACGGGGCATGTTCAGCTCCAGAATCCCGAAAGACCCGGGCGATTTCCGGGAATGCCGGTGAGCCGCTAACATGGCCGCCCCGGGGGCGGTGGCCGCGCGCTACGCCGGAAATCGCGGGAAGCTGGGCTTCTGGCCCGACAACAACTTCCAGCGAAATCAAACCCTTATCTCGCCCCCCGAGTGTATCAGAATAAATTGGTAAATCTGCGATGAGCTCCCACGTTCCCGAGAGACCCGCCTTCAAAGGCGCATCGGTCCGGCTGGTCCGCGTTCCCGAAGACCGGGGTGGACAGCGGCTGGACAATTTTTTGCTGGGGCAACTGAAAGGGGCGCCGCGCAGCCTGATCTACAAGATTGTGCGCAGTGGCCAGGTCAGGGTGAATGGTGGCCGGGCGAAGGCGGAACGCAAGCTTGAACCGGGGGATGAGATTCGGATTCCGCCGGTCAGTCTCGCCGAGGAAGGCGCGCGCACGGCGCCGCCAGTCGCCTTCATGCAGCGGCTGGAACAGGCGATCGTGTTCGAGGACGAGCGCTTGCTGGCGCTGAACAAGCCGTCCGGCGTGGCCAGTCATGGCGGTAGTGGCATCAGCCATGGCGCGATCGAAACCTTGCGTGCCCTCCGGCCCAACCGGACCCTGGAGCTGGTGCATCGACTGGATCGCGACACCTCCGGGCTGCTGATCGTCGCCAAGAAGCGATCGGCGCTGACCGAACTGCAGGCGCTCATGCGCGAGAGCGATGCCGACGACGGCCGAGGCATCTCCAAGCGCTATCTCACCCTGCTGGTGGGCCGGATGCCCGACGGCGTCATGACGGTCGATGCGCCGTTGCACATTGGCCTGCGTCAGGGCGGTGAGCGCCATGTACAGGTGCATCGCGATGGCAAGGCGTCGCTGAGCCACTTCCGCGTGCTGGAACGGCGCGGGGGGCATTCCTATTGCGAGGTGAAGATCGAAACCGGACGCACCCACCAGATCCGCGTGCATGCCCAGCATATCGGTCATTCAGTCGCCGGCGACGACAAATACGGCGATCCCGACGTGAACAAGCGTCTACGTGAACAGGTGGGCCTGAAGCGTCTGTTCCTGCACGCCGCGTCGCTGGAGTTCGCGCTGGATGGCGGCAAGACGCCGTATGTGCTCAATGCGCCGTTGGCGCCGGAACTGGCCCAGGTGCTCGACACGCTTGCCTGACGCGCCCGCGCGGCCTGGCGCCAACAGGTCGCGCCGGGAAGTTACTTCTTGTCGTACTGGAAGCACTCGGCCGGACGTTCCAGCGGTGCAGAGAACTTGATCGGCACCTGGATCGTCTTTGGGTACGGTTGGCCGTTTCGGGTGGGTGCACGGAACTTCCAGACCTTCACCTGATCGGCCGCCAGCTTGTCCAACTGGTCGTTGCCGCTGCCGCTGAGCAGCTTGATCTCAGTCGGCGTGCCTTCCACGCCGATGGTGACCTGCAGGTTGGCCGTGCCGACCACGTTCCTGCAGGCCAGCTCCATTGGGTAAGGCGGCGGCGGAGTGTCCACGGCCAGCAGTTCGGTCGGTGGCTTGACCGGCTGCGGCGGCGCTTCCGGCTGTCCGCCGCAGGCACTCAACAGCACGGCGGCGGCGAACGAGGAGGCCAGCAGGCTGGCGACAGGGCGAGTGCGGTGGAGAATCATGCGTGGTCCTTGAGGGCTTGGGCCTTGGCGGCGCAGATGAAGTCGTTCTCGCTGAGGCCGCCGACATCGTGGGTGGAATACCGCACCACCGCGCGGTTGTAGTGCACGCCCAGGTCCGGATGGTGGTCCTCTGCGTGGGCGATCCATGCCAGCGCGTTCACGAAGGCCATCGTCTGGTAGTAGTTGTCGAATGTGAACGTCCGCACCAGCGCATGACCTTGTTCGGCCAGTTCCCAGCCGGGAACCTGCGGCAGCAGCTCGGCGATGCGGGCTTGGCCCAAGCGGTGTTCGACGCCGCTCAGGGGCAGGCAGCGTGCCTGTTGGAGGGGGACGAGGTCTGACATGGCGGGCTCCACAGTCTCAACGGCGTGAACGTAGCATTCCAACCCGTGGTCGTGGGGTGAGAAGGCGGGCAGGAGCCCGTTAGAATAGCCGCATGATCCAGATCTCCGAGACGGCGCAGAGCCACTTCCGAAAGTTGCTCGAGCGCGAATCCATTCCCGGCATGGGCGTGCGCCTGAGCGCGGTCGACCCGGGCACCACGCGTGCCGATGCGCGGCTGGAGTTTTCCGAGCCATCCGAACTGGCAGGCGACGAGTGGGCGGTGGATTGCGAAGGCTTCACCCTCTATGTCGATGCGCAGAGCGTGCCGTGGCTGGACGGGGCGGAGATCGACTTCGTCACTCAGGGCACCGGCAGCCAGCTGACGATCAAGGCGCCGCACATCAAGGGCAAGGCACCTGCCGAGTCGGACTCGCTGGTCGAGCGCGTGCGCTGGGTCGTGGAGAACGAGATCAATCCGCAGCTGGCCTCGCATGGCGGCCGGGTGGCGGTGGAGGAAGTCACTGCCGATGGCGTGGTGAAGCTGCGCTTCGGCGGCGGCTGCCATGGCTGTGGCATGGCCGACGTCACGTTGAAGCAGGGCATCGAGAGCACGTTGATGGCCAAGGTTCCCGGCATCATCGCCGTGCGCGATGCCACCGATCACGATACCGGACAGGCGCCCTACATCCCGCGCGACAGCGCGGCCTGATCGTCCGCACCGGTGACGCGCGCCTCGGAGGTCATCGGCCATCTGCTGCCGCGCCGGGCTGCGCCGTTGCTGGAGCGCGTCACCGGGCTTCCACATGGCTGGGGCCTGTGGCTGCGCGGCCAGGCAACCCGACGCGGGGCGATCACGCATGCGCGTCCGATGGCAGTCACCGCCTGGGCGCTGTCACGTCCTTTCGTTGCCTCCACCGCTGAACGAACGCGGCTCACGCGCTGGCAGGCGCTGCGCTCGTTGTTCCATCAGCATTGGGATCCACCTCCGCGCGAGGAGCGTTGGATCCGCTGGTGCGCCGGCGCCTTCAGCTTGCTGCTGCATGTGGGATTTGCGCTGCTGCTGATTGTCCTGGCGCTGGTGAGTTATCTGCCGCCGATCTCGAAAACCGAGTTGTCGCGTACGCAGGTCAGCTTCATCGGTGATGGCACGCCGCGGGATGAGCAAGGAGGTGCGCCTGCGCCGGACGGTGCTCCATCAACCGACAGCACGGACGGTGCTGCCGAAGCCGCGCCGTCAGCGCCTCGCCCGCAGCCCGAGCCGGGCACCGTCGCGACTGAGCCTGCCGAAGTGGCGAGCGACGCCCAAGCGCCGGTGGAAGCTTCGGTGCCGGAGCTTCCGCCGGCCCCGGTCGAGCCCGCACCGCCTGCGCCGCAGCCACCCGTGGAATCGCAGCAGAATGTGCAGGTCAGCGAAGCGGACCAACAGCCGCAGCAGGCGTTCGTGCTGCCGCCGATGACGGCACCGCAGCTGCCGCAGATCCAGACCCGCGCGCCGGAGATCACCGTGCCGCAACGCGAGGTGACCGTTGTCGAGCGACCGGCGATTACCGCGCCGGCGATGCCGCAGAAGACGCTGGAGGCGCCATCGCTGCGGCCCCGCGAACTCAATGTGCGGGAGCGCGAGATTCCATCGCCGTCCGAGCCACTGCCGGAGGAGCGCAGCACACGCGCGGTTGTCCAGCGCGAGGTGCAGATCCGTCAGCAGCAGGTGCCGACACCGTCGGTGGCACAGCGCGAAGTGCGGATGCCGGAGATCGCGCCACCGCCACTGCCTACACCCGAGCCCCCTGCGCCCGCGCCCGCCACAAGTCCGGCGCAGCCACTAGCGCGGGCCGCGCCGACGCCACAGACCACTGACACTGCCCGACCGAACGCCCAGCAGGCGGCTTCGGCGGCGCCTGCTTCGACCGTGCCTGCAGCGGGCACCTCAGCTCCGGCCCCGGATCACGCCAATCCCGCACCGCCGGGCGCGACGCCCGCGCCGACGCCCGGGGGCTGGGCTTCGACGCAGAAGGCCGACGACTGGGGCGTGGCCGATCGCCCCACCTCGGGCGCACGCGGCAGTGACGCGCTGTTCAATGCCGATGGCTCGGCCAAGCTGGCAGGCGAGGGCGATGGCAAAGCCCAGGACAAGGGTCCTCCCGGCTCACGGCAGGCGCAGGCAATCGACGCCAACAAGGCCGGTGAATGGCTCGACCGTCCGCCGGCCATCACCTACGAACAGTCCAAGTTCGAACGCTACTGGGTGCCCAACGAATCCCTGCTGGAAGAGTGGGTGCGCAGGAACATCCGTGAGATGGAAATTCCCATCCCCGGCACCAGCAAGCGCATCAAGTGCGTGGTGTCGGTGCTCCAGCTCGGCGGCGGCTGCGGTGTCTACGATCCAAACTTGAACGAGCAGCCGCCACAGGCGCGCCCGCCACCCCAGATTCCGGTCAAGCGCACGCCGATTCCGGAAGGCAGTTGATCGGTCGACGAGAAGTCCGTGGGCTTGCTGGGAGAAAAAAACGGGGCCGTTCGGCCCCGTTCTGGTTCGGGCGATACCGCAGGCTTACTTCAAGCCATGCAGATCGCGCAGCTGGCTGGGACGCGAAGCGAAATACGCTGCCAGGTCGGAGATGTCCTGATCACTCAACTCCGAGGCCTGCGGGGTCATCAAGGCGTGGTCGCGCTGCTTGGCGCGGTAGTTCTGCAGCGCATGGCCCAGGTAGTCGGCGTATTGCCCCCCCAGCTTGGGATAGGTCGCATCGATCGGCGCGTTGCCTTCGGCGCCATGGCAGTCGATGCAGCTCTGCTTGGTGGCCTGACTCTTGACCAGCGCGCGCTTCTCGCCGGCCTCGATGCGACCCGTTGGCAGCCCGGCCGAGGAGGATGCGCCATGTTCGCCACTAGCATGGCCTTGATCGGCAGCGGCGGTCTCATTGGTCTCGACCTTGGAACAAGCGGTCATCAGCAGGCTGCCAAACAGCAGGGTGGCAAACATGGAGCGTGTCGCGGTGAACGTCGTCTTGTTATGCATGGCGCTCACTTCAGGCTGGAGAGGTAGGCGGCCAGGTCAGCGATGTCCTGGTCGGAAAAACTCTGCGCCTGCGCTTCCATCGTCGGATGCTTGCGGGTGCCCTTGCGGTATTCGGTCAACGCCTGGGTCAAGTACTGCACGGACTGGCCGCCGATCTTGGGCACGTGGTAGTTGGGGTAGGCATTCTTGTAACCGACCACACCATGGCAGCCCTGGCAGGTATAGGCCAGCAGGCGGCCTTCCTCGGTACGGCCGGTGGGTGCGGCGGCTGGCGCGGCAGCGACAGGCGGGGCCTGTGCAGCAGCGGGGGCCGGCGTGTCCTGGGCGAAGGCGGGCGCCAGTGGCGCTGAGAAGGCAACGACAAGCCAACTGAACAGCCGCAACGATCGCTTCATCGGTGTGTGGACCCCTCTCTAGCGTGCGCCCGCACAGGCTGGGGCGCTTGGCTGCGCGGGAGTATAGCCCGCGTCGGACGGGGCACTGCAATTAGCCAAACTATTGAATTTACTGGTGCATCGCAGCAAATGGGGCGTCGACACCTTGTGCCACGCGCTGACACATGCCCTTGGTCACCATGACCTTCGGCGCATGAATGCTTGCGGTGCTGGTGGTGTACTTGGCTACAACACCAAAACAACGACGCCGCCATGAATACTCCTGCGCACCAAGCCGCTCGGATCCTCCTCCCAGCCGCGCTCTTCCTCGGATGCGCACTGGCGCTGTCGGCTTGCACGAACGGCGATGTCTCCGAGGTCAAGGCTGCGGAAGGCAAGGATGCGCAGGGTAAGGACACCGTGCCGGCCGTGCCGGTGGAAGCGGTCAAGGCCTCGCACCGCGCCATCGCCGCCAGCTATACCGGCACGGCCGCGCTGGAGCCGCGCGCTGAGGCGCAGGTGGTGGCGCGCACTTCCGGCGTGGCGATGAAGGTGCTGGTCGAAGAGGGGCAGGTGGTGCGCGCCGGGCAGGCGCTGATCCGCCTGGATCCCGACCGTGCGCGCCTGGCGGTGGCCCAGACCGAGGCGCAGCTGCGCAAGCTGGAGAACAACTATCACCGGGCGCAGCAACTGGTGGGGCAGCGCATGGTGAGCGCCAGCGATGTGGACCAGCTGCGCTACGACACCGAGAACATGCGCGCCCAACACCAGCTGGCGCAGTTGGAGCTGTCCTTCACCACGGTGATCGCGCCGATCTCCGGCGTAGTGGCGTCGCGCTCCATCAAGGACGGCAACTTCGTGCAGATCAACACGCCGGTGCTGCGCATCGTCGACAACGCCCAGCTGGAGGCGGTGCTCAACGTGCCCGAGCGCGAGCTGGCCACACTCAAGCCCGGTCAACCGGTGACGCTGGTCGCCGATGCCTTGCCCGGCCGCAGTTACGAAGGCCACGTGGATCGTGTCTCGCCGGTTGTCGATTCCGGTAGCGGCACGTTCCGCGTGGTCTGTGCATTCGCAGGCGCCAAGACGCTGCAGCCGGGGATGTTCGGCCGCGTGCGCATCGATTACGACACACGCGCCGATGCACTGGTAGTGCCGCGCGTGGCCCTGCTCGACGACGGCGACCCTGCGGTCTATGTGGTACGCGACGGCAAGTCGGTGCGCACGCCGGTGACACCGGGCTACAGCGATGGCGAATGGATCGAGATACGCAAGGGACTGAAGCTGGGCGATGCGGTTGTGACCGCCGGCAAGGTGGCCCTGCGTGACGGCACCGTGGTACAGGTCATCGATACCGCCGCGCCGAAGGTGGCTGCGGCAGCGGCCAAGGACGCGCGCGGATGAGTGCAATGGATCTCGAGCCGCCCCCGCACGAGGCGGGAGCGCAGCGTGGCGGCCTGGTGGAGTTCTCCACGCGCCGTCGCGTCACCATCGCCATGGCTACCGTCACCCTGCTGTTGTTCGGTGGTATCGCGCTGAACAGCCTGAAGGTCAACCTGCTGCCCGACCTCAGCTATCCCACGTTGACCGTGCGCACCGAGTACACCGGTGCGGCGCCGGCGGAGATCGAAACGCTGGTGACCGAGCCGGTGGAAGAATCGGTCGGCGTGGTCAAGAACCTGCGCAAGCTCAAGTCGGTCTCGCGCACCGGGCAGAGCGATGTGGTGCTGGAGTTCGCCTGGGGCACGAATATGGACCAGGCCAGCCTGGAGGTGCGCGACAAGATGGAGTCGCTGCAGCTGCCACTGGAAGCCAAGGCGCCGGTGTTGTTGCGCTTCAATCCCTCGACCCAGCCGATCATGCGGCTGGCGCTGTCCACCAAGGGACGCGCCGCGGACGAGGCCGACGCGTTGCGCCAGCTGGCGGGCCTGCGTCGTTACGCCGATGAGGACCTGAAGAAGAAGCTGGAGCCGGTCGAAGGCGTGGCGGCGGTCAAGGTCGGCGGCGGTCTGGAAGACGAAGTCCAGGTCGACATCGACCAGCAGAAATTGGCACAGCTCAACGTGCCGATCGATACGGTCATCAAGCGGCTGCAGGACGAGAACGTCAACCTGTCCGGTGGACGCCTGGAGCAGGGCAGCCAGCGCTTCCTGGTGCGCACGGTCAACCAGTTCGCCGATGTGGACGAAATCGGCAACCTGCTGGTGACGGTGCGTGGCGGTGGCGGTGGCGATAGCGCAGTGTCTTCGGCGGCCCAGCAGATGGCGGCGATTGCTGCCGCGACGGGTGATGCCAGTGCGATGGCGGCGGCAGCATCGGTGCAGAGCGCCTCGTCCTCCAACGGCAGCGTGGCCGCCGGCGGCATGCCGGTGCGCCTGCGCGATGTCGCCACCATCCGCCAGGGCCACAAGGAGCGCGAAGCGGTCATCCGCATGGGCGGACGCGAGGCGGTGGAACTGGCCATCTACAAGGAAGGCGATGCCAATACCGTGGCGACGGCCGCGGCGCTGAAGCAGCGCCTGGAGCACATCAAGACGCTGATCCCGGGCGATGTGGAACTGACCACCATCGACGACCAATCGCGCTTCATCCAGAACGCTATCAGCGACGTCAAGAAGGACGCAGTGATCGGCGGTTTGCTGGCGATCCTGATCATTTTCCTGTTCCTGCGCGATGGCTGGAGCACCTTCGTGATCAGCCTGTCGCTGCCGGTCTCGATCATCGCCACGTTCTTCTTCATGCAGCAGCTGGGGCTGAGCCTCAACGTCATGTCGCTGGGCGGCCTGGCGTTGGCAACGGGCCTGGTGGTGGACGATTCCATCGTGGTGCTGGAAAGCATCGCCAAGGCGCGCGAACGTGGCCTGGGCATCGTGGAAGCGGCCGTGGCCGGCACGCGGGAAGTGAGCATGGCAGTGGTGGCCTCCACCTTGACCACGATTGCCGTGTTCCTGCCGCTGGTGTTCGTCGAGGGCATCGCCGGACAGCTGTTCCGCGACCAGGCGCTGACCGTGGCCATTGCCATCGCGATCTCGCTGGTGGTGTCGATGACGCTGATCCCCATGCTCAGCTCGCTCAAGGGCAAGGCACCGCTGTCCTTCCCGGAAGAACCGGAAAGCGCGCGCTGGTCGCCGGACGCGCGCTGGCAGAAGCCGCTGGCGGTGGCCGGGCGTGGCGCGGGTGCAGCGACGCGTGGTGGCGTGTTCGGCATTGCCTGGCTGGTGGTGCGCCTCTGGCGCGGTGCCGCGGCGGTGATTGGCCCGGTGATGCGCAAGCTCAGCGACATCACCATGGCGCCGTATGCGCTGGCCGAGCGCCGGTATCTGAAGCTGCTACCGGCGGCGCTGGATCGCCCCTGGCATGTGATGGGCGTGGCGGCGCTGATCCTGGCCGGGGCGATGGCGCTGGTGCCGACGCTGGGCACGGACCTGATCCCGCAGTTGGCGCAGGACCGTTTCGAAATGACGGTCAAGCTGCCGCCAGGCACGCCGCTGGCCGATACCGACCGCGTGCTGCGCGCGCTGCAGGAACAGCACGACGGCGATCCCGGCATTTCGGTGCTGTACGGCGTCAGCGGCAGCGGCACGCGGCTGGATGCCAGCCCGACCGAGAGCGGCGAGAACATCGGCAAGCTGACCGTGGTGATGGAGAACGGTGGCAGCGAGGAGATCGAAGCGGCGGAAAGCGAGCGCCTGCGCGGCAGCATGAAGGCCCATCCCGGTGCGCAGGTGGATTTCGCCCGCCCGGAACTCTTCAGCTTCTCCACGCCACTGCAGGTGGAGCTGCGCGGGCAGGACCTGGAAGGCATCGAGTTGGCGGGACAGCGGCTGACCGCGCTGCTACGCGGCAACCCGCACTACGCCGACGTGAAGTCGACCGTTGAACAGGGCTTTCCCGAGATCCAGATCCGCTTCGACCAGGAACGGGCGGCCGCGCTGGGCATGACCACGCGCCAGATCGCCGATGCGGTGGTGAAGAAGGTGCGCGGCGAAGTGGCCACGCGCTACAGCTTCCGCGACCGCAAGATCGACGTGCTGGTGCGGGCGCAGGAAGTGGATCGCAGCTCGGTGGATCGCATCCGCCAGTTGATCATCCACCCCACCGGCGGCCGCGCGGTGCGCCTGGAAGCGGTGGCCGATGTCATCGCCACCACCGGCCCGAGCGAGATCCACCGTGCCGACCAGGTGCGCGTGGCGATCATCTCGGCCAACCTGCGCGATATTGACCTGGGCACGGCGGTGCGCGAGGTGCAGAGCATGGTCGCCGCCAACCCGCTGGGCGCTGGCGTCGGCCTGCATATCGGCGGCCAGGGCGAGGAGCTGGCCGAATCGGTCAAGTCGCTGCTGTTCGCCTTCGGGCTGGCGGTGTTCCTGGTGTATCTGGTGATGGCGTCGCAGTTCGAGTCGTTGCTGCATCCGTTCGTCATCCTGTTCACCATTCCGCTGGCGATGGTCGGCGCGGTGCTGGCGCTGTGGCTGACGCGTTCGCCAATCTCGGTGGTGGTGTTCATCGGCCTGATCCTGCTAGTCGGCCTGGTGACCAAGAACGCCATCATCCTGATCGACAAGGTCAACCAGCTGCGCGAAGCCGGCGTGGCCAAGCGCCAGGCGCTGGTGGAGGGCGCGCGCTCGCGTCTGCGCCCGATCATCATGACCACGCTATGCACGCTGTTCGGCTTCCTGCCATTGGCGCTGGCTTTTGGCGAAGGTGCCGAAGTGCGCTCGCCGATGGCGGTGACGGTCATCGGCGGCCTGCTGGTGTCCACGGTGCTGACCTTGCTGGTGATTCCGGTGGTGTATGACCGCCTGGACCATCGCGGCGATGCGTCCTATGTGGAACGTGGGCGCCGCAACCGCCGCGTGTCCGGCGAGGATGCGCCCGAGAACAGCCCACGCCAGGACAGTCAGGCGGGCGAGGTCAGCGCATGAGCGTCGCAGCGTTCAGTATCCGCCGTCCGGTCACTACCATCATGCTGTTCGTTTCGATGGTGGTGGTGGGCATCATCGCCGCGGTGCGCTTGCCGCTGGAGGCGTTCCCGGACATTTCCGCACCGTTCCTGTTCGTGCAGATTCCCTACACCGGCTCCACGCCGGAGGAAGTGGAGCGCAACATCCTGCGTCCGGTGGAAGAAGCGCTGGCCACGCTGCCGGGCATCAAGCGCCTGCGGTCCACCGCCGGACCGGATGGGGCCAACATCTTCATCGAGTTCTCGGACTGGGACCGCGACATCGCCATTGCCGCGTCCGATGCGCGCGAGCGCATCGATGCGATCCGCTCGACGCTGCCCGACGACATGCAGCGCTACTTCGTGCACAAGTGGTCCACCAGCGACGAAGCGGTGCTGCGCGTGCGCCTGGCCAGCCAGAGCGACCTGACGCAGGCCTACGACATGATCGACCGCGAGTTCAAACGGCGGATCGAGCGCATCCCCGGCGTGGCGCGCGTGGAAGTCTCCGGTGCACCGCCGAACGAGGTGGAAGTGGCCATCGCGCCGGACCGACTGACCGCGCACGGCTTGAACCTGTCCGATCTCAGCACGCGCCTGCAGGCGGTGAATTTCTCCGTGTCCGCCGGCGAGATCGACGACAACGGCCAGCGCCTGCGCATCCAGCCAGTGGGCGAACTGCGCGACCTGGACCAGCTGCGCAACCTGGTGATCGGGGATCGCGGCCTGCGCCTGGGCGATGTTGCCGAAGTGCGGCTGAAGCCGCAGCGCATGGACTACGGACGTCGCCTGGACGGACGCCCTGCGGTGGGCCTGGATATCTTCAAGGAGCGCAGCGCCAACCTGGTGGAGGTCTCGCGTGCAGCGTTGGCAGAGGTGGAGGCCATCCGTGCCCAGCCTCAGCTGCGCGACGTGCAGGTCAAGGTCATCGAGAACCAGGGCAAGAACGTGACGTCCTCGCTGCTGGAGCTGGCCGAGGCCGGCGCCATCGGCCTGGTGCTGTCCATCGCCGTGCTGTTCTTCTTCCTGCGGCATTGGCCCTCGACGCTGATGGTGACCCTGGCCATCCCGATCTGCTTCGTGATGACGCTGGGCTTCATGTATTTCGTCGGGGCTACGCTCAACATCCTCACCATGATGGGCCTGCTGCTGGCGGTGGGAATGCTGGTGGACAACGCCGTGGTGGTAGTGGAAAGCATCTACCAGGAACGCGAGCGCCTGCCGGGCCAGCCGGTGAAGGCCTCGATCCTGGGGACGCGCCACGTGGCCATCGCGCTGTCGGCCGGCACGCTTTGCCACTGCATTGTGTTCGTGCCCAATTTGTTCGGCGAGACCAACGAAATCAGCATCTTCATGGCGCAGATCGCGATCACCATTTCGGTGTCGCTGCTGGCGTCGTGGCTGGTGGCGGTCAGCCTGATCCCCATGCTCTCCGCGCGGATGAAGACGCCGCCGCAGGTGCGCTCGGACCGCGGCCTGATCCCGTGGATGCAGCGTCGCTACGCGCAGCTCCTGCGCTGGACCTTGAACCACCGCGGCTGGAGCGTGTTGGGTATCGTGTTGATCGTGGTCGCCTCGCTGGTGCCGATGAAGCTGACCAAGACCGACATGTTCGGTGGCACGCGTCCGGGCGAGATCAACCTGTTCTATCAGTTCAAGGGCTCCTTCACCCGTGACCAGATCTCGCGCGAAGTGCTGCGCACCGAACAGTTCCTGGAGGAGAACCGTGAGAAGTACGGCATCACCCAGATCTATTCCTGGTTCAGCGAAAGCGAGGGCGCCAGCACGCAGGTCAAGCTCAAGACCACGCGCGCCGATGAAACCGAGCGGCTGACTGAGGAGCTGCGCAAACACATGCCCAAGTCGGCGCGTGCGGACATCGGCATCGGCAACAATCCCGACAATGGCGGCGGCGGTGGAAGCAGCGGCGGACCACCGACGGTGCAGGTGACGCTGACGGGCGATTCCAACCAGACCCTGCAGGAAATCGCGCGCGACGTGCTGCCGATCCTGGCGCGACGTGCCGAGCTGCGCGACGTACGCGTCAACAGTGGCGACCAGAGCAGCGAGCTCAACGTGCGCGTGGATCGCGAGCGTGCGGCGGCCTTCGGCTTCAGCGCGGATGAGGTCGCCAAGTTCGTCAACCTGGCGTTGCGCGGCGGGCAGCTGCGTGAGTTCCGCCGTGGCGACAACGAGGTGCCGGTGTGGCTGCGGTTTGCGGGTGCGGAGAGCTATCGGGCCGAAGACCTGGCCGAGTTCACCGTGCGCAATGCCGCAGGCCAGAGCGTGCCGCTGATGGCAATGGTCAAGGTGGACATTAAGCCTTCCGCCTCGCAGATCAGCCGCACCGACCGGCAGACCACGCTGACCGTGCAGGCTGGCCTGGCCGGGAAGATCACCGCGCCGGAAGGCCGCAAGGCGATGGAGGACGCACTCAAGGGTATGAGCTTCCCGGCCGGCTACAGCTACAGCTTCGATGGCGGCGCCTACCAGGACGACAACCAGGCCATGCAGCAGATGCTGTTCAACCTGATCATCGCGCTGGTGATGATCTACGTGGTGATGGCGGCAGTGTTCGAATCGCTGCTGTTCCCGCTGGCCATCATGTCCGGCGTGGTGTTCTCCATCTTCGGCGTGTACTGGCTGTTCTGGCTGACCGGCACGGTGTTCGGCGTCATGTCCTTCATCGGCATCCTGGTGCTGATGGGCGTGGTGGTGAACAACGGCATCGTGATGATCGAGCACATCAACAACCTGCGCCGCAGTGGCATGAGCCGCACCGACGCGCTGGTGGAAGGCAGTCGCGAACGTCTGCGTCCGATCATGATGACCATGGGCACGGCGATCCTGGCGATGGTGCCGATCGCCATGGGCGGTACGCAGATCGGTGGGGATGGCCCGCCGTACTTCCCGATGGCGCGTGCGATTGCCGGTGGCCTGGCGTTCTCCACCATCGTCAGCCTGCTGTTCCTGCCGACGATCTACGCGATGTTGGACGACATGAGTCGCGGCATGGGCAGGCTGGTCAGGCGCGCGCGCGGTGTACGCGAGCCGGCACAGCGTCAGGAAGACGGGCAGGGCGCAACGGCCTGATCACGCCCACCGGCGGCAGGTCGAAATCCGAGCAACCGCTTGCAAAAGACAAGTCCCGCTGGATGCGGGCCTTGTCCCTGGATCAGCTGGTGACCTTGCCAAGGATGCGGATGCCGGCCAGCCACACGCCGATCATGCTGCCGAAGTTGGTGAGCAGGAAGGTCATCAATACGCGCGAAACGCGGTTGCGGTACCAACCGCGCAGGCTCTGGACGTCGTCGCGGAGCGACATGAAGTCGCCATAGGCAGGTTTGCGCATGTGCACTTCCACCCAGGCCGCGATCGCACCGGACGGAATGCCGGGCCGGAAGGGTTTGAGCGGCGCGGCAATGGCCGCGGCCAGCACGCTGAGCGGGTGGCTGCCGGCCAGCAGGCAGCCCAGTCCGGCCAATCCGCCGGTCCACAGTGCCCACTGCAACAGCAGGCTGGCACCCATGCCAAAGCCGCCCTTGTAGAAGCCCCAGCTGATGCCGGCCAGGATCAACGTCCCCAAGGTCAGCATGATCCAGGGAATCTTGCGCTTCTGTACGACCTGCTCGAGCGCCGGCACCAGCGTTTCTGGCGCTTCAACATCGTCCTGAAGGTGCCGCGCCATGCCTGCCAGATGGCCCGCGCCGATCACGGCCAGCACTTCGCGTGCACCGCTGGCCGGGCCCGAATGCGCGCGCAGCTTGGCCGCCATGTAGCGGTCGCGTTCGGCAATGATGGTCTGGTAAAGCGCCGGGCTTTCGTTGGCGAACTCGCCGAAGCTCGATTCCAGCATGTCGCCCTGCTTGAGCTTTTCGATCTCCTCATCGCCCACTTCCTCGTCGGCGAACATGCCGACCAGGATGCCGCTGCCGACCTTGAGGCGGCCCCACCAGCCCAGTGCCTGCATGGCGCGCTTGAAGGTCAGCCCCACTTCGCGGTCGATCAGCTCCACCTTCAGTCCACGCGCCTGGGCATCGTGTGCGGCGGCCTTCAGTTCCGCACCGGGCTCCACGCCGAGCTGTTCGGCCAGGCGGCGCTGGTAGGCGGCCAAAGCCAGGTTGGCGGCGAACACGTGCATCTTTCCCTGGCGGATGACCTTGACCAGGTCCAGCTTGGCCAACGCCTCCGGGTCGGACAGCGACTGCAGGCGTCCGGCATCCAGCTCCACGGCCACGGTGTCGTACGGGCCATTGGCCACGGCATCGCGGACCGCATCCACACTGGCGCGCGAGACATGTGCCGTGCCCAGCAGCGTGTAACGCACGCCGTCGCGTTCGACCACACGATAAGGCTGGCCACGGAAGGCTGTAGCGTGGTCGGTTTGGTGCTGGATGATGTCGTTCAAGTGTCAGTCTTCGTCTGGTGCAGTGGTTGCGCCATCACCCAGCGCGCGTTGTAGTTGGAGGGCATCTAGCCAGCGTCCGTGCTTGCGTCCCAGTCCCGGGAAACGTCCGACCATCTGGAACCCCAACGCCTGGTGCAGTTTGACGGACGCCACGTTCGTTTCATCGCCGATGACGGCGATCATCTGGCGCAAGCCACGCTGCGTGCACGTATCTATCAGCGCTGTCAGCAACGCGCGGCCGGCGCCACGTCCCTGCAGGGACGGTACAACATAGACCGTGCACTCGCAGGTCCAGCGATAGGACGCGCGGGCGCGGTAGCTGCTGGCGTAGGCATAGCCGGCGAGGTCGTCGCCGATGGTGGCGACCAGATAGGGATAGCCCGCCTGCACGATGGTGCTGTGCCGGCGCTGCATCTGCGTTTCATCAGGCGCCTCGCGCTCGTACGTGGCCGTGCCGTACCGCACCTCGCTGGCATACAGCGCCGTCACGGCGTGCAGGTCGCGGTCGGTGGCATCACGGACGGTCAGCGTCATCAGGCGATGTCAGTCGATGTAGCGCTTGAGCAGATCGCCATACGCATCGATGCGCCGGTCGCGCAGGAACGGCCAGATGCGGCGGACGTGTTCGCTGCGCTGCAGGTCTATTTCGGCCATCAGGATCTGCGAATCGGCGTTGGCTTCTGCCAGGAACTCGCCTTGCGGTCCCAGGATATGGCTGTTGCCCCAGAAGTCGATGCCGGAGGCGCCCAGCGGCGAGGCTTCGTGGCCCACGCGGTTGCAGCTCAACACGGGCAGGCCATTGGCCACGGCATGGCCGCGATGGCTCAGCACCCAGGCATCGCGCTGGCGGTCCTTTTCTTCCTGGGCATCGTCGGGGTCCCAGCCGATAGCGGTCGGGTAGAGCAGCAGGTCCGCGCCCGCCAACGCCATCAGACGCGCGCCTTCCGGATACCACTGGTCCCAGCACACCAACACGCCAAGACGGCCGACCGAGGTGTCGATCGGCTTGAAGCCAAGATCGCCTGGCGTGAAATAGAATTTTTCGTAGAAGCCCGGATCGTCCGGGATATGCATCTTGCGGTACTTGCCCGCGACATTGCCGTCCTTCTCGAACACCACGGCGGTGTTGTGGTACAGCCCGGCTGCGCGACGTTCGAACAGCGAGCTGACCAGCACCACGCCGTGCTGCCTGGCCAGCGAGGACAGGCGCGCTGTGCTCGGGCCGGGGATCTGTTCGGCCAGGTCGAACTCATGCACCGATTCGTGCTGGCAGAAGTACGGGCCATTGTGCAGTTCCTGCAGCAGCACCAGCTTGGCGCCGCGTGCGGCCGCTTCGGCCACGCGCTGTTCGATGACGGTGAGGTTGGCGTCGGCATCGCCGTGGTTGCGCTCTTGGATCAGGGCAACCGGCAGGTGGGTTGGAGGCATGGCGGATCGGTAGAGGCTGGGCGAAACGCCCATGTTACCGCGCCGCCATGACTTTCCCGGGAATGCAGCGGCTTGGTGTCGCTCCCGCCGCATCGCGCTGGATGTGGCGGATTGCCTTGCCGCGCGTCAGGGGGCGTCGGCCAGCACGCCGGCCGGCAACTGCATGGTGATGCAGTGCAGGCTGCCGTTCTGCCAGATCAGTGGGCGGCAGGGCACGGTGACGATTTCGCGGCCCGGATAAGCCTGCGCCAATACGGCGGCGGCGGCTTCATCGGCAATGTCGCCATAGCCTGGCATCAACACGGCACCATTGAGGATGAGGTAGTTGGCGTAAGACGCTGCCAGCCGGCGGCCCTGATCCAGCACTGGCCGTGCCCACGGCAAGGGAAACAGACGATAAGGCTGCCCATCGCGCGTGCGCAGCGCAGCAATGTCCGCGGCCATGGCCTGCAACTCGGCATGGTGCTGGTCGGCCGGGTCGTCGCAGGCCTGGAACACGATGCCATGGTCCGGCGCCAGGCGGGCGAGGGTATCGATGTGCGCGTCGGTGTCATCGCCCTCCAGGTAACCGTGGTCCAGCCACAGTACGCGCTCCTGCGCCAGCGAGGTCTTGAGCTGTTCGGTGATCGCCTCGCGCGAGGCTTCCGGATGGCGCTCGTGCAGGCAGCGCCAGGTGCTCAGCAGCGTGCCTTCGCCGTCGGTCTCGATCGCGCCGCCCTCCAGCGCGAAGTCCATGCTTTGCACGGTGGCCTTGCGAAAGACGCCGGCCTCGGCCAAGGCGCCGACCAGCAGATCGTCGCGGCTGGCTTCGAACTTGCCGCCCCAGCCCGTGAAGCGGAAATCCATCAGGCGAAAAGCCTCGCCCTCTCGCAGCGTGATCGGGCCGGAATCGCGCAGCCAGGTGTCGTCGTAATCGGCCATCACGAAACGCACGCGCGACATGTCCACGCGTGCAGAGCGCAGGCGTGCCTCGGCGTAGATCTGAAGATCGTCATCGGCCACGCAGATGACGATGGACTGGAAGCGCGTGACCGCAACGACCAGTGCCACGTAGGTTTCTTCGACCTCGCCCAGGCGCTCGCCCCAGTCGGTCTCGGCATGCGGCCACGCAATGAGAATCGCGGATTGGGCTTCCCACTCCGCGGGGAAACGAATATCGGACATGGGGGCTCCATCAGCTTTGCCGGGAAGGTGCACCGGCAGGGAGTTCAGGTGAAACGGCCTGGCGGTGAGCACACCGGCAGGCCGGATGACGCAGCACGATGACCGGCTGCGTCACGGAAGGCGGTCTTAGCGGATCGGCGGCTTGGGGCCAACTTCTCCGGCGCTGGCCTTGTTGGCCACCACATCGATCACCTTGTCGCGCTCGAAGTACACGGTGAACTGTGGGTAGACCCAGCGATTGATGGTCGGCCACTGGCGCTTCTGTCCGCCGCGCGGATCCATGCGTTCGGCCGGCTCACCGTACTGGGCCTGGACCTGGGACGAGGTCCAGCCGCGCAGCGGCAAGTTGCTCGCCGCGTCCTGCACGCGTTCGACCAGCAACGTATCGGCCAGGACGGGCGTGGAGAAGGCGATCAGTGCAATCAGGGACAAGGCACGCACGTTCATAAGGAAGGCTCCGCGGAATTGCGCGTTTTATACCAGAAGCGTCGGACAACAAAAAACCGCCCGAAGGCGGTTTCCTGTGGACACGCGCGCGCGCTGGATCAGCGCTGGCGGGCCTTGAACCGCGGGTTGGACTTGCAGATCACGAAGACCTTGCCACGACGGCGGACCACCTTGCAGTCGCGGTGACGGGCCTTCGCCGACTTCAGGGAGGACAGGACCTTCATGATGAAACCTCGGCGTAAAAGGGTTGAGCGGAATGCGAAGCCGCGCATTCTAGCCTGCTTTTCTTTTGGTGATCAAGTACATGCATCGACCGCTGTCGAAAGGGCGGCTCCGGAGGAGCTGTCGCGGCGGCATAATGCCCCGCTCGCCCCGCCTTTTCTCCAGGAGATTTCCATGTCCAATGCCGTTCCCGTGCTGACCATTGATGGCCCAAGCGGGGCGGGGAAGGGGACGGTGAGTCGGTTGGTGGCGCGCCGGCTGGGCTGGCACTACCTGGATTCTGGCGCGCTGTATCGCGCGGTGGGTGTTGCGGCCAGCTGGGCCGACTTGGATCTCTCCGATGCCGCGGCGTTGGTGCGCTGCACCTTCGATACCGAGATCGGTTTCCGTGAACAGGCTAATGGCGATCTGCGCGTGTTGGTCAATGGTGTGGATGCGACGGGTGAGTTGCGGCTGGAGACCACCGGCACGGTCGCCTCGGCCATCGCGGCCATCCCTGAAGTCCGGGCGGCCCTGAAGGAACGGCAGCGGGCGTTTCGCGCCGCGCCGGGACTGGTCGCAGACGGACGTGACATGGGGACGGTCATTTTCCCCGATGCCCTATTCAAGCTGTTCCTGACGGCCAGTGCCCAGGAGCGCGCGGAGAGGCGCTATAAGCAGTTGAATGACAAGGGGGTTTCAGTTACATTGGACGGTCTGTTGCGGGAGATCCTCGCCCGCGACGCCCGAGATGCCCAGCGCACGGTGGCGCCCCTCAGGCCGGCAGAAGACGCCGTCCTGCTCGACACCACCGGCATGCCCATCGAGGACGTCGTGAGCAAAGTGCTGTCGCTGGTCCATCCAGCGGCGGCGTGATTCTGCGACAGAAGGCCCGATTGCCAATCCTGGCGACGGTAAATCCAACCTCAAGACAGCCTGTGCTTTCAGCAGGCAAGCGCGGGTGATCGCAACATGGCCATTGCCGATGCGAGCGCCCGGTGTCCAACAGAGTATTCAACTAATGACCGAATCATTTGCAGAACTGTTTGAGCAGAGCCAGCAGCACCTGGCCAAGCTGAAGCCGGGCGCCATCGTCATCGGCACCGTCGTCGACGTGCGCAACGACGTCGTCGTCATCAACGCCGGCCTGAAGTCCGAAGGCATCGTGCCGATCGAACAGTTCCGTAACGACGCTGGCGAGATCGACGTAGGCATTGGCGACCAGGTCAAGGTCGCGCTCGACTCCCTTGAGAACGGCTTCGGCGAAACCGTCCTGTCGCGCGAGAAAGCCAAGCGCGCCATGGTGTGGGACGAGCTGGAAGAAGCGCTCGAGAAGAACGAAACCATCACTGGCCGCATCAGCGGCAAGGTCAAGGGTGGTTTCACCGTCGACATCAAGGACGTTCGCGCGTTCCTGCCCGGTTCGCTGGTCGATGTGCGCCCTGTGCGCGACCCGGCCTATCTGGAAGGCAAGGAGCTCGAGTTCAAGCTCATCAAGCTGGATCGCAAGCGCAACAACGTGGTCGTCTCCCGTCGTGCCGTGGTTGAGAGCGAGCAGTCGGAAGAGCGCGAGCAGCTGATGGAGAAGCTGCAGGAAGGCGTGGTGCTGAAGGGTGTGGTCAAGAACCTCACCGATTACGGCGCATTCGTCGACCTGGGTGGCATCGACGGCCTGCTGCACATCACCGACATGGCCTGGAAGCGCGTGCGTGATCCGTCCGAAGTGGTGGAAGTCGGCCAGGAGCTGGACGTCCGCGTGCTCAAGTACGACCGCGAGCGCAACCGCGTCAGCCTGGGCCTGAAGCAGCTGGGCGAGGATCCGTGGGACAACATCTCGCGTCGTTATCCGTCCAACAGCCGCGTCTACGGCAAGGTGTCCAACGTCACCGATTACGGCGCGTTCGTCGAGATCGAGCCGGGCGTCGAAGGCCTGGTGCACGTGTCCGAGATGGATTGGACCAACAAGAACGTCAATCCGTCCAAGGTGGTGCAGGTCGGTGACGAAGTTGAAGTCATGGTCCTGGACGTGGACGAGGAGCGTCGCCGTATCTCGCTGGGCATGAAGCAGGTGGCCGCCAATCCGTGGGAGACCTTCGCGGCCGTCCACAAGAAGGGCGACAAGGTGTCCGGTCAGATCAAGTCGATCACCGATTTCGGTATCTTCATCGGTCTGGACGGCGGCATCGACGGCCTGATCCATCTGTCGGACATCAGCTGGAACTCCACCGGCGAAGATCTGGCCCGCAACTTCAAGAAGGGCGACAACGTCGACGCCGTGGTGTTGGCCGTCGATCCGGAGCGCGAGCGCATCAGCCTGGGCGTCAAGCAGCTGGAGCAGGATCCGTTCGGCCAGTACATGGCCTCGCACCCGAAGGGCTCCAAGGTCGAAGGCGTCGTGAAGGAAGTCGATGCCAAGGGTGCCACGATCGAGCTGGCTGATGGTGTCGAAGGCTACGTGATGGCGCGCGACGTGTCCTACGACCGCGTGGATGACGTGACCCAGCACCTGAAGGTCGGCGACAAGGTCGAAGCCAAGTTCATGGGCATGGACCGCAAGGGCCGCACCCTGCAGCTGTCGATCAAGGCCAAGGACGAGGCGGAGACCGCCGAAGCCCTGGCTGAGTACAACAAGACCGCCGCGGAAGCCTCCACCGGCACCACCAGCCTGGGTGCGCTGCTGCGCGCGCAGCTGGACGGCGGCAAGTCCGAGTAAGTCTGCTTCAACCTGCCACACCGGCCCGGATCTTCCGGGCCGGTTGTGGTGCGTATTGCCCCACATCCTCCGCCGATGACCAAGTCCGAACTGATCGAGATCCTCAGCCAACGCCAACCGCACCTGAAGCCAGACGACGTTGACCTTGCGGTCAAGTCCTTGCTGGAGATGATGGGGGGCGCCCTGGCCGAAGGCGAGCGCATCGAGATCCGTGGTTTCGGCAGTTTCTCCCTTCATTACCGTCCGCCCCGCATTGGCCGCAATCCCAAGACCGGCGATTCGGTGGCATTGCCTGCCAAGCACGTTCCGCATTTCAAGCCCGGCAAGGAGCTGCGCGAGCGCGTCAGCTCGGTCATGCCGATCGAGGACAGCGCCGAATGATTTGGCGGTCCATACGTTGAGGACGACGGCTGCTCGGCTAAGCTAGGGCGGTTCCAGCAAGGAGTGGCTTCATGAATATCGTTCGCCTCATCCTGGCGATTCTTCTGATTGCGGTTGGCCTTGTGGCGGGTGTCCAGAACACCGAGCCGGTCACGCTCAATTTCCTCACTGCCTCGGTCCAGACCTCTTCTGGCGTGGCCATCATGCTGTCGGTGCTGCTTGGCGTGATTGCCGGGGCACTGATCGTGCTCGCAACCATGGTCTGGCCGCTGTACAGCAAGCTGCGGCGATTGAACCGTGAAGCGGCTCGCACGGCTTCAACGCCAGCGCCTTCAACAACGCCCGCACCGCCTGCAGGTCCGTAGTCCATGGATTTCCTCAACGAGTGGTTCTGGTTCATCCTGTTCGTGCCGCTGGCGGCCGTGGCGGGTTGGATCATCGGGCGCAGGGGGGGGCAACGCCACGGCTTTTCCCAGGTCAGCCGGCTGTCGAGCACGTACTTCCGAGGCCTGAACTATCTACTGAACGAGCAGCCTGACAAGGCCATCGAGCTGTTCCTGCATATCGCCGAGCTCGACAAGGAAACCTTTGAGACCCAAGTGGCCCTGGGGCATCTGTTCCGCCGGCGCGGCGAGGTCGATCGCGCGATTCGTCTGCATCAAGGGCTTGTCCAACGCAATGATCTGAGCGATCAGCAGCGGGTGCAGGCGCTGCTGGCACTGGGCGAGGACTACATGCGTTCGGGGTTGCTGGATCGCGCCGAAACCGTGTTTGGCGATCTTGCCAAGATCGACCAGCGCGCGCCGCAGGCGCTCAAGCATCTGATCGGCATCTACCAGTCCGAGCGCGACTGGGGCAAGGCGATCGAGAACGCCGCCCGGTATGAGGAAGTTACCGGCGAGCCGATGGGTAAGCTGATCAGCCAGTTCGAATGCGAGTTGGCCGAGCGCTTCCGGACGGCCAATCAGCTTGATGACGCACGTGCCGCGGTCGCGCGTGCCTACCAGGCCGACGCCAAGAGCGTCCGCGCCGGATTGATCGAAGGCAAGATCGAATCGGAAGCGCGCAATTTCGACGTGGCGATCAGGGCCTTCGAGCGTGCCGCCCGCCATGATCCCGAGTTCCTGCCTGAGCTGATGCCGGGGTTGCTGGCCGCGTACCGCGAAGTCGGTGATCTGTCTGGTGCGCGCGCCTTCTTGTCGGAGATGTGCGAGCACTATCGCGGCATTTCCCCGGTGCTGGCGCTGACCAAGCTGGTCGAGGCGCAGGATGGCGTGCCAGCGGCACGTGCGTATCTGGCGCGTCAGCTGAAGGATCGCCCTTCGGTGCGCGGCGAGGCGGCACTGATCGACCTGACGCTGGCGGAGGGCGCCGATTCAACGGCGACGCTGTCCGACCTCAAGCACATCACCGACCAGTTGCTGGTGCGAAACCCGAGCTATCGCTGCAATCGCTGCGGCTTCGGCGCGCGCACCCACCACTGGCAGTGCCCGAGCTGCAAGGAGTGGGGGTCGATCAAGCCCTTGTTGAACTACGCGGTCGTATGACAGCAGCGGACGTGATCCTGTGGTTCGCCTGTTGGCTGGGTGCCTTGCTGCTGACCCGGCTTGCGATTGGATATGCGCGTCGCGCTGGCTTGATCGACACGCCGGGCGAGCGTCGCAGCCATCGGTTGGCGACACCGCGCGGCGGTGGAATCTCGATCGTGCTGATGGCCGCCATGGCCTCCTGTGTGCTTTGCCTGCAGGGTCGGTTGAGCCTGGTGGAAACTGGGCTGTTCCTGGCCGGGCTGGCGCTTGTCGCAGTGCCGGGCTGGGTCGACGACCATCGTTCGTTGCCTGTCTGGCCACGTCTGCTTGCGCACGCGTTGGCCGCCGTGTGCGTGGCCGCGCTGGCATGGCGGTCGAGCCATTCGGCGCTGCATGCAGTGCTGGCCTTGGGTGCCACGCTGGCGCTGGTGAACATCTGGAATTTCATGGACGGCATCAATGGAATTGCGGTCACCCAGGTGGCCCTGGTGGCCCTGGGATTCGGTGCATTGCTGTGGAGTTCACCGTGGGCAATCCTGGCGTTTGCGGTGGTGGCCGCGGCAGTAGGTTTCCTGCCGTTCAATTTCCCCCGCGCGCGGATTTTTCTGGGCGATGTCGGGAGCGGTGCGCTGGGTTATCTCATCGCATTGCTCGCTGCCATGGCCTTGCCGGCAGCGGGGTGGTCGTTGGCCGTGGGACTGCCCTTGGCAGCCTTTGGTATCGACGCAGGCTTCACCTTGCTGCGGCGCATGCTTAACCGGGAACGCTGGTGGGCACCCCATGCCTCACACGCATATCAGCGCCTTGCCCGCCACGTTGGTCATTCAGCTGTCACATGTGCTTATGGTGTGTTCACGGCCTGCGCGGTACTTGTCTCGCTGTTTTTGACGCGTTCCATGTCCCCCCTCCCGCTGACGTTGGCGTTGCTCTTGGTTGGCAGCGCCTTGACGGCCTGGTGGAAGATCACCCGCCACTGGGCCTGAGGTACTGATGTCCTTATCCACACATTCCTGGCAAATCTCGTTGGCGGGCCGATTGCCACGGCTGGCGGTCTCCGCGCACGACCTGCTGGTGACCTGGATCTGCTGGCAGGCCTTGCACCACGTGCGTTACGCCATGCTGCCGATGCCGCCCGATTACTCGCTGGTCTCCTTCGAGGTTGCCATCGTCCTGCTGGCGCAGGGGTTGGTGTTCCGATTGGTGGGTCTGTACCAAGGGCTGTGGCGCTTTGCCAGCGTGCCAGACCTGATCAACATCCTGAAGTCCGCCGTCCTTGGCGTGTTGGCCATTACATTGGGTCTGGGTCTCTACAACCGGCTGGATGGTGTGCCGCGGACGGTCCTTGCGCTATACCCGTTCGCGTTGATGGGCGGTCTAGGTCTTCCGCGGTTGGTCTATCGCGCGTGGAAAGACCACCAACTTGGCGAGGTGCGCGGCGCTTCCGCGCAGCGCGTGTTGATTCTGGGCGCAGGGCAGGCGGGCGAAGCGTTGCTGCGGGATCTGCTGCGCAGCGGCTCCTACCTGCCGGTCGGCTTTCTTGACGACGCACGGAATCTGCATGGCACGCGCGTGCACGGCATCCCCGTCCTGGGCGGACTGGACCAGGCCTCCAAGGTGGCGAAAGAAACCGCCGCCAAGATGCTGGTCATCGCCATGCCGTCGCTTGATGCGGCCGCCATGCAGCGCGTGCTGGCCATCTGCGAAGGCACGAGTTTGCCATTCCGGAAAGTTCCGCGCCTGGTCGACGTGCTGGAAGGCCGTTCTGCCCCCGGTGCGCTTGAGGAAGTCGCCATCGACGACCTCTTGGGCCGCAAGCCCATCACGCCTGATTGGAAGCTGATCCGCGGTTGGCTGGGCGGGCGCTCGGTGCTGGTCACAGGGGCAGGCGGCTCGATCGGTTCGGAGCTTTGCCGTCAGTGCGCGCGTCATGGCGCAACCAAGATCGCGTTGCTCGAGATCAGCGAATACGCCTTGTTGAAGTCGCAGGCCGACTTGCATCGGGCGTTTCCCGATGTCGAAATCGTGCCGATTCTAGGTAACTGTGGCGATCCGGCACTTGCACGCCGTGCCCTGGACCTGGTGCAGCCCGATGCGGTGTTTCACGCGGCCGCTTACAAGCAAGTGCCGTTGCTCGAGGCCCAGCTTCGCGAAGCCGTGCGCAACAATGCATTGGCTTCGGAGACGATGATCAAGGCATCCAAGGCAGCGGGCGTGGGTACCTTCGTACTCATCTCCACCGACAAGGCCGTTGACCCGGCCAATACCCTGGGCGCGACCAAGCGTCTGGCAGAGATGGTGTGCCAGTCGGCTGACGACCTGACCTCGACGCGTTTTGTGACGGTGCGCTTCGGCAACGTGCTGGATTCGGTTGGCAGCGTGGTGCCGTTGTTCCGCGAACAGATCCGCGCGGGCGGTCCAGTGACCGTGACCGACCCGGATGTCACGCGGTACTTCATGACCATTCCGGAGGCGTGCCAGCTGATCGTGCAGGCGGCGGCCAGTGCGGCGCATGCCTCGATCTACACACTGGACATGGGCGAGCCCATCGCCATCCGCGTGCTGGCCGAGCAGATGATCCGCCTGGCAGGCAAGCAGCCCGGTCGGGACATCGCCATCGTCTACACCGGGCTGCGCCCGGGCGAGAAGTTGCACGAAACCCTGTTCCACGAGGAAGAGGCCTATCGGCCAACCTCCCATCCCAAAATCCTGCAGGCCCGCGCGCGCGAGGTTTCGGCCGATGCGTTGAGCAAGGCGCTGGTGCAGCTTCGCCAGGCTGTCATCGATTACGACGAGGATCAGATCTGGCGACTCCTCAAGACGACCGTGCCCGAGTTTTCTCCAGAGAATCATCACGAGTCCACTGATACGATCGTTCAATTCCCCACACGAGAGGCGAGAAATCATCGATGACGCAACGCATCCGCAAGGCCGTTTTTCCTGTCGCAGGGTTGGGTACGCGTTTCTTGCCCGCCACCAAGACGGTACCCAAGGAGATGCTGCCGATCATCGACCGGCCGCTGATCCAGTACGCGGTGGACGAGGCGGTCGAAGCCGGCTGTGACACGCTGATCTTCGTCACCAATCGTTATAAACATGCCATCGGCGATTACTTCGACAAGGCTTACGAGCTGGAAGACAAGCTGGAAGCCTCCGGTAAGCTGGAGCTGCTCGAGAAGGTGCGCAATCCGCTGCCCAAGGGCGTGCGTGCCATTTTCGTCACCCAGGGCGAGGCGCTCGGCCTCGGGCACGCGGTCCTGTGCGCCAAGACCATCGTCGGAGACGAACCGTTTGCGGTGATGCTGCCGGACGATCTGATCGTCAACCATCACGGTGACGGTGCGCTCAAGCAGATGGCCGATGCGCATGCCTCGACCGGTGCCAGCCAGATCGCCGTGCAGGATGTCGAGCCTGACAAGACCGCCAGTTACGGCATCGTCGCCACCGATGCATTCGACGGTCGCAGCGGCAAGATCAATGCGATGGTCGAAAAGCCCAAGCCCGAGGATGCGCCAAGCAATCTGGGCGTGGTGGGGCGCTATGTGCTCGATGGCAGCATCTTCAAGCTGCTGGAAGACACCAAGCCCGGTGCCGGTGGCGAGATCCAGTTGACCGACGCCATCGCCACGCTGCTCGCGCAGAAGCCGGTCCATGCGTATCGCTTCAAGGGCACGCGTTTCGACTGCGGCGCGCACATCGGTCTGGTCGAAGCGACAATCCACTACGCGTTGCACAGCGAGAAGATCGGCGAAGCGGCGGCTGAGGCCATGCGCAACGCGCTCAAGGAACTGGGCGTTCGCGAGTCCGAATGAGTGCGCCAATAGTGGCACGCTA
>JBEVNH010000188.1:0-30128 GCA_040508175.1 Pseudoxanthomonas sp.
GGCGTTGGCGCCCTCGCGCTGCAGGTCCAGCTCGGCGGCCAGCGTGGTCTCGATCTCGGCCACTACTTCCTTCGGCCGGATCTTGTCGGCCGAAGGATGCGCATAGTCCACCACCGCGGCGGCGGACTTGAGCAGGGCAATGTCACCGGCGATGTCGTGCTCGATGGTCGGGCGCAACACCTTGACGACCACCTGGCGACCGTCGTGCAGCGTGGCCGCATGCACCTGGGCGATGGAGGCCGAGGCCAGTGGCGTGGTGTCGAAGCTGGCGAACGCCACGTCGATCGGCTGGCCCAGCGCTTGCTCGACGATGAGCCGGGCGGCATGCCCGTCGAACGGCTGCACGCGATCCTGCAGCAGGGTCAGCTCCTCGGCCACGTCCGGTGGCACCAGGTCGCGCCGGGTGGACAGGATCTGCCCGAACTTGACGAAGATCGGGCCAAGCTCCTGCAGCACCATGCGCAGACGCGCGCCGCGGCTCATCGCTGCCACGTCGTCCCGCGCGCGCGGTACGAACGGGCGCGCCAGCTTCAGCCACGGCTCGGCCGGCGTGCCGTCCAGCAGCGCATCCAGGCGGTACCGGATCAGCACGCGGCCGATCTTGTTGGCGCGCAGCGCCGCGCGCACGGTCTTCATGCCCGGCAGCATCATGGACGCGCCGCCAGGCGATGGACGCGCGCGGCCAGGCGCTCCACGTCATCGCGGATGGCGTCGACGTCATCGTGAAACGCGGCCAGCTCGGCGCGCGGAACCACGTCGCGCGATTCCTCGGTGACGTATTCGGCCGTGGTGCGGGCCAGGTCGACGCCGCGCACCTGCGCCTGTCTCAGCGCCCCGCGCACGGCCTGCGCGACCTGGACGCCAATCACATCGCCCAGCACATCGGTGAAGGGCTTGACCCAGTCAGGATCAAAGCGCGTTGCCAGCGTCTGCAGGCGTCGCGCCAGATCGGCGTCACCGGAGATGCGGAGTTTGCCGACCGACGTGGCGTGCTCGGGGCGGGCGAAGGGCAGCTGTGCCAGCAACCCGCTCAACGTGCCGCGCACGGACAGATCGGCTTCGACGTGCTCGCGCACCGGGCCGACATGCAGGTGCTGTTCGGCCACGGTGATTTCCAGCGCCACCGGCGGCGATGCCAGCGTCAGGGCGATGCGCCGCCCTTCAAGCGTGGCAAGCGCATCGCGGGTGTCCGGATCGAACGCGACGGCGCGATTGAGCGCCGCTTCCAGCGCACGACCAGCCAGGGGCTTGAGCAGATCGAAAGGTGTAGGCGACATAGGCCGTCATTCTAGCCGGTCGCCTGTGCATACCGGTCTGCCAGGAGCTGCCTGACCAGCGCACCGCCCCCCCTGCCACGCACCCAAGGCATGGCCAGCGCAGCGCAACCTCATGGCCTGCGCCTGTCCCATCCCGCCAGCGCCCCTGATTTCATTGCCCATTTCCCCGCCCTTGTCGGCGTGACGGGCACTTGGTCGGATCGCGGGTCGTGTGGTGAATCGGCGGCAGTAGGGTCTCCGGCGGTCCACCTCGACACGATCGCCTCAGCCAAGACGCGCATGCGCCTTGCGCGACGGCACACGGCAAGGAGTATTTCGATGGCGTTAAAGACGCATGCACCGTCCTGGATAGGCGCATCTCCCTTTGGACACTGCGGTCACCTTGTCCGACGCGCAGGACTGCGCGCCATCGGGCTCTCGATGCTGGTGGGGGCATGCACGGCCCACGGCGCCACGCCATCGCCCCAGGCGGACGCCGGCCTCTGTGCACTTGCCGATCCAGGTCCTGATGCCCTGGTGCAGGTCCCGTTCGAGACCGTCGATGGCCGCATCTACGTGGCCGTCCAGGTCAACGGCCAAGGCCCGTTCCGGTTCGCCGTCGACACCGGCGCAAGTGGCATCGCCCGGGCGGATACGCGTCTGCTCCAGGCGCTGTCGCTCCAGGCCCAGGGACAGTCCAGCACGTCCGACGGGGTGTCCACGACGGACGTGGAGACGGTGCGCCTGGCGTCCCTGCGGCTCGGCGCGCTCGTGCGGACCGATGTAGAGGTGATCACCCGGGACTACGGCCGTCGCAGCGCGGCGGACGCGAAGTTCGACGGGATCCTCGCGCGCGAGTTCTTCGCCGACGGATTGCTGGTGATCGATTACCCACGAAAACGGCTGTCCTTCACCCGTGCCAGTGCGCTCAGGCAAGGCAGCCCGGGGGTCCTTGCCTATGAACGCGCGTTCCGGGTCCCGGTCTCCATCGGCGCCTTGCAGACGGTCGGCAATCTGGACACGGGCGCCAACGTGCGCTTCGTCCTGCCGCAGGCGCTTTACCGCACGCTGGGCCATGGCGCGCTGTCGTACGCGGGCCGTGCACAGCTGACCAATGGCCAGGTCGACCTCCAGCGCGCCACGGTGCATGGCCCCTTCCACATCGGCGCGCTTACCCTGGCCGATGTGGAGGTGAGGGTCTCGGACAAATATCCCGAGCTCCTGGTCGGGGCCCATGCCCTGCAAAGCACGGTGCTGCTGATCGATCAGCGCTCCAAAGCCGTCGCGGTCTGTCCTTAGCCGTGCCTTCCCCTATCTCATGCGTCCCCCGGACGTGAGGGCACTGGCGCTTCATGCGCCGGCCCCAGCCAGCTGCGCCGCAATCTTCTTGCAGGGTGTTCCGATGTCATCGTCATCCACGTGTGGCTCCCGTGTCCTGATCCTGGACTACTTGGAACGTGGGGATCGCCAAGCCGCGGTCAGGCAAGTCGAGAAGATGCTGGAGCTCAAGCCGGCATCTAAACGTATCCGCGCGCGTCTGGCAGAGCTGAAGCCATAGGCAAGCACTACATCTCTCTCTCACGGCGCATCGTCGTTTGTGGCAACACGCGGGCATCTGAGATCGCACGCCGGACACCGGCGTCGCCCGCGCGTCAAGGTGGCGATGAGCAGGCGGGCATGGTCGGCAACCCGATAGACGACGCTCGACCTGCGTCGCCGCTGCAGGCAGCATGCGGGGCATCCGCGCCGCAGTAGGAATCACACCGCATGTCTAAGATCCACGTCGACCTGACTCCCGGTCCCAGGTGTGCCGGGGCCTGCCAGGCGTCGGCCTGCGCTGTCACCGAGACCCCAAGCCATCACGGCCGCGCGACCCTCGCCTGGTGAACGACATCGAGGTGTTTCGCGCCGTCGTTGACGACGACCTACCGGCGCTGCTGGCACTCAATAACGCGCATGCCGCCGCGCTGTCTTGGCAAACGCCGACGCAGCTCGCCCAGCTCATCGCGATGGCCTGCTTTTCCCGGACGACCGGCCATGGCGACGCACTGCTGATCGCATTGGATCAGGACGCGCGTTACGACAATCCCAACTTCGCCTGGCTGACGGCGCGGCTCAGGCACTTCGTCTATATCGACCGCGTCGTGGTGGCCGAGCATGCTCAGGGCCGTGGACTGGCTGGCGCGCTGTATGCCGCGCTCAAACAACATGCACGCAGCCAGGGACATGGGCGCCTGGCCTGCGAGATCAATCTCGATCCGCTCAACCCCGGCTCGGTCGCGTTCCACATGCGGCAGGGATTCGAACAGATGGGGGAGGACACGCTGCAGAACGGCAAGCGCGTGGGCTACTACGTCTGCGCGTTGTGAGCTGCACACAGCAGCAGGCCCGCACCGGTCGAAGTGCGGGCCTGCTGGCCGCGGTTTACGTGAGACGCGGGTTAGACCTTGCCGCGTCGGAACAGCGAGATCACGGCCAGCACCAGGAAGATGACGAACAGGATCCAGGCGATGTTGGACGCAGTGCCCGCGATGCCGCTGAAACCCAGCACGCCCGCGATGATGGCGATGACAAAAAAGATGACCGCGTAATGCAGCATGGTGGCTTCCCTGGGCCGTGCCCGATTGGCACAGCCACAAGCTTGTGCCAGCTCGGATCACGATGCAGTGATGACTGGCCGCCTGCCGGGCAACATTGCGCTGGCGCTCCACGCAGACGCTCACATCCGCATCACATGGGTGGCCTGCCATCGGCGCAGCAAAATCACTGAAATTCGAGGCATGCCACCGACATGAAGGGCGCTACGCCAGCGATATCGTAGGCCGCCGCCGAGGCTGGGCCGGCTTGATCTCGCCCAGCCTGCTGGAGGCAGCCCGCACCTGCAATGCATCACGCTTGGGTGTCACATTGAAGAGGCGCCCGTACTCGCGTGTGAACTGCGGAACACTCTCGTACCCGACATTGAACGCAGCGGCGCTCGCCGACATGCCCTCCTCCAGCATCAGGCGACGCGCTTCGATCAACCTCAGGCGTTTCTGATACTGCCCAGGCGTCAGGGAGAGCATTCTTTTGAAGTGTGTGTGAAAGGCCGTCAGACTCATTCCCGCCTCGGCCGCGAGGCGATCCACTGTGACTCGGCCACGGTATTGCGCCCGCAAGAGGGCCACGGCGCCGGCAAGACGGTTCGCGTGGCTGGCCGGATCACAAAGTGTCCGCAGCCTGGCGCCATGCCGGCCTGACAGCAGCCAGTAGTAGAGCTCCCGCATGATGCCCGGACGGAGCAAGGAAATCGCGGTCGATTGCTCGCACAATCGCAGAAGCCGATAAACACAATCGAGCGCAGCGGTGTCGGCCTCGTCCGTGTGCATGCACCATCCCCGCTTCGCGGCTTTGGGCTGGCCGGATGCGATGTGTGTGGCCACCTCGAACAGGATCGTCATTTCGATTTCGATGGCAACGGCGAGATAAGGCGCTTGGCAAGCGGCGGGCTCGACCCTCGAAACAATCGGCGTATCCGCGCCCACGATGGTTGACTGCCCAGCCTCAAGCACGCAGTGCTCCAATCCAAGCGCCATTCGCTTCGCACCTTGCAGGACGAACAGCGCCAACGGACGGACCACGGTGTAATGGTCACCCTGAGGGGCTTCCAGCGACTTGATCCTCAGCCCCGGAACCGGAGTTGTCGCGATCCCATCATGACCGGGATGCGAATCCGCATACACGCGTGCGGCCTGTGTCAGGGCATCCATCTTCGCCTCTTCATTTGATCCCGCCGGCGCCCAGAGTAACCGCCCTCACCCCTCCGGCGACGCAGGCGCCCCTGAAGGATTAGGCAATTTTTCCGCAGCAGGCGGCAAGGCCGCGCCACCCGCCCCATGCTAGCGTTCCATGCACCCCGCCGGGATGGCACCGCATGAAATCTCGCGCACGACCGCGCCGTTTGCGGATGGCAGTTCCATGCCTTTCCCCATTCGTGCGCGTCAGCACACGCCGCAATCATCTGAAGCAGCAGGCAAGCCCGCAAACGCAACGTCGGCAGGCCGTCAGGAGGAATCGAGATGTCACATGACGATACGCACAGTGTCGGCGAAGCCACAGCGAGTGGCCCTTTGAACAGCTCGCGCCGGGACATGTTGAAAGGGAGCGCTGTCCTCGCCGTCGCAGCGGTTTCCAGCAGAGGCATTGCTGCTGTCGAAGCTGCGCCAGCCATCCAGCCTTTGCCGGTCAAGCCGGCATCTGCGTTCCGGCTACGCACCACGGTGAACGGTGAGTCGGTGGAAGTCGACATCGATACCCGCACTTCGCTGCTCGACCTGCTCAGGGAGCGCCTGAGCCTGACGGGCGCCAAAAAGGGCTGCGATCATGGGCAATGCGGTGCCTGTACGGTCCACATTGATGGCAGGCGCGTGGCGTCCTGTCTGACGTTGGCCGCCAAAGCCGAAGGGCATCAGATCCTGACGATCGAAGGGCTTTCCGCGGACGAGCCGCTACATCCGATGCAACAGGCCTTCATCGACCACGATGCACTGCAATGCGGGTACTGCACGCCGGGACAGATCATGGCGGCCGTGGCCTGCGTTGCCGAAGGCAACGCCACATCGCCGGACCGCATCCGTGAATACATGAGTGGCAACCTCTGTCGATGCGGCGCCTATGTCGGCATCGTCTCGGCGATCGAAGCGGGTGCCTCCAAGATGAGGCACCCCTGATGCAGTCCTTCGAATATTTTCGACCAGCAACGGTACAGGACGCCGTGCACGCCTTCACCACGGCACCTCCCGGAGCCCGTTACATCGCCGGTGGGACCACGCTCTACGATCTGATGAAGCTCAACATCGAGCAGCCACGGCGGCTGATCGATGTCACATCGATCAAGGGCCTGGACACGATTGAGCAGAACAGCAAGCGGCTTCGCTTCGGCGCGCTCGCCTCCATGAGCGCGGTTGCCGCCGATGCAGTGGTTTCCCGCGACTACCCCGTCCTGACCGAAGCGCTCACCAAGGCGGCCTCGCAACAGTTGCGCAACATGGCGACGGTGGGAGGAAACCTATTGCAGCGCACGCGCTGCATGTACTTCCGCAACGGCGCTGATGGCGCCTACCCCTGCAACAAGCGCCAGCCTGGCGCGGGATGCGCCGCGATCGGAGGATTGGACCGCGGCCAGGCGATTCTTGGCGCAAGTTCGTCCTGCAATGCAGTGTCCCCGGGTGACTGGCCTGTGGCGCTGACAGCGTTGGACGCCGAGATCGAAATAACAGGTGCGACGGGCATGAGGACTGTCCCCATCGCCGAGCTCTACCGGCTCCCCGGCGAGACACCTCATCGGGAATTCAATCTGCAGGCGGGTGAGTTGATCACGGCCATCGAGATCCCCAGGACCGCCGCCGGCCGCCACTCGACTTATCACAAGATCCGCGACCGCGAGTCCTATGCCTTCGCGCTTGCCTCGGCAGCCGTTGCGCTGGAGATACGGGACGATCAGGTGACCAGCGCACGCATCGCACTCGGGGGCGTGGCAACCCGGCCGTGGCGCGCTTCCGAAGCCGAGGCCATGCTTGTGGGGCAGCGCCTGACGCTGGCACAGGCGACCGCCGCCGGGCATGCGGCATTTCGCAACGCCCGGCCTGGACGCGACAACGGGTTCAAACTGGAACTGGGCGCGCGCACCATCGCCGATGCGTTGCTCATTGCTGGCGGGAGGAATCGCACATGAGCATGGGCCCTTTCCCGGATCGGGCGCGCTTCGATGCGCCAGATAAAGTGCGTGGTGCAACACGATTTCCAGGCGACATGTGGTTCCCGAATACGCTTTACGCCATGACCGTGCCGTCGCGTGCCGCCAAAGGCACCCTCACCACACTCGACACCAGCGCGGCGATGCGGGTCGCTGGTGTGGTCAGGGTGCTCACCCCGGAGGATTTTCCTTCTGCACCGACGAGCGCCTCGCCCGGACCACCGCCACCGCCAACCCTGGAGTGGCAGATCGCCTTCCGCGGGCAGCCCATCGCGCTGGTGCTGGCAGAGACGCTTGAAGCGGCTATTGAAGGGGCCGAGGCGGTGCGCTCTGATTACGAGGCGTCTTCCTTTTCCTCTGTCTACGTCGATGATGGCGCAACGCGAGCACCCGCCAAGGACACTGCGTTCGGTCACGCCGAGAAAGCCCTGGAAACTGCGGATGTCACGGTCGATGCGACATACGTATCGCCAACGCAGCACCATAATCCAATCGAGCTGCTCGCCACGCTGGCCTACTGGGAAAATGGTCGCTTGTTGATTCATGAGTGCACCCAGAGCAGTGCGGGAACCAAAGGCGCAACGGCACGCGCGCTCGGGCTTGATCCAGGCATCATTGACGTCAAAAGCGCCTATCTGGGCGGTGGATTCGGGCAGAAGGGCGGAGTGGGTCAACGCCAGACGGCGCTGGTCGCCAGGGCGGCGATGCTCACTGGCAGACCGGTCAAGTTCATCATGCCTCGCAGCCAGATCTTTCACGTCGCCACCTATCGTCCCCATAGTCAGCACCGCGTCCAGCTCGGTGCCAACGCCAACGGAAAGATGCTGGCGGTCCGCTACGACGCCGAGCAGGAGCAATCACGCCACGGCATGTTCCCCGTCACGGAATACCATGAGGCGCCCAGTCGGCTGTATGGCATCGAGAACTATCTCGGCACGGCGGCGGATGTCCGGCTTGACCGACAAGCACCCGGTTACATGCGCGCACCGCATCCGCAGGCTTCATGCTTCGCCTTCGAGAGCGCGGTGGATGAGCTGGCCCATGCAATGGGCCGTGACCCCGTTGCGCTGCGGCTCGAGAACGACGCGCGCCTGGACTACCGCACAGGGAATCCCTACTCATCACGCTTCTTGAACGCATGCCTCGAAGAGGGGGCGCGGCGTTTCGGGTGGTCCCGACGCGCCAGCCAGCCAGGCTCCATGATCGCCACCGATGGCACACAGATCGGCTGGGGTGTGGCGTGTGGCGCCTATCCATCCATGATCGTGCCGGCAATCGCAAGATTACGGATCGGCGCTGACGGCAAAAGCCGTTTCTCCGTCTCCGGCCACGAGATGGGCCAAGGCATCAGGACCGCAATCGCAACCGTGCTGCTGGAAGGATTGGATATCGATCCCGATGGCCTGGACATCATCATCGGTGACACGACGGCCGCGCCTCAACACATAACGGCAGGCTCCTGGGGTACCGCAGGCGCTGTCCCCGCCACCGCCAAGGCGGTCACGCGCATGCGTGACGCGATCACCGAACTCCTCGCTGGGCGTCGGATCGCCGGAAACCTCCACCGCCAGCTCGCCAGCGTCCGTCGTCCATCGGTGGAGATCGAGGTCACGGCAGTGGGGCCAGGGCAAGGAGCCGAGGCACTCCAGTCACTTCGCCAAGGCGCGTATGCGGTGGCCGGACCGGAATATTCCAACTTCACCACCATGAGCTACATCGCCCACTTCGTGGAGGTCCGGATCGAGCCGAGAACCCGTCGCATCCGCGTTCCGCGCGTGGTCAGTGTCGCCGACTGCGGACGCGTCATCAGTCCTCGCACTGCCGCAAGCCAGGTCCGCGGGGGCGTGGTCTGGGGCATCAGCGCCGCCCTTCGGGAAGCCACTGAGATCGACCCCCGGTATGGCGGGTACCTCAACAGCGACCTGGCCGACTACGTGATTGCGGTCAATGCCGATATCGGGGAGATCGAGGTCGGCTTCATCGATCAACCTGATCCACTCGCCAACGCGATCGGCTTGAAGGGGCTGGGTGAAGTGGCAATGGTCGGCGTATCGCCAGCGATCGCCAACGCCGTGTTTCATGCGACCGGCAAGCGACTTCGACAGATGCCGCTGCGCGTTGAGCACTTAATCACGTAAGGCAGCCCGGATCGTCGGAGAGCAGCGGGGCAGCCTTTGAACAGGACGCTGACCCGCTGCACCGGCATCTGCGCGTAGAGCATCCAGCGCGGTCTCCGCCTTGCGCTGGCGCCCGGCGTGGCATCAGTGTGCGTGTTCCATCAGTGTGCGTGTTCCAGCAGCACCCGCGTGCGGCCATCTTGAAGGCCTGCTGGCCGGGCAGCAGGTCATCGGGCCTGTGCGGCACGCACGCGTCGGCCTCCGAGCTGCCTTGTCGTCGCCGGCCATGACGTGCACCCCCCACCCGCACGCCATGGCGCTCAGCCAGCCGCGGGCGCAGTCGCGGCGTGGCCGACCACCAGGCCGAGTTCGCTTCGAGGCGCAGCGTACACGTGGTCCGCACGGACGGTTGGCCCGCCATCCGCGGCGCCCGTCCTTTGGACCATCGCTGCGCGATGCCAGGAACCGCTCCTTGCAGTTCGAGCAGTGCACGCGCACCCGCTGGCAAGCGCAGGAGGTTGAACCGGTGCTCAGTGGTTGGCCTGCCAATCCGCGCGCAGATGCGCCATGCCCTCCTCCATGGAGACCCTCGGCACGTAACCGAAATCGCGGCGCGCCGGTTCCATGCTGTACCAGTGCGGCGTACATAACTGCTCGGCCAAGAAGCGGGTCAGGGGCGGCTCGCCCTTGAGCGGCAGCACCCTCCACAGCGCTTCACAGGTCGCGCCGACGCGGTAGGCCGCCTTGAATGACAGCGACTTGTCCACGCCTGGCGTCCCGGTCGCGGCCAACAGCGCATCCAGCACCTCACGCATCGGCCACGGCTCGCCGTTGGAGATGAAATACGCCTTGCCCGCACACGCGGCGCCCGGCGCCAGATGCTCCAGCGCATCGAAATGCGCCTGCGCGGCGTTGTCGATATAGGTGGTGTCGACCTTGTTGCTGCCATCGCCGACCAGGCGCAGGCGACCGCTGCGCGCACGCTCGACCAGGCGTGGCAGGATCTGGTGGTCGCCTGGCCCCCAGATCAGCCGTGGTCGCAGCGCGACGGTGGCCAGCTGCGCGTCGTTGGCGGCCAGCACGTGTTGTTCGGCGATCGCCTTGGTGGCCGCGTACGGCGCCTGGAAGTCTTCGCCGTAAGGCACCTCATCGGCGCCCAGGCCTTCGACCGGATGGGTCGCGCGATGGGTCACGCTGGGCGTGGAGGTATAGACCAGCCGGCGCACGCCGTTGGCGCGGCAGGCGGCGATCACGTGGTCGGTGCCGGTGACATTGGCGCTGTGGTAACTGGCGTAGCTGCCCCACGCGCCGGCCTTGGCCGCGTTATGAAAGACCGCATCGACCCCGGCCACCGCATGGGTGATGGCATGCGCGTCGGTCAGATCGCCCTGGACCTGGCCCACGCCCATCGCCGCCAGCGCCGGGTAATGGCTGCGCTGGAAGCTGATGACCTCATGGCCCCGCGCGACCAGCCCACGGCACAGCGCCTGGCCCAGAAAGCCACCACCGCCGGTCACCAGAAGTTTCATGCGCAGTATCCCTCTTGTTCGGCGGCCCACGCGGCCAGCTTCTCGCGACCGATCTTGGCGTTGTGACGGATATCCACCGGGAAACCCGGGTGGCACAGGAAGGTGTCAATGTCGCGCAGGTGCCGGTGGCGAGAGGCCATGGCCCGCAAGTCCTGGTCGACCACAGCGGCGCGCTGCGGCGACACATCGGGCAGCAGTTCGAAACACAGCACTGGCCGCTGCCGACCCGCCTCGCCCACGCCGACCAGCGCGGTGCGTCGCACTTCCGGATGCACGTTGAAGACCGGCTCGGCCTGTTCGGTGTACAGCGGCCCGGCCGCGGTCTCCACGCGCTGGGTCTTGCGCCCGCAGAACCACAACCGCCCCTGCGGATCGAAGTAGCCAACATCGCCCATGCGATGCACGATGCGGCTTGCGCCATCGGCCAGCGGCTCGTGGATCTTGGCGATGGCCGTGGCGGCATCGCGGTTGAAGTAGCTGTCGGTGGCCGTCGGCCCGGCCACGGTGATCTCGCCGACCACGCCTGCATCCACTTCGCGCACGCCGCGCCACTCGGGAAGGGCTGCATCGTCGATGGCAATCACCCTTACCACGTTCGGCGCCACCGCGCGCCCGACGCAGGTGCCGGCGCCGGCTTCGGTGGCCTCCCGCGTGGTCTCCAGCTCGCGGCCTTCGATCACCGCCACCGGCAAGCATTCGGTCGCGCCATACGGCGTCCAGAAGTTGGCGTCGTTCGGCAACAGCGCGCGGATCTTCTCCACGATCTCCGGCGGCACCGGTGCGCCGGCGGACGTCACGCATTTGACCGTGGGCAATGGACGGCCGTAGTCGGCCAGCACCCGCATCAATGCCGGGGAGCCGAACAGCTGGGTCACGCCGAAACGCGCGATCGCCGCGTGCAGCTTGGCCGGATCGGCCTTGGCCGGCCGCGTGGGATCCATGTCCGGGATCACGCTGGTCAGCCCCAGTGCCGGATCGAACAACGCAAACGGTGGGAAGGTCGGCAGGTCCACGCCGCCGGGCACCATGCCAAAAGCGTTGCGCAGCAGCTCGATCTGCCCGGCGAAATGGCGATGGCGGTAGACCACGCCCTTGGGCACGCCAGTCGAGCCGCTGGTGAACAGGATCCCGGCGACGTCCTCGCCGTCGGTGGCTGCCAGCTGCGCACCTGCACCACGACCCTCGCGTTCGATCCGCGCCAGCGTCGTGCCACCCCAGCCCAGCCTGGTGCCGGCGGTGACGATCTTGTCCGCGCTGCGCGCCCAGCCCAGCACCAGGCGTGCGATCTGCGCCAGCGGAATACCGATGAAGGCCTCAGGCTGCGCTTCGTCCAGGCACTGCTTCAGTGCGCGCCTGTCAATGCCCGGATCCACCAGCACCGGCACCGCACCGGCCTTGAACAGCGCGAACATCAACAAAAAGAATTCCGGCGAGGGCCGCACCATCACCACCGTGCGCGTGCCGCGGCCAATGCCGTACTTGCCCAGGCCCGCGGCGATGGCATCGCTGCGCGCGTCCAGCTGCGCATAGGTCAGCTGGATGTCATAACGCCCGGCCCGGCCCGGGCAGCGCAGCGCAATCTGTTCGGGACGTTCGCCTGCCAGCTCCGGCAGCCGGGCGGCGATATTGCAGAGAGCGGTCATCCGCCCATTGTCGCTGTTCGGCGGACCGCACGGAAACGGCCAAGTCACAGCAGGCTTGCACGCCCGCCGCATTCGGGCATGATCCGCGCCGCGATCTCCGCTTTCACCGCGCACGGCCCGGTCTTCCCCACATGCATCCCTGCCTGAGCTGCGGCGCCTGCTGCGCCCACTTCCGCGTCAGCATCCACTGGTCCGAGACCGAGCCGGACCTGGGCGGTGGCGTGCCGGCCGCACTCACCGAAAAGATCGACGCTCATCGCGTGGCCATGCGCGGCACCTGGGAACAGCGTCCGCGCTGCGTGGCGCTGGACGCGGACATCGGCCGATTTTCGCGCTGCACGATCCATCCGGTGCGCCCCAGCGTCTGCCGCGACGTGGATGCGTCCTGGGAGCACGGCGCGATCAGCCTGCAGTGCGACAAGGCGCGCACCGTGCACGGTTTGCCGGTGCTGACGCCGGGGGATTGGCCCGCGCAAGGCTGATGCGTCCGGCGCGCTATTGCTGGTGCGGGCGGTGTCCGGGTAGAGCGGAGCGTGTCTCGATCTCCGCTTGGGGGCTGCGCTGCGTTTCTTTCGGTCGCGGCGAAGGCCCAGTGGAGCTGGCTCCGCTCTGCACATGCCTCAAGCGGCAGCGCACGCGACGCGCAGCGTGCTACAGCGGGTTGGCCTCCAGAAACGTGCGGATCTGCGGCACCAGTTCGGCCGCCTTGTCTTCCAGCACGTAGTGACCGGCATCGTCGAAGGCGGTGACCTGGGCACTGGGCAGCGCGCGGCGAAAGCCATCGAGGAAGTGCTTGTCGAACACGAAGTCCTTCAACCCCCAGCCAATGAAGGCTGGACGGTCGGCGAAGGTCGGCAGCGCCTTGCCGGCCGCTTCCAGCAGGGGCCAGGCGCGGTCATCCGGCGACAGCGGGATGTCCTGCATGAAGCGCACGGTGGAGATGCGATTGGCCCAGCTGTCGTACGGCGCCACATAGGCGCGGCGCACGTCCGCCGGCAGCTTGTTTTCGATGCCCACGTACGAGGCGCCGCTTGAGAACGCATTGAACGCGCGGATGATGAAAGAGCCGAACAGCGAATCGCGCCCCAGCGCGATCTGCCACGGCATTGCCTTGGCCGCGGGCAGCGGAAACGCGGCGGTATTGGTGATCACCAGGCGCTTGACCTGTGCGTGGTGCGACAACGCCCAGCCAAAGCCGATCATGCCGCCCCAGTCATGAACGGCCAGGGTCACCGGCGTGCTGTCGTCGATCCCCGCATGCTGCAGCAGCGCCTGCAGGTCATCCACGCGTGACTGCAACGTGTAGTCATAAGCGGGCGCTCCCTTGCCATGCGGGTGGCGCAGGCCGCCGCCGTCGTCAGGCTTGTCCGACAAGCCCATGCCGATGTGGTCCGGCACGATGCAGCGGTACCGCTTGCCAGTCGCAGGATCCGAAAGTCCCGTCACCAGGTGGCGCCAGTAATAGCTCCACGACGGATTGCCGTGGACCATCACCACGACCTCGCCCTCTTGTGGGCCTTCGTCCAGATACGACATGGACACGCCCGGACGCACCGCAAAGCGCTTGGGGGTGAAGGGATAACCGGGTAGTTCTGCCATCGTCACGCACCTGCGAAAAGGGCCGGATGCACCGGCCCTTGTCCATCCATGCAACGCGCTAGCGCGTCACCACACCACTTCGGCCATCGAGCAGTTCAGGCCCGAGCCGATGCCGAGCAAGGCGATGCGGTCGCCCTTCTTCAGCCGGCCCAGGTCCTTGAGCTTGCTCAGCACGATCGGGACAGAGGCCGGGCCGATGTTGCCGTGCTCGCCGAAGATCGTCATGACCTTCTTCGGGTCGATGCCGAAGGATTTCACGAACGCGGCCGTATGCGGCAGGCTGACCTGATGGATCACGAACTGGTCCAGCTCCTCCACCGCCCAGCCCATGACCTGGCGTGCGGCGGCAAAGGTCTTCTGCGCCAGTTTGAGGCCTTCGATCAACAGCATGCGGGTGTCGGTGACCATGCGGTCCAGGTTGCCGCGGCACAGCTTGTTCCACTCGGTGGCCGAGCGCGTCACGCCGCCCTTGTACTGCGGGGCGTCCGGGGCCAGCTCGCGGCGCGACATCACCATGGCGACCGAGCCGCTGCCCAGGGTCAGGGCGGCCAGCTCGTCGCGGAACTGCTGCTCGGTCAGGTCGGCCGCGCTCAGGCGCTCCATGGTCTTCTCGTACAGCACATTGGCGGTTTCGCCATCGACCACCAGCGCGTAGTTCACTTCACCGCGCTCGATCATCCGTGCGGCGATGTCCATGCCGTTGATGAAAGCCAGACAGGCGTTGGTGATGTCGAAGGTCATGCAGTGATCGGCCACCCCCAGGTTGCCCGACACGATGGAGGCGGTCGACGGCTCCAGGTAGTCGCGGCTCACCGAGGTGTTGATCAGCAGGCCAACCTCCTGGACATCGATGCCGGCATCGATCAGCGCCTTGCGGGCAGCCAGCGTGGCCGCGTCGGAGGCCTGGACGTCTTCGTCCCACAGCCGCCGCTCGTGCACACCCACCACTTCGCTGAGCATGTCCGCACGGATGCCCAGGCGCTGCAGCGTCGGCTGCAGGCGCTCATGGATCGCTTTGGACGTCAGCGTGTGCGGCGCATCGATGTGCGCCAGTCCCGCGATGGAGACATTCTCAAAAAGCATGCGAGTGGAGCCCAAGACTCAGGCAAAAGGGCCGACAAGGGTAGCGGTTTGCGGCCCTTGGCGCATCCATCGTGGATGTTGGAAGCCAGAAACCCGAATTGGGGCCTCGTAGCGTGTCTTGGGTCGCGGATTCAGCCGCCGCAGCGCCACGCCCCGAATCGCTGTTCCCCGTCGGCCGGTTCGGCCAGTGCCTGGATGGTGTCGGCCTGGATCCTGGGCGCCTCGTTGCGGGCCAGGGTTTCCAGCTCGTCGCGGACCTTCAGATCGTTGCGACGGTAAAAGGCCACCTTGTCCTTGACCGAGACCACCACGTCGCCCTGTTTGCGGCAGCTGGTGGGGCTGGCTGCGCCCATTGGCAGCACCTTGATGCCCTTGGCACCCTCCTCCATCGGCACCCAGGTACACGCCGAAAGCGACAACAGGACAAGGGCGGGAACGAACAGACGCAGGGACATGGGGGTTCCAGGCAGGAAAGGACCGCGGTGGCCGCATTGTGTGACCAGATCGCGGCGCGAAGCTGAACGAACACATCGGAAAAGGCAAGCATCCTGCGCGTCCGTGGCGGGCGCATGGCAATGGCGCCCACCACGTCCGGCAGGTTATTGGGCCTGTACCGGCTTGCCGTCGCCATCGAGCACGGTGACCTCGCCCAGCGCCAGCGCGCGGATCGGCGCGGCGACCTTGGACAGGTCGCCCACCACGACATAGATCAGCGCGGCCGGGTCGATGGTCCTGGCCGCGGCGGTCACCGCCTGCGCGGTCATCGCATCGTTCCGCGCCTTGTACTGCAGCACGTAATCGTCAGGACGACCGAAGCGCAGGTTGCTGACCACCTGGCCTAGCACCGCATCACCCGTCTCGTACGCACCGGGCAGGCTCAACGTGTTGGTGGCGCGGATCTTGTTCACCTCCGCCGGCGTGACTGCAGCCTGGCCGCTGGCGAACGCAGCGATGTCCTTGCGCAGTTCGGCCAGCGACTCGGCGGTCTTGTCGCTCTGCACCGCGGCGCTGGCGAACCAGGGCCGCTGGCCCAGCGTGTTGCTGGCGCGGCTGTAGGCCCCGTAGGCCCAGTGTCTGTTCTCGCGCAGGTTCATGTTCAACCGCGAGGAGAATTCACCGCCCAGCACCCCGTTGGCGAAGTCGAAATCGACCGTGCCGGCGTCGCCGGTGGGTGGGATCAGCTGGCCAACGTAGAGGTTGGACTGGATGGCACCGGGCTGGTCGATCAGGAACACGCGTGGCTTGGCCGGGCGCGCGACCGTGGTCACCGCCGGCAGCTTCGGCGCGTTGGCCGGCGTCTTCCAGTCGCCCAGGCGGGCCTCCAGCAGCGGCACGACCTCCTTCAACGTGGTGTCGCCGACGACCACGATGCGGGCCTTGTCCGGCTGCAGCCAACGGGCATGGAAGTTCGCCAGGTCCTTGCGTTCGAGCGAGGCGATGGAGGCTTCCGTGCCACTGCCGGTGAAGGGGATGGCATAGGCATGGCCCTGGCCGTACAGCAGCGGCGGCATGATGCGCAGCGCGGCGGTCTGCGGGCGTGCCTTCTCCTGCTTGATCCCGGCCAGCCAGGTCGCACGCACGCGTTCGATCTCACCCTGGTCGAAGCTCGGGCGGCGCAGCACGTCGGCCAGCAGGTCCAACGATTCGGGCAGCTTGTCGGCCAGCGCCGACAGCCCGACCGAGGCGCTGTCCAAGCCGGCACCGGCGGACAGTTCGGCCCCCAGGTCCTCCTGGCGCGCGGCCAGCTCCAGCGCGCTGTACGCGCCGGCGCCCTGGTCGAGCATGGACATGGTGAAGCTGGCGGTGCCGAGCTTCTTGCCGACATCGGCCGAATAGCCGCCGGGGAATTCCACACTCAGCTGCACCACCGGCGTCTGGTGGCGTTCCACCAGCACCACGTCCATGCCGTTGGACAGCGTGGCGCGCTCCAGCGCGGGGAACTTCAACGTGGGAAACGCCTTGGTGACCGGCGCGCCCTGGCTGCGATCGACATCGCTCTTGACCGTCTTGAAGCGCGGGTCCGGCTTGGGCAGCGTGGCCGGCTCGCTGGCCGGCTTGGCGACCTGGCGCTCGGGGATGGCCGAGGCCGGGGTCTCGGAGGGCTCCACCACCAGCGTATGCGAGCCGGTGCCCAGCCACTTCCTGGCCGCTGCCTGCACCTGCGCCGGCGTGGCCGATTCGATGGTGTCCAGCTCGCGTTTGTAGCAGTCCGGCGTCCCTTCATAGATGGTGCACGAGGCCAGCACGTCGGACTTGCCGCCCATGCCCCCCACCCGCTCGATCCCGCGCACGAAGCCGGCGCGCGCGCTCACCTTGGCACGCTCCAGCTCCTCGGCCGTCGGCCCCTGCGCGATCAGCCGCTTGAGCTCCTCATCCAGCGTGGCCTCGACCTTGCCCGGCGCCACGCCTTCCTTGACGGTGGACATCAGCAGGAAGGTGCCGCTGATTTCCGAACTCATGTTGCTGGCGCTGGCGCTGTCGGCGATCTTCTCGCCATGCACCAGGCGCTCGTCGAAGCGCGACGACGCGCTGCCGCCGAGTACCTGGGCGAACAGGTCCAACAAAGTGGCATCGGTGCTGCCCATCTGCGCCACCGGCCATCCCCGGTAGATCCGCACCTGCGGCACGCGGTCGGGCACGATCTCGCGGGTGTCGGCGCTGCGCTTGGGAATATCCGGCGCCATGTCCTTCAGCGTGGCCGTGGCCGGGATGTCGCCGAAGTACTTGAGCGCCTTCTCCCGCGCGGTCTTCTCATCGATGTCGCCCGCCAGCACCAGCACGGCGTTGTTGGGGCCATACCAGCTACGGAACCAGGTCTTCACGTCGTCCAGCGTGGCCGCATCCAAGTCTGCCATCGAGCCGATGGTCGACCAGCTGTAAGGATGTCCGGCCGGGTACAGCGCCTCGAACAGCTTGCTGAAGATGCGCCGGCCATAAGGCTGGTTTTCGCCCTGGCGCTTTTCGTTCTGCACCACGCCACGCTGCTCGTCCAGCGCCTTCTGGTCGATCGCGCCCAGCAGGTGGCCCATGCGGTCCGATTCCATCCATAGCGCCATGTCCAGCGCGGTGGTCGGCACGTTCTCGAAATAGTTGGTGCGGTCGCTGTTGGTGGTGCCGTTCTGCTCGGTGGCACCGACCAGCTCGAAGGGATCGAAGAACTCACCTTCATGGTGCTCGCTGCCCTGGAACATCAGGTGCTCGAACAGGTGCGCAAAACCCGTGCGGCCGGGCTGCTCGTTCTTGCTGCCCACGTGGTACCAGACATTCACCGCCACGATCGGCGCCTTGCGGTCGGTATGCACCACCACGCGCAGGCCGTTGGGCAGGGTGAAGGCTGCGTACGGGATGTCGACCTGGCTGGGCGGCGCCTCAGCCAGCACCGGTGCAGTCGTGGCCAGGCCGCCCCCCAGGGCAACGGTCAGGGCAAGGGCAAGCAGAGCGGCACGCGGCCGGCGCGTCTGAGACATGGACAACAACTCCGTGGAAAAGCGATCCGAAGGCAGGGAAGCGTAGCGGGCCCTTCGTACGCGGGACATGGGCCACAAGGCACGGAGCGGCCGTGGTGCCCGCCGGTCACGTCTGGCGGGCGCGACGCGTCAAGGACGGTGCGCAGACCGATGCCCTGCTGAACACCCAAGGTGTCCGCTGCCGGACCCGGACACCAACATCGGACGTTCGGTCGTCGCCTAATCCAGATTTTATCTTTTTATTTCAATGATTTGCGATTGGCACGACGCCTGCATTACCTGATAGGCAAGTCAGATCGCGGAAGAAAAGTGAATTGAAAATGAACACAAAGCGCGCGATCTGAAAAGTTCCTTGCACCGCCTGATTAGGTGTACTACCTTACTACCACACCACCCAACAACGACACAGGAACACCACCATGAACACCAAGACCCTGCTCGCGCTTTCCGCCGCCGCCCTGTTCGCCACCTGCACCGGCTCGCTGATCCTGTCGCACCACGGCACCGTCGAGGCTGCGCCTCGCCTGACTGCCGACAGCAGCCGCATCGTCGACCTGCCTGCGGTCAAGGTCGCCCCGGCCGCCGAGGACCTTGCGTACTTCCAGGCCCACACCGCCGTCACCAACATGGCCGCCGTCCAGGTCCGCCCCGACCCGATCGATCTGGCCTACTACCAGGCGCGTGTGGCCGAGCAGCGCATCGTCAACCTGGCCGTGGTCACGGTTCGCCCCGCCGCCGAGGACCTGACCATCTACCTGGCCAAGCAGGCCGCCAACACCATCGCCGCGAACTGAGCAGGCATTAACCGCTCACCGGTGCGCTTCCATCACCGGCTAATCTGTGTTTCGTTCGACCTGTCGTACCGCTCGACCCTGTCATCCCGGCCCTCTCCCCCGCAGTGCATCTGCACGATGCTGGCGGCCAACGGATGACCTGCCGGTAAAATCCCGGCAATGACCGATCTGCTCGACCTCGACGTCCTGCTCTACCAGCCCGAGATCCCACCCAACACGGGCAATGTGATCCGGCTGTGCGCCAACACCGGCGCGCGCCTGCACCTGATCGAACCGCTGGGTTTCACCCTGGAAGACCGCCAGCTGCGCCGCGCTGGCCTGGATTACCACGAGTACGCCCGCGTCCGCGTCCATGCCAACCTGCAAGCGGCATTGGGCGCGATCGCGCCCCAGCGGCTGTTCGCCCTGAGTACCCGCGGCGGCGTGCGCTACGACACACCGGCCTATGCACCAGGCGACGCGGTCCTGTTTGGCCCGGAAACGCGAGGATTGCCGGGCGAGGTGCTGGATGCCTTGCCGGACACGCAACGCCTGCGCCTGCCAATGCGACCGGAGAACCGCAGCCTCAACCTGTCCAATGCGGTGGCCATCACCGTGTTCGAAGTCTGGCGCCAGCGCGGGTTCGCCGGCGGCGCCTGACCGCCCCGCTCACCGGGTCGCCAGCGGCTGGCCGCACAAAAAGAAACCGCCCCGAAGGGCGGTGTCCTGTCGCTTCTGAAGCCCAGGCAGATCAGTCCTTGTTGTGCCGGGCGTGCATGGACGTTTCATGGTCCAGCCAGTTCTCGCCCTTGTTCTTCAGCGCGAAGATGTACACCAGCAGGGACACGAACATCACCGCCGTGGCGTAGATGATGAAGGTGTTCATGTGGCCCGCGCCCTTGGCCCACTGGTACAGCATCGGTGCGGTACCGCCAAAGGCGGAGTTGGCCAGCGCGTAGCCCAGGCCCACGCCAAGCGCGCGGATGTAGGTCGGGAACAGTTCGGCCTTCACCACCGCATTGATCGAGGTGTAGCCGGTGAGGATCACAAAGCCGCCCACCAGAATGGCGAAGGCCGAACCCCACGTGGTCTGCTGCGGCAGCGCGGTGACCAGGTACCAGGTGTAGGCCACGCTGCCGACGCCGAAGAACACCAGCAGCGACTTGCGACCGATGATGTCCGACAGCCAGCCACCGAGCGGCTGCAGCAGCATCAGCACCGTCAGTGCGATCAGGTTGAGCACCGTGCCCTTCATGACGTCATCGCCGGCGAAGGCGGTCTGGATCATCTTCGGGCCGGTCACCGAGTAGGTGTAGAAGGCCAGGGTGCCGCCGGCGGTGATCAGGAAGCACAGCAGGAGCGGACGCCACTGGTTGACGAACAGTTCGCGCAGCGAGCCGGACTTGCGTGCAACGCCGGACTTGGCGTCTTCGATCGCCGTGCTGGACAGCGACTCGTCCATGGTCCGGCGCAGCCAGAACACCACGATGGCCGACAGGCCGCCGATGGCGAAGCCCACGCGCCAGCCCCATTCGCTGACATCTTCCTTGCTGAAGAACGTCAGCAGCAGGAACAGGGTCAGCTGGGCCAGCACATGGCCGCCTACCAGCGTGACGTAATGGAAGGAGGACAGCAGGCCTCGGCGGCCGGGCACGGCCGCTTCTGACATGTAGGTCGCGCTGGCGCCGTATTCGCCGCCAGTGGCGAAGCCCTGCAGCAGGCGTGCCAGCACCAGGACGATCGCCGCACCGACGCCGATGCTGGCGGCCGTGGGCACGATGGCGATGCCGAACGAACAGATCGCCATCAACGTCACCGACAGGGTCAGCGCCTGGCGGCGGCCATGGCGGTCGGCGTAGCGCCCGAAGAACCAGGCGCCGATCGGGCGCATCAGGAAGGTCACCGCGAAGATCGCCCACACGTACAGCGTGGCGTTCTTGTCACCTGCGGAGAAGAACTTGGATTCGAAATAGGTGGCGAAGACCGAATAGACGTAGACGTCGTACCACTCGACCAGATTGCCTGCGGAGCCTTTGAGCGTGTTGGAGATCGACCGCTTCAGGCTTTTGCGGCTGGCCTCGATGGAGGTGGCGGCGCTGGTGGATGAGTTCATTGGGGGGGACTCGATGTTTCAAGCAACGGGAGAGTATGGGCGGCATGGGCATCGGCCGGAATAACCCAATGGGCGAATGCTGCGCCGCAACGCATGACCACGCGCACCCTAGCGGCCGAATGGTCCCGGCCAGGTGAACGACTATTCGACGGGCACGTCATACGCCATGCCGGGGGTAGGCTCGGGACGCAAGGTGAAGTGCCACCACTCCATCGGGTCGTTGACGAAGCCCCGACGCGACATCGCCTGAAGCAAGAGCTGGCGGTTCTGGCGCTGCATCGGGCCAACCAGCGCAGAATCCGTATTGGCCCGCGGGTCGAAGAAATCGAACGGGGTGCCCATGTCCAGCTCCTCGCAGCGCAAGGCATTGCAGCGCAAGAGGGTCAGGTCCACGGTTGCCCCACGGCTGTGGCCGGAGGTGCTGGCGATATAGCGGCCCGGCAGCGCCGCCTTCTCCAGATGCGGGTGGTACTCCAGCTTGGTGCGCGTCTCGGACGGCGCATTGACCCAGTCCATGAAACGCTTGACTGCCCGCACCGGACGATAGCAGTCGAAGAGCTTCAGCTTCATGCCCTGCGGCTTGAGGTCGGCCTGCACCTGCGCCAGCGCGCGCGCGGCCGGCGACAGCAGCAGGCAGATCGGCGCGGTATATCCGGGCACAGGTGCGCCGGTGAAGTTGTAGGCACTGGCGTAGCGCATGTCCGGCACCACGCCGGGCGCGAGCATCGACACATCCACCAGATCCGCCTCTCCGGCGCTGGTGGCCGCAGATACCCGCACGGTCTGCGCGTCAACGGTGCCCGCCCACGCCAGGGCGACGAGCACGACCCCCGACAAAGCGGATGAACGGAACAGCAGCATGCGGACCTCCCTGGATGGCATGACGACCGCCCGCTCAACGCGCGGCGGATTGGCTCAGGCTGTGCAGGATACGCAGATCCTCGGTATCGAGGACTTCGCCTTCCAGCCCGCGGAAATGATGACGGAAGGCGCGCACCGCCGCGGCGCGGTCGGCGATGGGATAGCCGACCAGGCGCAGCGCGGTGTAGGGGTCAAAGCCTTCCGGCGCCGGCGGCGCATCGGCGGCCGGCCAGCGGCCGAAGCCGGCATCGGCCAGGCGCCTCCACGGAAACAGCGGACCCGGATCGACCTTGCGCGCCGGTGCGATGTCCTCATGCCCGACGATCTGCGTGCGCGGAATGCGCAGGCGCGTGCACAGGTCTTCCAGCAGCACCAGCAGGCTGTCGATCTGCGCTTCGGCGAATGGCGAGTGGCCATCGTTGTCCAGCTCGATGCCGATGGAGACCGAGTTGACGTCGGTGATCGTGCCCCAGCTGCCGGCCCCGCCATGCCAGGCGCGGCGCTCGTCGCTGACCAGCTGGAAGCGCTTGCCGTTGGCGCCGATCAGGTAATGCGCGCTGACCGGGCCGCCGGCGTTGCGCGTGCTCAGCGTCTCCAGGCTTTCCTCCACCGAATCCTGATCGGTGAAGTGGATGACGATCAGGATCGGCCGGCGGAGATCCTGGTTCGGCGACTTCCGCCAGGTCGCCAGCGGATTGCGCGCCGGGCCGCTGGCGCAGGAGGCCAGGGCGAGCACCATCAGCGCGATGGCTGCCCCGCGCAGCCAGCGCGCGGGCGTGTGGTCAGGGGATGAGGAAACGACGGCGTGGGACATGAAGCGCATCCTGAAACGGGAAACAAAGGTGAAGCAGCGGCTCAGCGTGCCGGGCAATCGCCGGTGCGCACGAAGTCGAGATCAGCGTAGTCGTAGCTGAAGTCCGCGCCGGGATCGACATGCGCCAGCTTCAGGCCGATCGCACCATCATCGCCGCGTGCAAATGACAGCCAGGGCTCGGCGTCGACGCTGGGGTCGGTCCAATCCACCAGCAGCTTGCCCTCGGCCTGCAGCACCGGGCCCTCCAGGCGCGGCGACTTGCTGGCGTGGAAGTTCACGCCCCTGCCCTTCGCACAGATACTGACCTCGCCAAACCAGGCATCGCGATATACGCCCAGCCACGGCGTCATTGCCTTGCGCGTGGCCGGCGTGCGCTTGGTTACGGGCGCGGTCTGTTTGGCTTGCGCGGCGGGCGCGGCCGCAGCGGCAAGCAGCCCGGCGTAGTGGGTCACATCCAGCTCGGCATGACCGGGCGCGGTATAGAACTTGGTCAGCGCCTGGCCAAGCGTGGTGCGCGCGCTTTCGCCTTCGCCGTTGATGAGGATGATGAAGCCGGTGCGCTGGTCCGGCAGCAGCACCAGCGAGGAATACATGCCCATCAGCGTGCCGGTATGCGCGACTTTCCACTGGCCATCGACATCGGAGATGCGCCAGCCGTAGCCATAGCCGTACAGATGCGTGCCGTCCCAGTCACGCATGCGCTGGGAGATCGGCATCGGCGTCTGCATCGCCCATACCGCGTTGCGCTGCTTCGCGCTGATCCACGGTTGTGCGGTGTCGGCGTCCAGCCACATGCCGATCCAGGTCAGCATGTCGTGCAAGCTGCAGCGGATGCCACCCGCCGCCATCGACGGTGAATCGGGAATCTGCGCACCGTCCTCGCGCACGACGAGGTTTTTCCCGTCCTGCTGCATATGCGGCTGGGCGACGTTGCCGACGCCATCGCGCGACCAGCCGCCGACCTGGCAACGGTTCATGCCCAGCGGGGCGAAGACTTCCTCGCGCACCAGCTGCTCATACGGCTTGCCGCCGGCCTTGGCCGCCACTTCGCCGGCCACGACATACATCAGGTTGTCGTAAGCGTAGTGCGAACGGAAGCTGTGCGTCGGCTTCAGATGCGCCAGCCCGCCGATGATGTCGTCGCGGGTGAAGTGGTTCGGCTCCGGCCACAGCATCAGGTCGCCCGCACCCAGCCCCAGTCCACTGTTGTGGATCAGCAGGTCACGTACCTGGATGTGCTCGGTGACCCACGCATCGTGCATGCGGAAATCCGGCAGGTACTTGCGCACCGGGTCGTCCCAGTCGAGCTTTCCCTGGTCCACCAGCCGCGCCAGCAGCCCCGTGGTCATGGCCTTGCTGTTGGAGGCGATCTTGAACAAGGTGTCGGCATCGATCGCCTGGCCCTTGCCGGCCTCCAGCTCACCGGCGGTGCGTGAATACACCACCTGTCCGTCCTGCACCACGCCCACCGCCAGCCCCGGCAGGCGGTAGCGCTGCATCGCCTGGTCGAACAGCGTATCGAAGCGGCGCTGCTGTTCGGTCTTCTCCGTTGTCTGCGCCTGCGCAACCAGCGGCAACAACGCGACGAGAAAACAAACGCGAGACAGCCGTAGAGCGGGTCTTGACCCGCCGAAAAGCCGCCGGACGACGCAATGGCGAACGAGACGATGGCGGGTCAGGACCCGCCCTACGCAACGCATCATCAAGTAGTCCCTCGTCTCGCCCACGACATCAGAAATCGTAGGTGAAGTTGGCGAACACCTGGCGACCGATGGCGCTGTACACACGCGGGAAGTACGGCCAGGCGGTGTAGGTGTCATCGCGCGGCGGCATCTTGTTGAAGGCGTTGAGCACGCTCAGGCCGATGGTCGCCTTGTCGGTGATGCGCTTGGACAGATCCATGTTCCAGACGATGTACGGCGCGGTGCGGCCGGTCTCGGCATAGTTCGGGCGCGTGCCGAAACGATAGCCGTAGACGCTGGCATTCCAGTCGCGCAGGTTCCAGTTCACGCGCCAGTTGCTGCGCGTGCGGAAGGCGTTGTACTCCACGTCGTTCATCACGTCCTCGGCCGGCTCATCGCCGAACTGCGCCGATTCCATCTTCAGCACGTGCGTCCAGCCGGCCTGTAGCGAGAAGTTGCCCCAGTTGCCGGCGTCGAAGCTGTAGCGCAGGTTGGCGTCCACGCCTTCGGTGCGCAGCAGCGCGGCATTGATCGGATAGGTCTCGAACGCGCGCACGTTGCCGTTGGGATTCAACTCGGTGACCGTGCGATCCACGGTGGAGGTGTAGAGCTGACAGGCGTCGGAGCCGGTGTTGACCGACTGGCCCTGGCGATCCACGCCCAGCAGGCAGTTGGCGTTCTGCTCCAGGTAGTACTCGTTGCTCAAGGCCTGGACGCGGTTTTCCAGCTCGATGCGGTACCAGTCCACGCTCATCGACAGGCTAGGCAGCACGTCCCAGACAAAGCCAATCGTGGTGGACTTGCCCTTTTCTTCCTCTAGCAGCGGATTGGAAGAGTTGGTGGAGAAGGACTGGTATTCGTACCCGGTCTGGCAGGCATCGGACGCGTACTCCAGGCCATCGCGGCGGCACTGGTATTCATCGACGATGAAGGGATTGTTGGCCGTGCGTCCGGCGTAGACCCACAGCAAGTCCGGCGCGCGGAAGCTGGTGGCATGGCTGGCCCGCAGCAGCAGGCTGTCGACCGGGCGCCATTCCAGGCCAGCCTGCCAGGTGAGGGCGTCATCGACCGAGGTGATGTCGTCGTACTTGTCGTAGCGGCCCGCCAGCGTGGCATCCAGGCGGGAGAAGATCGGCACGCGGAACTCCACGCCGGCGGCATAACGGTCGCGCTGGCCGCCGCCCGGGGTCTGCTGCAGGTTGTAGATGCGCTCGGTGCCGGTGTAGTCCAGCGTGGTGCGGATGTCGGGGCTGAGCACGTATTCCTGCCGCGCCGCCTCCAGCACGCCGGCCATCTGCACCGCACCGGCCGGGAGCTGGAACAGCTCGCCACTCATCACGAACTGCGCCTGGTCGGTGCTCGACTCGCCCTTGCTGACCACATTGGTGGTCAGCTGGTCATAAAGCTCGGCACTGCCGGGCGCGAACAGGCGGTCCACGTTGAAGTCGCGGATCTCCACGCCTGCATCGGTATAGCCCTGCAGCGGGCCGAGGTAGTAATCACGCACGGCATTGGTGAGGAAGCGCGGGCGCTCGGTGGTGATGTCGAAGCGCGATAGCGACACGCTGGCATCCCAGTCGAAGCGGCCGTTGAACATGGTGCCGCGCACGCCGGTATTGAGGCTCCAGGATTTTTCGTCGTAGCGGATCTTCTTCACCCCGCCGACTTCCTCCGGCAGGAAAATGCGCTGCGCGGTGACCAGGCCGAGTTCCGGGTCGTACACGGTGAAGGGCGTTTCGCCGATGTAGTAATGCGTCTGGCTGGAGCTGGAATCCTTGGACTGCGTGGCCAGCAGCTGCGCGTAGCCCTGCAGGTTCGGCGTGAAGTCGAACGTCCCGGCCAGGTAGGCCGAGGTCTTGCCGTAGCTGTTCTGGATCGAACGCGCGTCGTAGTAGCCCGGCGCGCCGCAGCGATTGGGCGCGGCCGCACTGGTGCTGCTGTAGAACGGCACGAACTCCGGGTTGGTGCGCGCGCAGGCCTGTTCCAGCGCCGCGGCCGACGTGGACAGCGCACCATCGTCGCCGAGCCAGCTGTAGGTCGATCCATCCAGGAAGTACACGCCGGAGATCGAGGCGGTGGGCTTGGCCGGATTGGTGCGGTATTGCGGATGCGCGTAGTAGGACAGCCCGCGCTGCGAAGCGGTGATCTCCTCGCGGTCCAGCCGTTCGAAGGCGTAAGTCAGGCTCCAGCGCTCACCGGTCTTGCCACCGGTCCATTGCAGCTGTCCGGTATCGCCGCCGCCTTCGGTGGTGGTGCCGCCGCGCACGCGCACGCTGTCGCCGTCGAAGTTGGTCTTGGTGATGATGTTGACCACGCCGGCCACCGCATCCGAGCCATAGATGGCCGAAGCGCCGCCGCTCATGACTTCGATCCGCTCAATCGCCGCGGCGGGAATGCTGCCCAGGCTCACCGCGCTGCCGTTGGTGCCATAGGACTGCGGGTAATCGGCCAGCCGTTTGCCGTTGAGCAGGATCAGCTGGTAGCCCGGGCCCAGGCCGCGCAGGTTCATGTACTGGCCGTTGGGCGAACTGCCGGTCTGGTCGGCCTCGTTGAAGGCGCTGCCGGTGAATTGCGTCAGCGTGCCCAGCGACTCCCACACGGTGGAGAAGCCCTGCTTCTGGATCTCTTCGGCGGTGATGATCTGCACCGGCGCCGGGCCTTCCACCTGTGCACGGGCGATGCGCGAACCGGTGACCGTGACCTTGTCCAGGTCACGCGTGGCGTTGCCGTCGGCGGTTTGTGCGAGGGCCATGCCGGGCAGGCACAGGCCGGCGATCAAAGCCGTCGTCAGCCGACGACGTTGGGGCATGAGGCGATGGGCGGACACGGTCTCTCTCCTGGACACAGTTGGGGTCTCGCACGCGCGGCACGTTGCGCCGCTGGCCCGAATGCAGGCCGTGCCAGCCCCAAGCGGAGGCCGGCGAATCACACGGCAGGTGCCAGGCAACTGCGCTGGCACGACCGGGCGGGCACGCACCACACTCCCCGTGCCTTCATGGCGATGTAACACGCCAGATTCGCCCAGGTCAATAATTTATTCTTGATTTTCCGAATCAAAGAAATAAGTATTCCTCAACGCATCCTGCTGCGGACCTTGTCCATGGACTTCACGTTTCGGCCCCTTCGTGTGCTGCTGACCGGCCTGCTGCTCGGTGGCGTCGTGGCCAGCGCCCACGTGCGCGCCGCCGAGCCGCCACGCGCGGTGGCCGCGCCCGCATCGACTGGCGTGGTCGGCGTCACCCCGGCACAGCTGGACCCGCAGTTCTGGATCGCGCGGCAGGCCCAGCCTGATGCGGTACTGCTGGATGCGGCCGGCATCGCCGCGCAGAACGCGCGCATGCGCGCCGAAGACCCGCATATCCGCGATCTACAGGCGCTGTCGGCGCAGTGGTCGCGCGAGGAGATTCTCAAGGCGATCCAGGCGCTGTCGTCGCCGCCCACCCGCACCCTGTACGACGCGCAGGGCCAGGTGATCACAGCGCAGGCGCTTGAAACCCTGCAGCAGGCGATGGCGCTGGAGGCGATCCCCGCGCAGTCCTCTCCGCAGTTCGGCCTGGTCACCGCGCGTGCCGCCTTGCGCACTTTCCCCACCACGCTGCGCGCGTTCTCGCGCACCGGCGATCTGGATATCGATCGCTTCCAGGAGTCGGCACTGTTTCCCGGCGATGCGGTGGCCGTGCTGCACACCAGCCGCGACGGCCGCTGGCGGTTCGTCGCCAGCGAGCGCTACGACGCCTGGATCGAGGCGGACAAGGTCGCTCTCGGTCCGCGCGAACAGGTACTGGGCTACGCGCAGTCGCCGGACTTCCTGATCGTCACCGGCGCCACCGCCCACACCACCTACACGCCGGAACAGCCGCAGGTCTCGCAGCTGCAGCTGGACATGGGCGTGCGCGTGCCGCGGCTGCGCGATGGGCCGGTCGATGCGCTGGTCAATGGCCAACACCCCTATACCGGCCATGTGATCCAGCTGCCGATCCGCGATGCGCAAGGCCAGCTGCAGCTGGTGCCGGCCCTGCTGCCGCGCACGGCGGATGTAGCCGATCACTATCTGCCGCTCACCGCACGCCACCTGATCGCGCAGGCATTCAAGTTCCTCGGCGAACGCTACGGCTGGGGGCACGACTACGATGCCCGCGACTGCAGCGGCTTCGTCTCCGAGATCTATCGCAGCTTCGGCATCCTGGTGCCGCGCAATACTAGTGCGCAGGCGGTCAGCCCGGCGCTGGACCGCATCGCCTTCGACAAGCCGCGTGCCGGCAAGAAGCCCAGCGACATGCCGAAGCGCACCGCTGCAGTGGACGCCCTGCAGGTCGGCGACCTGGTCTATATCCCCGGCCACGTCATGGTGAACATCGGCCACCTCGACGGCCTGGCCTACATGATCCACGACACCGCCGGCGGCGGCTGGCTGGGCGCCGACGGCAAGCGCGTGGCCGCACATCTCAACGGCGTGTCGGTCACGCCGCTGGAACCGATGATGGCCAGTGACACGGTCAGCTACGTCGAGCAGATCACCAACATCCAGCGCATCCGTCCCAACGGCGCCACGGCACAAGAATGAAGATCACCGACATCCGTTTCGGTATGCTGCGCGTGCCGCTGAAAACCCCCTTCAAGACCGCACTGCGCACCATCGAGACGGTGGAAGACGTGGTGGTGATGATCCACACCGACAGCGGCCACGTCGGCCATGGCGAGGCACCGGCCACGGCGGTGATTACCGGCGACACGCACGGCTCGATCATCGAAGCCATCGGCACTTACATCCGCCCGCGCCTGATCGGCCAGGAGATCGCCAACCTCAACCGGCTCACGCATCTGGTGCAGACGGCCATCGAGCGCAACACCAGCGCCAAGGCGGCGGTGGAGATCGCGCTGTACGACCTGTGGGGCCAGCTCTACGACGCACCGCTGTACCAGTTGCTGGGCGGTGGCGACCCGGTGATCACCACCGACATCACCATCTCCGTGGACTACATCGACAAGATGGTGGCCGACTCGCTCAGCGCGATCGAGCGCGGCTTCGAGACCTTGAAGATCAAGGTGGGCAAAGACATCGGCCTGGACATCGAGCGGGTCAAGGCGATCCATGCCGCGGTCGAAGGCCGCGCCCTGCTGCGGCTGGATGCCAACCAGGGCTGGACCGCCAAGCAGGCCGTGCATGCCATGCACAAGCTGGAAGATGCCGGCGTGGTGCTGGAGCTGCTGGAGCAGCCGGTCAAGGCGGCGGACATCGAAGGCCTCAAGTACGTCACCGAGCGCGTGCACACGCCGGTGATGGCCGACGAAAGCGTGTTCGGCCCGACCCAGGTGATCGACCTGATCAGGATGCGCGCGGCCGACATCATCAACATCAAGCTGATGAAGACCGGTGGCATCTCCAACGCCATCCGCATCGCCGACATTGCGTCCGTCTACGGCGTCGACTGCATGATCGGCTGCATGATCGAGACC
>JBEVNH010000075.1:0-19142 GCA_040508175.1 Pseudoxanthomonas sp.
CGCTGCCGCGGCAGGCGGCGTATGCGCGGTTCCGCGATGAAAACGGGCAACTGCTCGATGACGGCATCGTGCTGGCGTTTCCCGGCCCGCACAGTTTCACCGGCGAAGACGTGGTGGAGCTGCAGGCGCACGGCAGCCCGGTGGTGTTGCAGCAACTGGTCGCTCTGGCATGCCGTCATGGCGCCCGACATGCACGGCCCGGCGAATTCAGCGAGCGCGCCTTCCTCAACGGCAAGGTCGATCTTGCCCAGGCCGAAGCGATCGCCGACCTGATTGCCGCCTCCGATGCGCGCTCGGCCAAGGCCGCGCGGCGCGCATTGGATGGGGTGTTCTCCACGCGCGTGCATGCCGTTGCCGAGCAACTGCTCGCGCTGCGCGTGCACGTGGAAGCGGCCATCGATTTTGCCGACGAGCCGATCGACACGCTGGGCGGTGCCGCGGTCAAGCGCGGACTGGCGCAGGCCCAGGCCACGCTACAGGCGCTGATTGGCGATGCCGAACGTGGACGACGTCTGCGCGATGGCCTGCATGCGGTGATCGTGGGCCCGCCCAATGCCGGCAAGAGTTCCCTGCTCAACGCGCTGGCCGGCAGCGAACGCGCCATCGTGACCAATGTCGCTGGCACCACCCGCGATGTGTTGCGCGAGACCATCCGCCTGGACGGCCTGGAGCTGATGCTGGTCGATACCGCGGGCCTGCGCGAAGGTGGCGATGCGATCGAGCAGGAGGGGATGCGCCGCGCACGCGTCGAACTGCAGCGCGCGGATGTGGCGCTGGTGGTGCTGGATGCCACCGACACGGCGGCAGGCCGCGCCGCGGTGGCCGAGGCGATTGCCGACGTGCCGCGTCGGCTATGGATCCTCAACAAGGCAGACCTGCTTGGCACGGGGGCCATGCACGACACCGCCGAGACCGTGCATGTCTCGGCGGTCACCGGCCTCGGTATGGAGGCGCTGCACCGCGCGCTGCACGGGCTGGCCGGTCTTGGATCGCAGGAAGGCAGCGACGGCGAATTCACCGCGCGTGCGCGTCATGTCAACGCCTTGCAGCAGGCCGAGGCGCATCTGTTGCAGGCCGATGCGTGTCTTGCGCACGAACACCTCGACTTATCGGCCGAGGAGTTACGTCTGGCCCATGACGCACTCGGCGAGATCACCGGCACGATCACCGCCGATGCGCTCCTGGGCCACATCTTCTCGACGTTCTGTATCGGCAAGTGACCGACTTGCATACACATCTAAGTGTGACGTAGGTCGCTTATCACACGAAAATTTGACGACGTTCATGCGTCTAGGCAACGCAATCGTAAAAAAAACGTTGACATCGATCCTCAATATTTTGACTATCGCGCCACAAAATCACGGTGAGCCGTGATTGCTGGCGAGGTCGGACACGTCGAGTGCGTCCCGGCTTCCTCCCTGACAGGCCCGGCATGGCAGGCCTGCATCGAGAAAGGATGTGGCTTCATGACGGATGTGGATGTGGCAGTACGGGGAGAAGCGCAGCAGGTTTCGGGCTTGTCAGCACGGACCCAACGAAACCTGCGGCGGATCGTAACGCTCTGCCTGTTGGCCGCCATGACGCCCTTGCCTGCGCTGGCGCAGTCCTACTGCAGCGCCGACAACATCTACAGCATCGTCAACGGCGGCATCTACCGCCACACGCCGGGTGCGGCGAGCGACGTGCGCGAAACCGCGCTCGACTTCACCGCGGTGGGCAACACCAACGGCCTGATGCTGGACGCCGCGCGCGATCGCCTGTTGTTCGTCAGTCGTCCGACCGGCACGACCACGCAGTTGTGGTACCGCGGCACGAGCGGTCCCTGGGTCACGCAAGCGGCCTTCGCCTCGCCGGACTTTCCCCGCGCCGGCATGAACCAGCAGGGCGTGGGCTATCTCGTGGCCGGCGGCACCACGACACCCGCGGTATGGACCGTCCAGTACGACGGCGGCACCGGTGGCTACATCGCGCAGCCCACTGGCACCATGCGCTATAGCGAAGGTCCCACCGACGTCGGTTCGGGCGACATCGCCTTCGATGCGCAGGGCAACGGGTGGCTGGTCGCCGGTGCCGATCTATATCGCATCGACTTCTCCAACGATACTCCGGCCAGTACGGACCAGTTTATTGCCCAGCGGCAGACCCGCCCCTTGCTCAACGGCGCACCGGTGGCCTTTAGCTGGGCGGGCGTGGCGTTCTCCGGGGATGGCTCGCTCTACCTGGGGCGTAATACCGCCACGGGCACCGTGTACTACAGCTACGACACCGGCAGTGGCGCCATCACGCCACGTGCGAGCAGTACTGGCGGAGGATCGCGCGACCTCACCTCCTGCAGCTTCCCCAGTCTGGCCACCCCGCAGCTGGCGGTGACCAAGGCCTTGGCCACGGTCAACGGTGCGCCCTACATCGGCGGTGCAAGCGTGAACCCGGGCGACACGCTGGCTTACACGATCCTGATCAACAACACCGGCGGCGCCGTGGCGACCTTGTTCCCCGGCGACGTGCAGGAGACCTTGCCGCAGAACACCACGGTGGTCCCAGCTGGCAACAGCTTCACCTGCAGCGGCGGCAGCTGCGGCAACGCACAGGCGGTCAACGTGCCGGCCAACGGCAGCGTGACGCTCACCTTCCTCGCCAGCGTTAACGCGCCCCTGCCAGAGGGGGCGACCTCGATCCGCAATGGCGTGTCCGTGGCCGGCGTGGCGCCGGTGGACTGCACCGCCGCCGGCAACACCTGCACCGTCGATACACCGGTCGGGACGGCAGCGCCTATCGAGGCCAGCAACGACAGTGGCAGTACGCCACCGGGCACGCCGGTCACGACGCAGGTCCTGCTGAACGACCGGCTCAACGGACAGCCGGTGGATCCGCAGGCCGTCACCGTCACCGTCACCACGCCGCCGGGCAGCGGTACCGCCGTGGTGAACCCGGACAACACCATCACCTACACGCCTCCGGCTGGCTTCTCCGGCTCGATCAGCTACCAGTACCAGTACTGCGAAACCGCGCGGCCGACCAATTGCGCCACCGCCACGGTCACCATCACCGTGCCATCGCCGTTGATCACTGCGGTGGACGATGACGTGGTAGGCGATGCGGATACGCCAGTCGTGATCCCGGTCGTGGACAACGACAACAGCACCGGCGCGCCGCTGGATCCCGGCAGCGTGGTGCTCGTGGTTCCACCGACGCAGGGCGAGGTCGTGTGTGCGACCGGCGCCTGTACCTACACCCCGCAACCGGGCTTCACCGGGACCGACAGTTTCCGCTACCAGGTGTGCGACACCGCCACCACGCCGGCGTGCGGACAGGCCACGGTGACCATCACCATCCAGGCGCGCACCGAACTGCGCGTGCTCAAGAGCACCAACGCGCGCACGGTGCGCATTGGTGACCTGGTGCGCTATAGCCTAACGGTGGAGAACATCGGCCAGGCCGATCTGGTGAACGGTCGGCTGCTGGATACGCCGCCGGCCGGCTTCACCTATGTCGACGGCTCGCTCGCCGTCACCGATCGCGACAACATGGCCACCGTGCGCGGCGGCAGTCCGTTGCAGATCGAAGGGCTGGATATCGCCGTCGGTCAGCGTGCCACGCTGGTGTATCTGCTGCGCGTCGGCGCCGGCGTGCGCCAAGGCACCCATGTGAACCAGGCACAGGCGCTGAGTGCGGCGGGCAACATCGCCTCCAACATCGCCACCGCCAACGTCACCCTGGACAGTGATCCGCTGCTGGATGAAAGCCTGATCTTCGGCACAGTGTTCGACGACCGCGATGGCGATGGCTGGCAGGACAGCGCGACCCTGACCGGCCTGCAGGCCCAGGGCGGCTTCGCGGCCGATGCCTACATCGCCGGCAGCACCGAGATCGATCGCGGCGATGGCTTCCGCCCTGAGTCCGACGCCAGTGCGCCGTTGCTGCATGGCCTGGCACTGGGCGAGCTGGGTGGGCGGGCGTCGCAGGCTGATCCAGTGGAGCGGCATCGCATCGTCATCCGTCAGCGCCTGCGTGCGCTGCAGTTCACCGATGGTTTCGCGCTGCGCAACCGGCAGGGCGCGGGCGTACTGATGGCCGCTGACGGTGCCACGCGTGAGCAACGCAGTGGCGACGCCGCGCGCGGCCTGACCGCCGCCCAGCCTCAGGTGCAGCGCCGGGTGTCGCAGGGAGAGGGCGGCTACATCGTCGACTACATCATCGACAACGCTGGCATCGACGAGCGCGGCATTCCCGGCGTGCGCATCGCCGCGGTGGAAGGCCTGTTGATGGAAACCGACCAGTTCGGTCGCTACCACCTGACCGGCATGGATGGCGGCGAGCAGACGCGTGGTCGCAACTTCATCCTCAAGGTCGATCCGACCACGCTGCCGGCGGACAGCCGCTTCACCACCGACAATCCAGTGCTGCGACGGATCACGCCTGGCGTGCCGGTGCGTTTCGACTTCGGCGTGACGCTGCCGGTGCAGGTGCTCAGGCAGCCGGACCAGCGCATCGAGCTGGAGCTGGGCGAGGTGATCTTCGCCCCGGGCAGTGCACAGGTGCGTGCCGAACACGCCAAGGCGGTCGAGGCGATGGCCGCACGCGTGACCCAGTACCAGGGGGGTGAGGTCCTCATTGCCGCCAATGGCGACCAGGCACTGGCCTGGCGTCGTGCCGAAGCGGTCAAGGCCGCCCTGCTGGAAAAGCTGTCACCTGAGGTCGCGGACAAGCTGCGCGTCAGTCTGCGCGATCACCTGGACGACACGCAGGCCGTGGCCGCGCTGGATGGCCGCGAGACCTTGCTCGGCACGGTGCTGTTCGACACCGACAGCGCCCGTATCCGTCCGCAGTACGCCGCGCTGCTGCAGCAGGTTGCGCGCGGCCTGGCCGAGCGTGGCGGCGGTGCCATCGCCATCGTGGGCCATACCGATGTCCGCGGTTCCCACGCTTACAACACCGCGCTCGGCCTGAAACGTGCCAGAGCGGTTTACGAGGCCATTGCCGCCCAGCTTCCTCCCGATGTCCGCGCGAAGGTTCGCGTGGAAGCCAGCAACGACCCGTCGGCGCCCGCCGACGCCGGCCGCTAAGGAAGGACATCGAGATGAAGACCAAGATGAAGTTGCTGGATCTCACCCTGATCAGCCTGCTGGCCGGCACGGTGCCGCTGGCGCACGCGCAGGACGCAACGCCGCCGCCGCGCGCCGAAGCGGACGCCATGCACTGCACCGACGAGGCCTGCCAGTCCAGCGAAGGCCTGCTGTTCCGCCTGCGCACGCGCAGCTATGACCAGCCCGTCACCCAGGACACCGATGCGCGTTCGGGCTCGGCGGCGCTGCAGCCAGACCGGCGCGCCTCCGTGCAGCTGGAAGCGCCCGGCAAAGCCGTGGCCATGGGCAAGTTCAGCCTCACGCTGCCCAATGGCGGCGTGGTGTGGGCGACCGAAGATCCCACGCTTGGCCAGCCCGAGCTGTCGGTATCCGGCCCGACGCTGGTGGCCTTCGATGGCCAGCGCATCACCCAGCCGGTGCCGTTCTTCGTGCGCAGCAATTACGCCCCGTTCGTGGCGCGCTACGAACTCAAGCTGTATCGCGCCAGCGATGCCGATCTGATCGATCCGTTGGCGCAGGTGGATCTGCCCGTGGCCGCGGTTTCGCAGGCGCAATGGGAGGGTGAACTGCCTTCGCGCCTGCGTTATCGCGCTGGCGACGAGCTGGTCTACGTGCTGCGCGCCTATGACAGCGAAGGCCGCTTCGATGAAACCCAGCCGCGCACGCTGCAGCTGGTCAACCCGCAGGAAGCCGAACGCGGCGCGCAGCGGCTGCGCGACGCGGTGCAGAAGTCGCTGGGCAGCATCATGAGCGTGAGCGACGCGCAGACCCAAAGCCTGGTGGACACCGTCTTTGCGGAGAATGGACTGCGCCAGCAGAACATCCCCGTGTACGGTTCGCGCGTGCGTCTGCAGGGGCGCAACCTGCCGGAAGGCTATCGCCTGAGCATCAACGGCGACAGCTACCCGGTGGACCTGGAGCGCAAGTTCACCGCCGAGTACCTGACGCCGGTGGGTGAGCACCCGTTCGCCATCGCGCTGGAAGGCCAGCCGGGCGAACGCATCGAGCGCACGCTGGATGTGCATGTCTCCGGACGCTATTTCTTCGGTGTCGGCCTGGCCGATGTCACCGTGTCGCAGAACAAGATCGGTGGTTCGGTCGAGCCGTTCGCGGTGGACAACCGCTATGCCGACGACATCATCAGCGATGGGCGCTTGGCCTTCTACATGAAGGCCAAGGCCAAGGGGAAATACCTGTTCACCGCGCAGGCCGACACCACCGAGAAGGACCTGGAAAACCTCTTCACCGGCTTCACCCAGGCCGATGCGCAGGACGTGTTCCGTCGCCTGGACCCGGACCTGTATTACCCGACGTATGGCGACGACTCGTCCACCTATCGCGACGTGGACACCATGGGCCGTTTCTACCTGCGCATGGACTGGGACAAGAACCAGGCAATGTGGGGCAACTACGCCACTGGCATCACCGGCACCGAGTACGCGCAGTACGTGCGCTCGCTCTACGGTGCGGCGTTGAACTGGCGTTCGCGTGGGGCCAATGCCTGGGGTGATCCCGACAGCGAGCTGCGCGTGTTCGGCTCGCAGGCGCAGACCGCGCCGGGTCACAGCGAGTTCGTCGGCACCGGCGGCAGCCTGTATTACCTCAAGCACACCGATGTGCTGCCTGGCTCGGACGTGGTGGTGGTGGAAACCCGCGACCTGACCACCGGCCGCGTGGAAGCACGCACGCCGCTGACGCGCGGGGCCGATTACGAGATCGATGAGCTGCAGGGCCGCATCCTGCTGACGCGTCCGCTGTCGCAGGTCACGCGTAACAACGTGCCCACGCTCACCCGCGATGCGCCGCTCGATGGCCTGCAGCAGCGCCTGGTGATCGATTACGAATGGGTGCCGTCGAGCTTCGATGACGACCAGATCACCGCCGGCCTGCGCGGCAAGCAGTGGTTCGGCGACCACCTCGGCGTGGGCGCGACCTACGTGGAGGAAAACCACGCCGGTGAGGACTACACGCTGATGGGCGCGGACGTCACCCTGCAAGCGGGCAAAGGCACCTACCTGAAGGTCGAGCACAGCCGCACCGAGTCGACCAGCGCGCCGGTGTTCTTCTCCGACAACGGCGGCTTCACCTTCACCGAGCTGACACCGACCGCCGGCCAGGACGCCGATGCCACCGCGATCGAGGCGCGCGCCAACTTCAAGGAACTGGGCTGGACGCAGCGCGACTGGAGCACGGCCGCGTGGTGGCGCCGCGTCGGCGCCGGCTATGCCATCAGCCGCTACGTCACCGACCAGGACGTGCGTGAGGTCGGCGCGGAAGTGCTGGGCCAGGTGACCGATGCCTTCAGCCTGTACGGACGCATCAGCCGCGCCGAGCGTGGCAGCGAATCGCTGGAGCAGGGGCAGGTCACCGGCGAATGGCGCATCGACGACTTCAACACCGTCAGCGCCGAGCTGCGCCAGGTCGACGAGCAGCGCACCACCGGCGATGCCACCGGCCTGCTGGCCGCGGCCAAGTATCTGCATCGCTTCGGGACCAGCCTGGACGTCTATGGCGTGGCGCAGTTCACCGTCGATGACGACGATGGCCGCTATCGCGACAACGATGCCTACACGCTGGGCACGAAGTATCTGTTCGGCGATGCCTCGTCCGTCGGCGCCGAGGTCACCGACGGCGATCGCGGCAATGCCGCGCAGGTCAATGCCGAGTACCAGCTCAGCCCGGAACAGACGGTCTACGGCAGCTATACGATCTCCACCGACAGCACCGACTACGACCCGCTGTTCAACCCGGACCGGCAGAACGGCTGGACGCTGGGCCAGCGCTGGCGCCTGTCCAACCAGGTCACGATGTTCAACGAGAGCCAGTACCTGAAGAATCCGGACGAGTCCGGGCTGGCGCACACCTTCGGCATGGACTTCTTCCCGGCCGCGGGGTGGAACACCGGCTTCACCCTGCAGGACGGCGAGCTGACCAACCGCGAAGGGGGCGTCGTCGACCGTCGCGCCATCAGCCTCAACGGCGGGCGCAACACGCCCAACACCGACTGGCAGAGCAAGCTGGAGTGGCGCCGCGATACCGGTGCCGAGCGTCGCGAGCAGTGGGTGCTCACCAATCGCCTGACACACAAGTTCAGCGAGAGCTGGCGCATGGCGGCGCGCCTGAACTGGTCGGACACCGACGATGAAGTCGATCCGTTGGCCGGCGCGAAGTTCATCGAAGGCAATGTTGGTTTTGCCTGGCGCCCATGGAACAGCACGCGCTGGGGTGTGTTCGGCCGCTACACGTATCTGTACGACCTCTCCACGCTGGGGCAGGTCAACGGCTCGGAAGTGGACCAGCGCACGCAGGTGCTGTCCCTGGAAGGCGTGTATCGCATCGACCAGCGCTGGGAGCTGGCCGCCAAGGCGGCGCGGCGCGAGGGCGAGGTGCGCTACACGCGTGGGGCCGGGGCCTGGTTCGACTCGGCCACCAACTTCGCCGCCGGCCAGGTGCGCTATGACCTGCTGCAGCAATGGCATGCGCTGGCCGAGTACCGCTGGCTGGACGTGAAGGATGGCGGGACGCGGCAGGGCTGGCTGGCGGGTGTGGACCGCGACATCGGCCGCAACTTCCGCATCGGCGCTGGCTACAACTTCACCGACTTCAGCGATCGCCTCACGGATTTCGATTACGACCACCGCGGCTGGTACATCAATGTGGTGGGACGCTACTGACCACCAGCGCGCCGCCGGGCCCGCTGTGGTGCCCGGCATGACGATTTGGTGACGTCGGTCACAATCAGCCCATGGCGGGCGACGGGCTGGCGCACATAAGATCACCTCGTCCGTATGACGCATCCGGCGCGCAACATCTCCGGGTCATTACAAGGAGGCCCGCTCCAGCGGGTCCGCAAGTCGCAGGCTACGGACGCCGGCGACTGCCACAAGGGGAAAACTCAATGTCGCACGACCCGATTTCGGCGAAATCGCGCCTGTTTGTGCCTGCGCTGCTGGCGCTCGCGCTGACGGCCTGTTCCAAGAACGAGGCCGACACCGCCGCACCCGCCGTCCCAGCCCCTGCCACGCAGGCGGCCGGGCAGCAGGCACCTGCGATCACGCCTGAAACGGCCGTGGCGCCCGGCGTGCAGGCCATGGGCAGTGCCCAGCTGCGCGAAGCGGCCAGCAAGGCATTGGCCGAGAACCGCATCTATTCGCCGGGCGGCAACAACGCCATGGAGTACTACCTGTCGCTGCGCGACAAGGAAGCCAACGATCCGGCCGTCAACAGTGCCCTGACCGACCTGCTGCCCTACACGGTGATCGCCGCCGAGCAGAGCCTGGCCCGCGAGGACCTGACCGAGGCCCAGCGCCTGGCCGCGTTGATCGAGAAGGCCGACGCACAGGCGCCGGCGCTGCCGCGTCTGAAGCAGAGCCTGGCCAACGCGGAAAAGACCATCGCCCAGCGTGAGGTCAACGCGGAAGCGACGGCCAAGGCGGACGCAGACAAGAAGAAGAAGGAAACAGAGCGCGTCGCAGCCCAGGCGGCCGAGCAGAAGCAGGCCGCCGAAGCACTCGCGGCCCAGCAGCGCGATCAGGCCGCGAAAGCCGCCGAAGCCGAACGTGCCGCAGAACAGCAACGGCAGGCCGCTGCCCAGGCGCCCGCACCCGTCCCCGTGCCGGCCGCGCCGGCACCGTCACGTGCGATGCCGGCCGCGGCCACGCCCACCCTGCGGGTGATGGCCGCGCCGGCGCCGCGTTACCCCGCCGATGCGCTGCGTGCGGGTACCTCTGGTGAAGTACTGGTGGAGATCACCGTCGGCGTCGATGGTTCGGTCACCAACGCCCGCGTCGTGCGTGCCGAGCCCATCCGCATTTTCGATCGCGAAGCGCTCAACGCCGTGCGGCGCTGGAAGTTCGAGCCAGTCGATGCACCGGTCACCACCCGCCGCACCATCGCGTTCAACTCCGGCGGTCACTGAGCAGTCGCCGTCGTCGCGGCGAGCTCTTCGCCGCAAAGATGTCGCTGCAACGCGTCGTAAAAAAAAGGGACTGCCCGGGCAGTCCCTTTTTTCGTTGCGGGCTCAGGCGAGGTGACTCAGCCGGAGATGGCCAGCTGCTCGTTGTGATAGCGACGCACCGCGCCAAACCACAGCAGCGTCGCCAGCGTCAGCGCGCAGGCCAGGTAGACGCCCCACTGCTGGGCTGAGACCACCTCGCCCCGCACCACTTTCAGGATCAGCTGGTTCTGCGACAGGAACGGCACACAGAACTGCCACAGCTCGGTCTTCAGCGGATTCACCATCAGCACGATGCTGGGAATCATCGGCAGCAGCATCAACCAGCCGATGTGGCTCTGGGCCTCCTTCATGCTTTTGGCCGAGGCCGCCAGGAAGGTCAGCAGTGAGGTGCCGATCACCGCCATCGGCAGCAGGATCGCCAGCAGCTGGGCCATGGCGCCAAAGCTCACCGACATCTGCCGGCCCACCGTGGGCGAGAACTGCGCCGTGAGCTTGAATGACAGCAGGATCAGCACGATGCTCAGCATCGACACCGCACAGGCCGCGGCCAGCTTGCCGCTGACGATGCCGCCGCGCGGCGCGGGCGTGGCAAGCAGCGGCTCCAGCGACTGTCGCTCGCGCTCGCCGGCCGTGCTGTCGAACACCACGTGCGCACCGCCGATGAACACCGACAGGATCAGGAAGTACGGCAGGAAGAGCGCGGCAAAGCGCCCGCGCTGGGCCTCCATCGTCGCCAGGTCTACGCGCTGCACCTGTACCGCGGCCATCGCGCCGGGATTGACCCCGCGGGCGAACAGCCGCAGCGAGCCGACCTGTGCGCCGTAGGCCCCCAGCAACCCCTGCAGGCGCTGGACCGGCACCTGTGCGTCCTGGCGCGTGCTGTCGAACAGGATCTCCACCGCCGCCGGCTCACTGGCGCGCCAGTGCTTGCCGTAGTCGGCGGAAATGCGCATCACCAGGTCTTCCTGCTGGTTGGCGATGGCGGCCGGAATGTCCTGCGGCGGTGCTTTGATCGTCACGTTCTGGCCTTCCAGCCAGGCGATCAGGTTGGGCGCATGTTCCTTGCCGACCACCGGCAGCTCGAGGGGCTTTTCGGTCAGCGCCTTGACGCGCTTCTCGCCCAGGGTGCCAATGCCCAGCAGCAGCAGTGGCATCAGCACCGGGCCCAGGCCAATGGTCAACAGCAGGGTGCGGCGATCGCGGAACAGATCGACCAACTCCTTGCGCATCACGACCCACAATGTCTTCAGTGCGCTCATGCGTGCAGGCCCTCTTCCGAACCGATGGCCTTGACGAAGGCGTCTTCCAGATTGTCCTCGCCGGTCTGCGCGCGCAGCTCGTCGGCCGTGCCCTGGGCCACCACGGTGCCCTTGGCGATGATCACGATGCGATCACACAGCGCGGCGACCTCCTGCATGATGTGGCTGGAGAACACCACGCAGCGCCCCTCGCCGCGCAGCTGCCTGAGGAACTCGCGCAAGCCGCGCGTGGTCATGACGTCCAGGCCATTGGTGGGCTCGTCCAGCACCACGTTGCGTGGGTCATGCACCAGCGCGCGGGCGATGGCGGTCTTGGTGCGCTGACCCTGGCTGAAACCTTCGGTGCGACGGTCCAGGAAGTCTTCCATGTTCAAGGCTTTCGCCATGCGCTGCGTGCGTTCGGCAATGGTGGCCGCATCCAGCCCGTGCAGCGTGCCGAAGTAGGCAATGTTCTCGCGCGCGGTCAGGCGCTTGTAGACGCCGCGCGCATCAGGCAGCACGCCCAGCGCGCGACGGGCCGCTTCCGGCTGCGTGGCCACGTCCAGCCCGTCGATCATGACGCGACCGGTATCCGGCTGCATGAGCGTATAGAGCATGCGCAGCGTGGTGGTCTTGCCGGCGCCGTTGGGACCGAGCAGGCCGGTGATCTCGCCATCGCGCGCGGTGAAGCCCACGCCATCGACAGCCTTCACCGTGCCGGCCTTGGTCTTGAAGGTTTTATGCAGATCGTGGAGCTCGATCATGGTTCCCATCCATAGAAGCCGGTGAACGGCGGGGTGTAGGGCAGTTTGGCCAGGCACTGCGCGTCGAGCGCCTTGGCATCGGTGGTGTCGAGGAAGCTGCCCAGCAGGCGCGGCATGCAGCCGACCGTGATGACGTTGTGGCCCTGGCCGCGCAGCACCAGGTGGCGGGCATTGGGCAACGTCTTGAGCACCTGCTCGCCATAGCGGGGCGGGGTGACCGGATCGAACTCACCGGATACCAGCAATGCCGGCACCTGGCCGCTCAGCGGCTTGCGGAAGTTCGCCACGCGCGCGCCCTTCGGCCAGACCTTGCATTGCGCGCTCAGGAATTGGGCGAAATCGTTGCCCATCAGCGTGTCGGCATCCGCGGGATTGGGCTTGAGCTCATCGCCATCCTCGGCGCACACCACCGACAGCTGCATGCCCATGGTGATGCTGTCGGACAACTGGCCGACGATCATCTTCGAGCTCGCCATCAGGCTGTCGAAGCGGCCCTGCGCGGCTTCCTCGAACTGCAACGGCAGGATCGCCGACATCATCGGCAGGTACGCGGACATGCGCACCAACGCGGCGACATGCCCGGCCGTCAGCCGCTCTTCGGCGAATTGCCCGGTCAGCGCGTCGCGGTAGCGCACCAGCGGCGGGTCGCTCTTCAGGCGCTGCATCAGCGCGGCCAGCTTCTGCCGCGGATCGCCCAGTCGCTGCGTGCACGCCGGCGTCTTGGCACAGCGCGCGAACTGCAGGTCCAGCGCGTCCTCCAGATTGCGGGCGAACTCGGCACCCAGCACCAGTGAGTTCGGCGCGATGCCGTCGAGCACCAGGCTGCGGGTGCTGTCCGGATAGGTGGCCGCGTACTGCTGGGCCACGCGCGTGCCATAGGAAATGCCGACCAGGTTGATCTTGGCTGCACCGATGGCATTGCGCACGGTCTCCAGGTCGCCGATGGCCTCGGCGGTGGTGTAGTAGCGCGGATCGGCGTGGCGCGAGACTTCGGCCAGGCAGCGGCGTGTGTATTCGCTGGCCGCATCGGCGTTGGGCGTGGTGCTCTCGTCCATCACCTCCTTGCAGCGCAAGGCATTGGATGCACCGGTGCCGCGCTGGTCCACCAGCAGCACGTGGCGCTTCTTGTTGATCTCGGCGAAGGCCGGTGCGACCTGGGCATAGCTGTCCAGGGCGGACTGGCCTGGGCCACCGGCGATCATGAACACCGGATCGGCCTCGGCGGCGTCATCGCGTTCGGCGGGGACCCAGCCGATGCGCACGCCGATCTTGCGGCCGTCCGGGGCCTTGGGGTTCTCCGGCACCTGCAGTGTGGCGCACTGCGCTTCGAGGGGCTTGCCGCCCAGCGGCGAGTTGAGCGAACACGGCTTGAAGTCCAGCGTGCCCAGCGTGCGGGCCTGCACGCCTGGGACGAACAGCGCTGCGGTCAGCAGCGCCAGCAACGCCTTGGCCACGGTCCTGCCGCGCTTGCCAGCGGAGGCGCCTGCGGTGCCAGGAATGCGCACGGACCACACGGACGCGGCGTTTCCTGTGTTCCACCATGCGCCATCAGGCCGCGCTTGCGACAGACGTGGGACAGGTTCTAAGAGTCGATGACGCATTGGGGCTTCCTTGGCGCGACGAAATGCGTCGCCATGCTGCCATGACGACCCGGGGGGGTGAATGTGACCGAAGGCAGGGCGATGCCCGCCTTGCAGAGGGATCAGCGGCTGCTGATGTATTTTTCGCGGCGCAGCTGGGCCGGCGACAGCCCCTTGGCCTTGAGCGCCTCGAAGCCGGCATCGACCATGTCCGGGTTGCCGCACAAGTAGACGATGTCCCGCGCCGGGTCCGGAGCGATCTCCTCCAGGAACTGCTGCACGTAGCCGTGGCGCGTGTCGGGATGCGGTGCAGCGGGCAGCGCGCGGGACAGGCAGGGCAGGTAGCGCAGGCGCGGGTGCGCGTCGGCGAAGGCGCGAAATTCCTCGCCGTAGAGCAACGCTTCCGCGGTACGTGCGCCCTGCAGCAGCACGATCTCGATGTCGCGCTCGTCCATCAGCTGCGCCAGCCGGGGCAACATGGACCGGTACGGCGTGACGCCGGTGCCGGTGGCGAGCAGGACGTAGCGGGCGTTGTGGTCCCCCGGCTGCAGGGTGAACCGGCCAAACGGACCGCTGGCCTGCAGGGTCTGCCCGATCTGCAGCGCCTCGAACAGCGCCGTGGCCGCGCCGCCGGGCACGTAGCTCACTGCGATCTCCACCGTGTCGCCAGGCTGCAGCGGCGCGGTGTGGCGCGTGGCCAGGGAATAGCTGCGGCGCGTGGCGGTGCCGTCGGCATAGTCGAAATGCACCTGCAGGAACTGGCCCGGGACGAAATCCAGCGCCAGCCCGTCACTGCGCATGAAGCTCAGATGGGTCACGGTGGGTGCCAGCATGCGTCGGCCGGTCAACTGCAGCGGGAACTGGGCGATGGCCAAGGCGATGGAACGCTCTGTCTGCGCCGGGCCGTTCCGGCGGGGGGAATATAATAGGCGGCTGATCGCTCACTCGTTCGACCCCGGACGCCCCGCGTCCTCCACTTCGGGGATCCCATGACTTCCGCTTCCCAGGCCGCACCCGTGCCGGCCCTGTCCATCCAGCACCTCACCAAGACCTACGACAACGGCGTGCAGGCCGTGCGTGGCTTGTCGCTCGACGTCATGCCGGGCGACTTCTTCGCCTTGCTTGGTCCCAACGGCGCCGGCAAGTCCACCACCATCGGCATCGTCAGCTCGCTGGTGAACCTGACCGCCGGTCGCGTGCACGTGTTCGGCGTGGACCTGACCGCCGACCGCGCCACGGCCATGCGCCTGATCGGCCTGGTGCCGCAGGAAATCAACTTCAACCTGTTCGAAAAGCCCTTTGACATCCTGGTGAACTACGCCGGCTTCTACGGTGTGGAGCGCAAGGAAGCCGAACGTCGCGCCGAGGAGGAGCTGCGCCGCGCGCAGCTGTGGGACAAGGCCCACATGATGAGCCGCACCTTGTCCGGTGGCATGAAGCGCCGGCTGATGATCGCCCGGGCCATGATGACGCGTCCGCGGTTGCTGATCTTGGACGAGCCCACGGCCGGCGTGGATATCGAGATCCGCCGCGGCATGTGGAAGACGCTGACCGAGATCAACGCGGCCGGTACCACCATCATCCTCACCACGCACTATCTGGAAGAAGCCGAAAGCCTGTGCCGCAACCTGGCCATCATCGACCGCGGCCGCATTGTCGAGCAGGGACCGATGAAGGCCTTGCTGGCCAAGCTCGACGTCGAAGGCTTCCTGCTGGATATCGAGGGCGAACTGCCGGACGTGCTGCCGGCCATTGAAGGCGTGCTGATCGTGCGCACCGATGCGCACACGCTGGATATCGAGATGCCACGGCTGATGGACCTCAACGGCATCTTCGCCCGGCTGGACCAGTCCGGCATCCGGGTGCGCTCCATGCGCACCAAGTCCAACCGGCTGGAAGAACTCTTCGTGCGCCTGACGGGCGACACCACAACGCCGGAGGCGACGGCATGAGCGGCAACCCCATCCAGACCCCGGCCGCGGCTCCCCCGACCGTCATGCAGATGCAACTGGTCGCGCTGGGCACGATCGTTCGCCGCGAGGTCAAGCGCATCCTGCGTATCTGGGGCCAGACCCTGGTGCCACCGGCGATCACCATGACGCTGTACTTCCTGATCTTCGGCGGGCTGATCGGCTCGCGCGTGGGGGAGATGGGCGGCTACAGCTACATGCAGTTCATCGTGCCGGGCCTGGTGATGATGAGCGTGATCCAGAACAGCTACGGCAACATCAGCTCCTCGTTCTTCGGCGCCAAGTTCGGCCGCCACGTCGAAGAGCTGCTGGTCAGCCCGATGCCGAATTGGGTGATCCTGTGGGGCTATGTGGCCGGCGCGGTGCTGCGCGGGCTGATGGTCGGGGTGATCGTGCTGATCATCGCCATGTTCTTCACCCCCGTGCGCATCCCGCACCCGCTGGTGACACTGGCGACCGTGCTGCTGGGTGCGACGATCTTCTCGCTGGCCGGCTTCATCAACGCGGTGTACGCCAAGAAGTTCGATGACGTGGCCATCGTGCCGACCTTCATCCTGACCCCGCTGACCTACCTGGGCGGGGTGTTCTATTCGGTCAAGCTGTTGCCGGGCTGGGCCGAGGCGGCCACCCACGCCAACCCGATCTTCTACATGGTCAACGCGTTCCGCTACGGCCTGCTCGGCAGTTCGGACGTGCCGCTGTGGGTGGCCTTCGCGCTGATGATCGGCTTCGTGGTGGCCTTGAGCACGCTGGCGTTGTGGCTGCTCAAGCGCGGGGTCGGGCTGCGCAGCTGACACCCGCCCACGCGACGGACACGCCATGCAGCACGCGCCCATCTCACCCGGCCAGACCGAACCATTCCGAGCGGTGAATGACCTCGCCGTTCTGCAGCTGACCGGCGTGACCTCGCTGGAACCGGTGTTGGCCTGCCTGGCGCAGCAGCGCGAAGCCGACCCGTCGGCACGCTTCGTATGCACGCTCGACGACATCGGCCAATGCGGCTACACCAGCATGCATGCCTCGATGAACGAGCGGATCGATCTGGAGGAGGGCGACGTCGACGACGAAACCCCGACAGCGACGCATGCCCGCAGCCTGCAGCGATTGGCGCACGTCGCCTCGCAGCTCGATGCGCACGCGCATCGCGTGGACTGGACCGCGTTGGCGGGCACGCTCGCCTGCACCGACGAAGATATCCAGGCACTGGCGAGGACGAACGTGGCACCTGATGTGGTGCTCGACGATGAGGTCCACGTGCTGCGCGTGCCGGTGGATCGGGACGATCTGGTCATCGCCGGTCTGCCGAATGGTTACTTCCGCTTCGACTGGGACATCTTCCAGAACCACGCGCTGGTGCGTCGTCTGCAGAATGTCCATGACTATCGTCTGTTCGGTATCGGTGCAGCGTGGCTCGGTTTTTTCCGCGCGCAACCGGCGTCTGCGGCGGCGGCGGAGCGCCTGATGGCCGACCTGCGCCTGCTCTATGGCCCCGCCGGCAGCGCGCAGGCGTGGGAAACCCTGGCCATGGCAGTGCGGCGGCGGTGCACGCTGTTGCTCGGTTACACCGGCAACTTCGCCAACTGAAGCCCCATGCGCGACTCTTCTCCCTCCCTCCACGATAGGCACACGCGATGCGCATCCTGATCCTCGGCGCCGGCGGGACCGGCGGTTACTTCGGCGGACGCCTGGCCCAGGGCGGTGCGGACGTGACCTTCCTGGTGCGCGCTGGTCGGGCCGAACAGCTCAAGGCGCATGGCTTGCAGATCCGCAGCCCACTCGGCGATGCGGATTTCCCGGTGCAGTCCGTCGTCGCCGACGACCTGCCCACCCTGGCGCAGGCGCAGCCGTTCGATCTGGTGCTGCTGAGCTGCAAGGCCTACGACCTGGACAGCTCGATCGCCGCCATTGCCCCGGCGGTGCGTGCGCGCACCACCGTGCTGCCGATCCTCAACGGCCTGGCGCATTACGCCGCGCTGGATGCGGCTTTCGGTGCCGCGCGCGTGCTCGGCGGCCTGTGCTTCATCAGCGCGATGAAGGGCCCGCAGGGCGAGGTGCAGCATTTCGGCAAGGCGGCCTCGATGACGTTCGGCGAGCGCGAGACCGCTGCGCTGAGCGACCGCGTCACGGCGCTGGCCTCACTGTGCGAACAGGCCGGCGTGCAGCACGTGGCCAGCGGCGACATCGCCACCGAGCAATGGACCAAGTACAGCTTCCTCTGCGCGCTGGCGGCGACGACCTGCCTGATGCGCGCGCCGGTGGGCGAGATCGTCGCGGCGGAAGGCGGCCAGGCCTTCATCGAGGCGACCTATGCCGAAACCCTGGCCGTAGCGGCCGCCGCAGGGCATCCGGTGCCGGGGGAGAAGCAGCAGGCGATGCGTAAAATCCTCACCGAGGCCGGCTCCAAGCTGACCGCCTCCATGTTGCGTGACCTGCTGGCCGGGCAGGCGGTGGAAGGCGCGCACATCGTCGGCGATATGGTCCACCGCGCCGCGCAGGCCGGCATCGCCACCCCGTGCCTGCAGGCGGCCTGGATCCACCTGCAGGCGTATACGGCCGGGCGCATCGCCAGCGCCGGCTAATCCTTCGCACGGCCGCGACGCGGCCCTGCGCACGCTACGCCGGCCCCCTCGCGAGTGCCGGCCATGAAGTGGTTCGAAAAGATCTTCTTGTCCGGTCACGTCATCGTGATCGCCTTGTTCGTGCTGTGCGGCCTGTCATTGATGTGGCTCAGTGCCACCGAGCTGTGGCACAGCTTCATGCATGCCAGCCCGGAAGCCACGGTGCGCGTGCGCTTCAACACCATCCTGGAATGCATCGGCCTGCTGACCATCGCCCTGGTGTCGATGGAATTGGGGCAGACCATCTTCGAGGAAGAGGTGCAGCGTGACGTCAAGGTCAGCAACCCGACGCGCGTGCGCCGCTATCTGTCGCGGTTTCTGGTGGTGGTGGTGATCGCCCTGTCGATCGAAACCCTGATCTCGGTGTTCGAGCTGGTGCACGAGAGCCCGCAGCATCTGCCGTACGCCGCCTCGGTGGGAGGCGCGGCTGCCGCGCTGCTGATCGCCTGGGGCATCTTCGTGCGGCTCAACAAGGGGGCAGAAGAACTGGAGCCGGAAGCCATGCAGGAGACCAAGGCCGAAGACGCCGAGGTCGAAGCCGAATCGGAGTAAAGGTGGCGCAGCCGGCGCTGCATTCCCCTTGTGACGGTTGGACGCAGTGCCGAGCGTCGGCTTAGCGTGCTGCGTCTGCACCCGAGGCCTCGCGATGCCGGTTGATCCAGTAGTACAGCGAGGGCAGCACCACCAGCGTCAGAATCATGGCTGACAGCAGGCCGCCGATGACCACCACCGCCAGCGGCTTCTGCGTCTCCGCCCCAATGGCGTGCGAGGTGGCCATCGGCAGCAGGCCGAACATCGCCAGCAGGGCGGTCATCAGCACCGTGCGCAGGCGTTGCAGGGCGCCCTGCACCACGGCTTTGTACAGACCCATCCCCGCCACGCGCCGCAGCGCGAAACCGCAGGGCAACACCACCCCCGTGAGCACCGACAG
>JBEVNH010000079.1:0-9619 GCA_040508175.1 Pseudoxanthomonas sp.
TGGTCGACCGTGCGCCATTTGCCTACAAGGATGGCTACGTGACCATTCCGGACGGCCCAGGCCTGGGGATCGAGATCAACCAGCAGTACGTGGACGAGCGCGTGGCCGAGGGCCACCGCTGGCGCAACCCCATCTGGCGCCACGCCGATGGCAGCGTGGCCGAGTGGTGAGCGCGATGAGGGAGGGCATCGTGGACACACAAGACAACATGGCGCAGTACCCGAGCCTGGCCGGCCGCGCCGTGCTGGTGAGTGGTGGCGCCACCGGCATCGGCGCCAGCTTCGTCGAACAGTTCGCACGCCAGGGCGCCCGCGTGGCGTTCCTGGATATCGACGACGTCGGCGCGCAGGCCCTGCTGGCCAGCCTGGAGGACGTGACCTACCCGCCGGCCTATTTCCAGTGCGATGCCACCAACGTCGACGCGCTGAAGTCGGCCATCGACCAGGCGCGCGCGCACATCGGGCCAGTCGGCGTGCTGGTCAACAATGCCGCCAACGACGTGCGGCACGACTTCAGCCAGACCACGCCGGCGGACTTCGAGCACAACATCGCGGTCAACCTGCGCCACCAGTACTTCGCCACGCAAGCCGTGGTGCAGGACATGCGCGCATTGGGCGGCGGTTCGGTGATCTGCCTGGGCTCGACCAGCTGGATGATCAAGAACGCCGGCTACCCGATGTACACCATGGCCAAGTCCGCCGTGCACGGCCTGGTCAACGGCCTGGCGCGCGAGCTGGGGCGCGAGCGCATCCGCATCAATGCGCTGGTGCCGGGCTGGGTGATCACTGAAAAGCAGCGCCGCCTGTGGCTGGACGCCGACGGGCAGGCGCAGATCGAGCGCGCCCAGTGCCTGCCCGGCTATCTGCAGGCCGAGGATCTAGCCCGCATGGCGCTGTTCCTGGGTGCCGATGACAGTCGCATGTGCACCGGGCAGCAGTTCATCGTCGACGGTGGCTGGGTTTGAGCAGCTCCCCGACCGGCATGGCAGCGGCCAGCGGAACAGGCGCGCGCATGGATGCGCGGGTCGTGGTGGCCGCCGGCAATCGCCTTGGCGAAGGCGTGGTCTGGTGCGAGCGCGCCCAGGCCCTGTATTGGACCGACATCCACAATGCGGTGCTGTGGCGGCATACGCCGGCCGACGGACAGACCCGGCAGTGGCCAATGCCAGAGCGCCTGGCCTCATTCGCCCTGTGCGAGGCCGATGGTTGGCTGCTGCTGGCGCTGGCCTCGCGCCTGGCATTCTTCCATCTGGAGAGCGGCGAGCTGCGTGCGCTGCAAAGCCTGCGCGAAGTGCCGGAGACACGCGCAAATGACGGCGGGTGCGACCGCCAGGGACGTTTCGTCTTTGGCACGCTGCATGAGCCGGCACAAGGCGAGACGCAGCCACTCGGTGGGTTCTGGCGAGTCAACGTGGACCTGTCGGTAGAGCCCCTGCCGCTGCCCGGCGTGGCCATCTCCAACAGCATCGCCTTCAGCCCCGCTGGCGACACCCTGTACTTCTGCGACTCGATGGAAAAACGCATCCAGCGCTGCGACTACGGCGATGTGCTCGGTCCGGTCTCGACCTTTGTCGACTTGTCCGACCAGCCCGGCGCGCCCGATGGTTCGGCAGTGGACGCCGACGGTGGCCTGTGGAACGCCCAGTGGGGTGCGGCACGCGTCGTGCGCTACCTGCCTGACGGACGTCTGGATCAAATCCTGGTCGTGCCCACCGGTCAACCCACGCGCCCTGCCTTCGGCGGGCCCACGCTGTCCACCCTGTATGTCACCAGTGCCCATGACGGCATGGACGTGGCGGCGCGGGCACGGGACACGCAGGCCGGCCACCTCTTCGCGCTCATCCCGGGCGTGAGCGGGCTGCCCGAAGCGCGCTTTGCCGGCCATCCAGATTCAGCACCGCGTCGCTGACGCGGTGTCCTCACTTGCGGAGATCCAAGGAATGCGTCTTTCCACCCTCGACATCGCCATCGTTCTGATCTACCTGGCGGGCATCTTCATCCTGGCCCAGTGGGTCTCGCGTGAGAAAGGCGGCCATCAGAAGTCGGCGCAGGACTACTTCCTGGCCAGCCGCAGCCTCCCTTGGTGGGCCATCGGCGCGTCGCTGATCGCGGCCAATATCTCGGCCGAGCAGATCATCGGCATGTCCGGCTCGGGCTACGCCATCGGCCTGGCCATCGCGTCCTATGAATGGATGGCGGCGCTGACGCTGCTGATCGTGGGCAAGTGGTTCCTGCCCATCTTCCTGCGCAACCGCATCACCACCATGCCGCAGTTCCTGGAGGAACGTTACGGCAACCGTATCCGCACGTTGATGGCGGTGTTCTGGCTGGCGCTGTACGTCTTCGTCAACCTGACCTCGATCCTGTGGCTGGGCTCGATCGCCATTGCCCAGGTCACCGGCATGGACCAGAACCTGGCGCTGGTGCTGCTGGCGATCTTCTCGCTGGCCTACCAGCTGTATGGCGGCCTGAAGGCCGTGGCGCTGACCGATATCGTGCAGGTCAGCCTGCTGGTGCTGGGCGGCCTGATGGTCACCGGCATCACCCTGAGCCAGATCGGCGACGGCAGCATCCTCAACGGCTTCACCACGCTGTGGGACCAGCATCCCGGCAAGTTCGAGATGATCCTCAAGCCGGACAACCCGTTCTACAAGGATCTGCCGGGCCTGTCGGTCCTGCTGGGCGGCATGTGGATCGCCAACCTGAGCTACTGGGGTTTCAACCAGTACATCATCCAGCGTGCGCTGGCGGCCAAGGACATCAAGGAAGCGCAGAAGGGCATCGTGTTCGCTGCCTTCCTCAAGCTGCTGATCCCGGTGATCGTGGTGTTGCCGGGCATCGCCGCGGTGATGCTGTCCCCGGGCCTGGAGCGTCCAGACGAAGCTTACCCGACGATGATGCGCCTGCTGCCCAGCGGCGTGCTCGGCCTGGTGTTCGCCGCGCTGATCGCGGCGATCGTGGCCTCGCTGGCGTCCAAGATCAATTCGGTCGCCACCATCTTCACCCTGGACTTCTACGCCAAGCGCGTTCCCGATGCCTCCGAGCACCGGTTGGTCAGCGTGGGCCGCATCACCGCGGTGGTCGCCATCATCATCGCCGCGCTGACCGCGCGTCCGCTGCTGGGCGGCTTCGACCAGGGCTTCCAGTACATCCAGGAGTTCACCGGATTCTTCACCCCGGGCATCGTGGTGATCTTCTTCCACGGCCTGTTCTGGAAACGCGCCAACGAGGCCGGCGCATTGACCGCGGCCATCACCTCGTTCGTGCTGTCGCTGGTGCTCAAATTCGCGCTGCCGGATGTGCCGTTCATGGACCGCATCGGCGTGGTGTTCCTGCTGTCGCTGGTACTGGCCACGGGGGTGGCGTTGTTCACCAAGGCTACTGGCGACCGCGACCGCATCCAGACCAAGGACGTGACCTACGCCACCGCGCCCTCGTTCAACGTGGCGTCCATCGCCATCCTGGCCGTGCTGGCCGCGTTGTACGCCACCTTCTGGTGATCCAGCCGGGCGCGTGAGCGCCACGGCGGAGGGCGGGTACGATCTGCGATGACGGCCCGCCCTTTCTGTTTCGGTGCGATGACGCATCGGCGCGTCGGCCGCCGATCGCACTGGCGCGACACAGGCCGGGACCTGCATACAGCCGATGCCGCGCCTTGGGCGCCCCCATCCTGTCCGTGGCGATTCGGCGTGCAAAGACCGACGACGATGACGTGCTGGCTGCGGGACTCGCCCATTCGCCCGCCCAATCCCGGTCATGGGCGTGGCGGCCATGGATGGACGGGAGGGACGGCCACATCACCCGCGAAGGCACCGACAAGGACCTGGCCCGGCTCAAGCGCATCGGCCTGGGCTGCGTGCAGGACTTCGATACCGGCTTGCGTTTGATACCGGCTTGAGCACGCCCACCCTCGTCAAACCCTATCTCGCCTGCCGGTCTGCCCAGTGGAAGGCCGTCTTCCGCAACGCGTGCGGCTGGCAACCGCGACCGGCCTGCGCCATGGCCCGGCCGCGCCCCCGTCACGTGAACCGGCGCGCCCTGAGTGCCGGTCGAAAACGCGATGACGAGACTGAGGTGCAGTGAGGCGAGCGCAGCACCCGCTTCCCTGCGCATGCGGCACCGGGGCCTGCCGGGGCGCCGCGGTCACCTGGGGTTGCGGACGGCGCCGGGCGCACCCAGCGAAAGATCAGCCCGTGTCGTCCGGGTCAGCCCAGCACCGGGAACATCAACCGCACCGTGGTGCCAACGCCCACCTCGGAGGTCACGCGGATGAAGCCGTGCGCTTGCCGCATCATGCCGAACACCTGCGCCATTCCCAGGCCGGTGCCCTTGCCTTCCGGCTTGGTGGTGAAGAATGGCTCGAAGATGCGCTCCATGGTCGCCGCGCCCATGCCCTCGCCATCGTCCTGCACGTCCATGGCGTGATAGAGCCCGGCACTGGCTTCGGGCGTGGCGTCTTCCTTGCTGATGCGATACGTGCCGTAAGCAATGCGGATCACGCAGCCCCTATCCTTGGCCGCATCACGTGCATTGACGCACAGGTTCATCAGTGCCTGCTCGATGGAATGGCGGTCGGCAAAGATGTCGATGGAGGTCTGCGGCACCTCATGCTCGATGCGAACACTGGATCCGAGCGTGTGCTGGATCAGCGGCACCATGTCCCCGATGACTTCAACCAGGTTGATTTCCGCCGCCTCGTAGGGATGTTCGCGGCTGAAGGCCAGCAATCGCCGGGTCAGCTCGGTGGCATGGCGCACCGCCGACAGCGACACGCCCAGCATCTTGCGCTGTCGCGGAGTGAGGTTGTCGCCACTGAGATCCAGGGCGTCCAGCCCCATCTGCATGGTCTGCAGCATGTTGTTGAAGTCATGTGCGACGCCTGCCACCAGCTGGCCGATCGCCGCCCCCTTCTGCGCCTGCCGCGTGGCCTGTTCGGCCAGCGAGCGGGCCGTCATCGCGAAATCCAGCTCCTGCTGGATGGCGATCTCGCGGCTCTCGCCTCGTGCGAGGCGTCCTTCCACTTCTGCCAGCCGCCAGCGCAGATGGTCCGTACTCGACAGCACGCTTTCGGCGGTTACGCGCGAAATGTCCAATTGGTCCTGCAACGTGAAATTCTGCGCGCGCTCTTCCGCGCGCGCGCGCGCCAGGTTGTTCAGATCGGTGCGCAGCGTCTGCGTCAAGAGACGATAGGCGGACTCCACTTCCAGGCGTTCGGTGATATCACGGTTCAGTGCCACGATGGCTTCGAGGTTGCCATCGCCGTCGCTCAGGGGCGACAGCGTGGATTGCCAGCAATGGCGCGCGCCATCGGGACCGACCATCTCGCCGCGAAAACGATTGGACCGACCCGCCGCCGCTTCGGCAAGCGCCTGTTGCGCGCGTTCCTGCGCTTGTGCCGGCCACAGCTCAACCCAGGCAAGGCCGTGCAGATCGAAATTGCGGTGCGCGAAGTAGACTTTCGCACTGTCGTTGGACGCTTCAATCAGGCCCGTCGGCGACAGGATCTCGATGCGGTCGAGCGAGAGATCCAGGATCTGCTGGTTTCGGGTCCTGCCAAGCGGCATAGCACGCACTCACAAATATGAATATTGCGTTAATTTAAACATCAGTGTAGGCGAGCTGCGGCTCATCTGCCAGCGATGGCAGACCTGACTTGTCGTCACGTGGTCACGGCACCCACTTCCCTAGCCTGCGCGTAGACAAACGAAAGGATGCCGCCGTGCAGGTGCTCTTCCGTCGCTCGGCGTCACCTGACACGACCCAGTCCCTGGTGGCGGACATGGGGAAATGTCTGGTGTTGTTGCAGCTGGACGGTTGTGAACTGCAGTTCGATTTGTCGCGAGGTGAAATCGCGTTGACGCAGCAGGCGAGCGCCTCGTGACGGACATCGTGGCACACACCAACGGCTGGATCGAAGCGGGCCGTGCGTACTTCGACCAACCATGTGACGATTGCTTCGACCCGCCGGAGCTGAGCGCCGCCAGCGCCACGAAGGGCGCGGACATCGCGCATCGCGATCCGGGGGACGACGCAACACGCCCGACAACGAACATGCTCCAATATAGAAGGCGTTGATCCCGGCGCGCTCACGACACCGAACTCCAAGACGCGTGCATGCCTCCTGATCAAGCGCTGCTCCACCTGGCGCTGCCGCGCGCCGCGAACCGCACCTGCCACACCTGCCCTCATCAGAACATCGCCGCGTGACCATGCCCCCCCGCTTTCCTGCAGGCAACAGCCAGATGGCGGCGCAGATCCATGCGCACGACTGGTCCTCCAGCGCGGTCGGGCCCATGGCACACTGGCCAGCGCCCTTGCGGGCCGCCGTCAACGCCATCGTCAACTCCCCCGAGAGCATGTATCTGGTCTGGGGCGATGACCTGACCTTTTTCTATAACGACACATATGCTCCGATCCTGGGGCCTCGATTGGACCGCGCCCTTGGCGCCGGGATCAGACAGCTGTGGGCCGATGCCTGGGATGCGGTGCAAGGCCCGATCGAGGCCGCGTTTCGCGGCGAATCGCAACGGTTCACCGACATGCCAATTCCCATGGCACGCCACGGGGAACCGGAGGACACCTGGTGGACGTTCTCCTTCTCGCCGATCTATCTGGAATCGGGCGACATCGGGGGTGTGCTGTGCATTACCAACGAAGTCACCGAAAAAGTGAAAGCCGAGCAGCATCTGGCGCAGGAGCACATGCGGCTGGCGCAACTGTTCGAGCAGGCGCCAATGTTCATGGCCTTCCTCGATGGACCCGAGCATCGCATCGAAGTCATCAATCCAGGCTACTCCGCGCTGATCGATCATCGTGATGTGGTGGGCAAGACCGTCGCCGAGGCCCTGCCCGATGCAGTCTCCCAAGGTTATCTGGGCCTGCTGGACCACGTCTTCCAGACCGGGGTTGCGTATTCGTCGGTCGGTGCGCCCTACATGGTGCAGGCCTCGCCCGGCGGTGCCATCCACGAACGCTACGTGGATTTCGTCTATCAGCCGATCAAGGCCGCGGATGGGTCGGTCAGCGGAATCTTCGTACAGGGCGTGGATGTCACCGAACGCACGCTCAACGAGGCAAATCTGCGCATCGTCGACGACCGCAACCGGCAGATCCTGTCCAGCGCCACCGATTACGCCATCGTCGCCACGGACCTGTCGGGCCATGTCACCCGGTGGAATGCGGGCGCGCAGTTGATCTTCGGCTGGCAGGAGCATGAACTGCTCGGCAAAAGGCTAGACCCGATCTTCATTGATGACGAAGCCTTGCCCAGCCTGCTTGACCTGGAGATCGAGGAGGCCCTGCGAAACGGACGCACCTCCACCGAGCGCTGGTATGCGCGGCGTAACGGGGAGCGTTTCTGGGCCAGCGTCTCGATGACTGAACTGCATGACGAAAGCGGACACGCAGTCGGCCTGGTGATGGTGCTGCGTGACAAGACCGAGGAACGCGACGCCAACGTCGCCCTGAGAGACAGCGAACAACGCCTGGCCGCGCTGGTGCACGCCTCCTCAGACGCCATGTATTCGATGAATGCCGACTGGAGCCAGATGCGCCAGCTCACGCGCAACGGTCAACCGGAGGGTGAATTCACCTCGTCCGATGCGTGGATCGAGCGGCATATCCCGTTGGCGGACCATGCGCACATCAGGCGCAGCATCGCGCGTGCCGTCTCAAGCGGCGAACCGGTGTCACTGGAACATCGCGTGCTGCGGACGGACGGCGCGATCGGCTGGTATCAGTCGCGTGCGGTCCCGCTGTTCGACCGGCATGGCACCTTGACCGGCTGGTTCGGCGCGGCCTCCGACATCACCCCGCGGCGACTCGCCGAACTGCGGCTGCAACAGCTGACCGCCTCACTGGAGGAGCGCGTGCGCGAACGCACCGTCGAGCTGCTGTTGACCGAAGAAAAGTTGCGACACAGCCAGAAGATGGAAGCGGTAGGCCAGTTGACTGGTGGGCTGGCGCACGATTTCAACAACCTGCTGGCGGCGATCAGCATGGGGCTGGAATTGTTGCATCAGCGGATCAAGGAAGGCCGCCAGGACCGACTGGAGCATTATCTTGGGATTGCCCGCTCCGGCACTGATCGCGCCGCGGCCCTGACCCAGCGCCTGCTCGCCTTCTCGCGGCGGCAGACACTGGCACCCACGCCCATCGATGTCGATCAACTCGTCCAAGGCATGGAAGACATTCTCCGACGAACGCTCGGTCCAGGGATCGAGGTGCGCATCACCCCGGCGCCGACGCCGTGGCGGGTGCTGGCGGACGTGTCACAGCTGGAGAACGCTCTGCTCAATCTGGGCATCAATGCCCGCGATGCCATGCCCGGTGGAGGCTTGCTGAAGATCCGGACCGATAACGTCACTCTGGCTGAAGATGCCGCGCAAGCTCTGGAGATGGAGCCTGGCGATTACGTGCGCCTGATCGTGCAGGACAACGGTACCGGCATGTCCGAGGAGGTCAAGGGCAAGGTCTTCGAACCGTTCTTCACGACCAAACCCATTGGCCAGGGAACCGGGCTGGGCCTGTCGATGATCTATGGGTTCATGCGTCAATCCGGCGGCCAGGCTTATATCGAGTCGACCTTTGGCGTAGGCACCACCATGTCGCTCTACCTGCCCCGCACGCGTCAGGCCGACGATCAGGATGCGCTGGCCGTGCTGCCATCCACGGAAGACCACGCCCCAAAGTCGAGCACGATCCTGCTGGTGGATGACGAAACGCCTGTGCGCCTGCTCATGGCGGAAATCCTCACGGCGGCCGGGCATCGCGTCATCGATGTGTCCGATGGCCCCGCAGCCCTGGAAAAGCTGCAGGCCAGCCTCAGCATCGACCTGCTGGTGACAGATGTCGGCTTGACGGGCGGCTTGAACGGTCGACAGGTCGCCGATGCCGGCCGCCTGGTCCGCCCTGGCCTTCCCGTCCTCTTCGTGACCGGCTATGCCGCCAACGCCGCCGTCGGCGCAGGCGAGCTGGAGGCAGGCATGGAGATCATGAGCAAACCGTTTCAGGCCAAGGAGCTGGAGCGACGCGTCGGCGTCATTCTCAAGCGTCTGAACCTGCAGCACTGACGCGCGCGGGCGTGGCCTTCAGGCCGGGAATCTTCGCAAGCCGGTGCGGCGATGCATGCGCCGCACCCAGGCTGGATCAGGCCAGAGCCGTGCGCACCGCGTCCAACAACTCGCGAATCTGGAACGGCTTGCGAAGCAGGCTCATGCGTCTGGCAAGGAAATCGTCGCGCTTGAAGGATTCCTCGCTGTAGCCGGTCATCAGGATGATGGGCATTTCGTTGCCCTGCTCTCGCAGATGGTCGGCCAACTCACGACCACTCTTGCCAGGCAGACGCACATCGGACAACAGCAGGTCGAAGTCTTCGTCGCCCAGATGCTTGAGCGCTTCGTTGACGTCGGCCGCTTCTGCAATGAAAAAGCCCTCGTCCCGCAGGATGTCCGCCGCCATGTCGCGGATCAAATCGTTGTCCTCGACAAGAAGAATTCGGTGGGACTGCGCGTCGGCCATGGCCTGTGACCCTCTCATGCATGGATCGCGGCAGGTCCGCCAACTCATGTGCGGCCGCATCATACGCAACGCAGCGTGAAGGCTGTATCGGCTGCTGTTGG
>JBEVNH010000084.1:0-30477 GCA_040508175.1 Pseudoxanthomonas sp.
TACGACGACGAAGCCGCGGTGATCCAGACCGCGCGTGCGGCGCGGACCGACCTGGAGAAACTGTTTGCTGCCGACGAGCAGGACACCGACGCGATCGATGCGCCCTCGCCCCCGGCCTCCAGCAGCACCTGAGCGCGCTGTCGCCGCAGGTTGCCTGTGGACGTCTGTGGACGCCGCGCCTGTCGTGGACGCTCCCCTCCACAGCGCTGCAAGGGCCATAGCCGGTCGCTTTCCGTTGATGTGCTGCATTTCCGCACGGGCAGTGGTCCCATATGTGGACCTGGGCATTGCCTTGACCGCGTGCGAGCACCCCACCAGCATTCGAGGTACTTGGACAACCAGCCCCCCCCCCCTGGTCACGCGTGGCGGCCCATGCAGCACGGCATAGGGCGGTAGCACGGTCGATCCATCCGGCCGTCGGCGCAGGCGTCCGACCCCGCTGAAACAGCACTGGAACATCCACGCCCGTCACGAACGCTCAGGCCAGGCGCGCACCGTTGGGCACCGGCCGCTCGACCGTGGTGACCACCACGCCGGCATCGGTGTGGAAGCCGGTCAGCAGGAACTGCGAGCGCATCGGCCCGATCTGCTTCTCCGGAAAGTTGATCACCCCCACGATCTGGCGGCCGACCAGGTCCTGCGGCTGGTAGACGCCGGTGATCTGCGCGCTGGTCTTGCGCTCGCCATGGGGGCCGAAATCCACCCACACCTGATAGGCCGGCTTGCGCGCCTGCGGGAACGGTTCGACCCGCAGCACCGTGCCGGCCACCATCACCACGCGTTCGAAATCACGCCATTCGATCAGTGCATCGTCGCTCGCGTTCGACGCGCCCATCGATCAACCGCGTTCGCGCAGGAACCGACTGAGCGGTGCGCCCGTGCCCGGCACCGGCGGGGCCAGCTCGCTGGCCACATCGACAAAGCCGCGCATCACCGCGATCTCGCGCGGCGTGCGGCCGAGCGTGTCTCGCATGTCCGGATCGGCACCGGCGCGTTGCAGGCGCTGCACCACGCGCAACATGCCGTGCAGGGCAGCCAGGTGCAGCGGGCCGAAGCCGCGCGGGTCCTTGGCCTCCAGCGAGACCCCTTCGTCCAGGAGGTGGCCAAGTGCATCGATGATGACGTCTTCATTGGCGCTGGTTCCGGGCTCGGCACGCGCACCCAGCAGCAGCAGCAACGGGGTGACCGAACCGGCCGCGGCGGCTTCCGGGTCGGCGCCGGCCAGCAGCAGCGTATCGAGCAGTGCGACCAAGCGTTCCCGGTCGACCGCGGAGAATCCGAACAATGCCGCGCAATGCAGTGTGGTCAGTCCCTGGCCGTCGCTGGCCTGGATGTCAGCACCGGCGGTCAGCAGGCGCGCGCACAGGTCCGGCAGGCCCAGCGCTGCAGCCAGCATGAGGACGGTGACGCCGCCGGGCAGGCGCTGCTCGAGGTCCACGCCGTGGGCAACCAGCATGGCGACCACATCGATCTGGCGCATGCTCACGGCCGCCGACAGCGGCGTGGCACCGGAATGGGCGGCCTGCGCCGTGTCAGCGCCGCGCGCCAGCAACAATTCGACCGTTGGCAGATGACCGCCACCGGCCGCGCGTAGCAGCGCGGTGCAGCCCTGGGCATCGACGGCGTCAATGGGAAAGCCCAACGCCAGCAGCCGGCGAACGGCATCGGCATCGCCGGCCATGGCCGCTGACGGCAGATCCGAGCCTCGCAGCGGTCGCGTCGGCAGTGCCCAGCCGTGCCAATCCAGCCAGTCGGCCAGGTCGCGCCGGCCGCTGGACAACGCCACGCCCAGCGGCGTCTGGCCATCGGCCGCGCGCACGTCCGGCCGCGCACCGTGGGCAATGAGCCGGCGTACATCCTCTTCGCGTCCCAGCGCGGCCGCCAGGTGCAGCGGGGACATGCCGCGTGCGTCGCGCGCCTGCCGGTCCACGCCACGCATCAGCAGGTCGTCGGCCAGGGCCGCCCAGTCCAGGCGCAGGGCCAGCGACAACGGCGGGTCACCCGCCTGCGACACGGCGCACAGGTCCACGCCACGGTCGATCAGGCTCCGGGCGAACGCCTCGGTCGACGCATCGCCCTGGCCATCGGCCACGCAGGCGGCCATGAAGCGCGCCAAGCCGCCACGCCCGCTGGGCGACAGGCCGGTCTGCAGCAGTACGCGCGCCACCGGGATGCCCGGCGCGCCCTGCGCCAGGGCTGCCATCAACGGGGTGTCGCGCTGGCTGTTGAGTACTTCAGAGGCCGCGCCATGACGCAGCAGCCAGCGCACCGCGCCGACATCGCCGGTCAACGCCGGATCGTGCAGCAGCGCGCCCAGTTCCTCGGGCGCGCACAGCTTCACCAGTGCGTCGAGATCCTCAAGCTGGCGGGCGGCCAGGGCATCACGCAGCAGCGAGGCCGGCGTGCGATCCGGCGGTGTCTCGCCGCTGCCTTCGGCCACCGCCGACGGCAGCGCGTAGTCCGGATCGAGCGCACTGACCAGCGCCCAACGTCCAGCTTCGGCGGCAAGATCCACGGCACGCCGGCCATCGGCATCGGCGCGCTGTGCCTCCACGCCCAGTTCTAGCAACCGGATGACGCGCGCCGGCGCCACTGATTCGGCCGCACAGGCCAGAGCCAGGGCGTTGCGCCCCTTGGCATCCACCGCATTCACATCGGCCCCGGCCTGGGCCAAGGCATCTAGCACCGGGCCACGCCCCGCGCGCGCGGCATCCAGCCAGGGCGTGCGCTGCGCCTCATCGCGCGCGTCGACCTCCGCCCCGGCCGCCAGCAGCGCCTCGCAGATCTCCACATGTCCGGCCAGTGCGGCCTCATGCAGCGGCGTACGCGCGTCGGTCCCGCGCACGTTGAGCTTGGCTTTGTGTTTGAGCAGCAGTTGCACGCCGGCCGGATCGTCTTCCTCGGTGGCGGCCGCGGCCAGCAGCACCGGGCGACCCTGCGGCGGCTCCGGCTTGGCGTGGCGCTCCAGCAGGTATTTGGCCAGGCGCCAGTTGCCGACCAGGCAGGCCACGCCCAGCGGGGTGACGCCATCCTTGTTGAGCGCATCGATCTCCGCGGCGGCATCGCGCAGCAGCGCGGCCACGCCCGGGTCGGAGCTGCGCGCCGCGTGATGCAGGGGCGTGTTGCCGTCGCGATCGCCGATGCGCGGATCGGCGCCATTGGCCAGCAGCGTGGTCACCGCATCCGGGCGTCCGTGCCAGCTGTCGCGCGTGGCCGCCAGCAGCGGGGTCATGCCGGCATGCAGCGCATTGAGGTCAACGCCATTGGCAATCAGGGTCCGCAGCAGGCGTAGATCCGGCAGCACGGCGGCCAGGGCGACCAGCGCGCGCTGGTCCCGGCCCTGCGTCGGCGCGGCGGCGCGTGGGTCGGCGCCCTGTTCCAGCAGTTCCAGTGCACGGTCCACCCGTCCACTGCGGGCCGCTTCATACAGCGCGCCATCGAGCGAGCGGTCGATCACCGGCTCAGGGGGCAACGGCACGACGGGGGTGACGGGCGCGGGCGTGGCCACCAGCGGGATTTCCTCGCGCACGGCAGCCTTGGGCGGACGCATCTGCATCACCGGCAGGCCAGCCGCGCGCGGTGCGCGCTGCAGGACCCAGTGCAGCAGCGGCGACACCAGGGCGAAGCCCATCGCCGCCGGCAGGCGGGCGTGGCTGGGCAGCAACGCCGGCCAGGCCAGGCACAGCAGCACCCCGATGATCACGGCCGGCACCAACGCCACGGCCAGGCCCCGCCAGGCGCCGGCTTCCCCGGCGTCCAGCGCATGTAGATGGCGCGCCGGCGTGGCACTTTCGCGCTCAACCGACTGCCACAGCGGCCACGTGCGCCATAGCGCGATCACGCATCCGCCAGCCACCGCGCTCAGGCCCAGCGTGGCGGTCAGACTGGCGCCGCCGCGCAGGCTGCCCAGTGGCCAGGCCACCAGCGTCCCCGCCAGGACCAGGGCCGCGGCCCACAGCAGCGCCGGTGACAGCAGGTCCTGCTGCAGGAAATGCCGCCCCGGCTTGCCGCGGGTGCCCGCAAACCACGACACCGCCAAGGCAAACGCCGGCTGCGCCAGCCAACCGCCCAGCAAGGCGGGCGTGCCGGGCCAGAGGGTCGTCAGGGACAGCAGCAGGCCCGCCATCAAGGCCGGAATCGCCAGCCGGCGATAAGCGGGGTCAGGCATCTGCGGCGCCGTTGAGCGCCCACGTTGGTGGGAACTGGATATGGAAGCCGTGCGCGGACAGATTGGTGCGCACCACGTTCGCATCGTCACGCGCCAGCTTGCGCTCGGGGGTCAGGGCCACATCAAGCACGAACGTCAGCTCGCCCAGCTGCGTGCGCAACGGCTCGGGCAGCGGCGAGAAATCGTCGCGCACAGCCAGATAGACGAAGGTGTCGGCCTTGCGCAGGCTCTTATAGACATAGGCTTGCATCCGGGCGAGCCGCAACCTGCTGGGAAAGTGCCTGGAATTGTGCGCGAAATGCCATGCCCGCGATACCCGCGCAACTGAACGTGCGATGCCTTGGCGGCCTGACGCGCGTTCAGGCGCGGGTGGCGTTTTCCCATTCGGCCGCATCGGGGCGTGTGGCTATACTCGGCCCCCACTTCGCCAGCACCACGAGTAAGCCATTCCCGTGTCTTCACCGCAGTCCTTGCCACGCATGACGCCGCTGGCGGTTTCCGCTTTCACCGCCACCACGGCCCTCGGCGCCGGCCTGGCTGCGCAGCGCGATGCCTTGCGCACCCGTCGCAGCGGCCTGCGCCCGAACGACTTCGGCCCCGAAGGCCGGTTGTCCTGTTACATCGGTCGCGTCGAAGGCGTGGAAGCGGTGCGGCTGCCTGAGCATCTGTCCACCTGGGACTGCCGCAACAACCAGCTGGCCTGGCTGGCGCTGCAGCAGGACGGCATGGCCGTGGCCGTGGATGCCGCGCGCCTGCGCTACGGCGCGGCGCGGGTCGCGGTGGTGATGGGCACGTCGACCTCCAGCATCGGTGCCAGCGAAGCAGCCTATACCCGGCTGGAGCAGGATGACGGCGGCGCGCGCTTTCCCGATGACCTGCAGCGCCCTATCGTGCACACCCCGCACTCGCTGGGCGATTTCGTCCAGCACGCCACCGGACTGCGCGGCCCCTGCATCACCGTGGCCACGGCGTGTTCGTCCAGCGCCAAGGTCTTCGCCCAGGCCGCGCGCCTGATCGACTCGGGCCTGGTCGATGCGGCCCTGGTCGGCGGCGTGGATACGCTGTGCGGCAGCGTGCTGTTCGGCTACAACGCGCTGCAGCTGGTGTCGACCGAGCGCTGTCGTCCGTTCGACGCCCGTCGCGATGGGCTTTCGCTGGGTGAAGCCGGCGGCTTTGCCCTGCTGGAGCGGGCACCCGATGGCAGCGCCGCACTGCAGCTATGCGGCTATGGCGAATCCAGCGATGCCCACCACATGTCCGCCCCGCACCCGGAAGGCCTGGGCGCGCAGTTGGCCATGCGCGATGCCCTGCTGCGCGCCGGCATCGCGGCTGCCGAGCTGGACTACCTCAACCTGCATGGCACGTCGACTCCAGCCAACGATTCGGTCGAAGCCATTGCCGTGGCGGCGATGTTCCCGCCGACGCTGCATGCCGCCTCGACCAAGGCCTGGACCGGCCATACGCTGGGCGCGGCCGGCATCGTCGAATCGGTATTCGCGCTGCTTGCGCTGGCCGATGGCCAGTTGCCTGGCACGCTCAACAGCGAACAGCCCGACCCGGCCTGCGGACCACAGATCCGCTTCGCGCCGGAAACCCGCACCGTGAAGTACGCCATGAACAATTCCTTCGGCTTCGGCGGCAACAACTGCGCACTGGTCTTCGGCCGCGCATGATGGCCCCCTCGCTTTCCGCACACGTCCAGGGCATCGGCTTCTGGTGCAAGGGCCTGCCCTCCTGGGACACTGCCCGCAGCTTCATCACCGCGGGCAAGGTCCCAGACGGCGCGCCCGCGCGCCCGTCGCCCCAGCTGCTGGCCCCCAACGAGCGCCGCCGCGCACCGGAAACGGTCGCCGTGGCGCTGGAAGTCTCCTTGGCTGCCTGCCACGCCGCCGGGCGCGACATCGCCACGCTGCCGTCGGTCTTCACCTCGACCCATGGCGATCTGGCCATCACCGATTACATGTGCCGCACCCTGGCCGAGGATCCGACCAGCCTGTCGCCGACCCGCTTCCACAACTCGGTGCACAACGCCGCGGCCGGCTACTGGACCATCGGCGCCGGCACGCATGCGCCCAGCACCGCGATCAGCGCCTGGCATGGCAGCTTCGCCCAAGGCCTGGTCGAGGCGATGAGCCAGCTGGCCACCGGTACCGAGGCGGTCCTGCTGGTGGGCTATGACAGCCAGTCGACCGGCCCGCTGGGCCGCGTGTCCCGGAGCGACGGCCTGCTCGGGGCCGCGCTGGTGCTGTCGCGTGCAGGCGACGGCCCACGCCTGCACGCGTCGCTGGAAGTGGATAGCGCGCTGAGCCTGATCGGGCCGCTGGCGCACTTCACCACCGGCAATGCAATGGCACCGATGCTGCCGTTGTTCGAAACGCTGGCGGCTGGCGCAGGCACGTGCGTGCTCGATGCCGGCGCCTTCAGCCGGCTCCGCGTGACGGTGAGCGCGTGACGTCTCCCCGTTCCGGGACCATGCCATTGACGCGTGACAACGTGGCCGTCGTCGTGCCGGCGCTCAACGAATCCCTGCGCATCCGTGAGGTGGTCGCCGGCGCATTGGCCTACTGCCCGCGCGTGATCGTGGTGGACGACGGCTCCGACGACGGCACGGTCGAGCGCATCGCCGACCTGCCGGTGACCGTGGTGCGGCATGCGCGGCGCCAAGGCAAGGGCGCGGCACTGCGCAGCGGCTTTGCCGAAGCCACGCGCCAGGGCGTCGAGGCGGTACTGACCATGGATGGCGATGGCCAGCACAATGCCGCCGACATTCCACGCCTGATCGAGGCCGCCAATCGCCACCCGACGGCGGTGATCGTCGGCGCGCGGCTGCGCAAGCGTGCCAGCCAGCCGACGATCCGCCGCATCGGCAACGATTTTGGTGACTGGGGCATCGCCTGGGGCTGTGGCTTCCGGCTGGTCGACAGCCAGAGTGGCCAGCGCCTGTATCCCAAAGCCGTGTTCCAGCTGCAGGACGTGGCAGGCGAAGGCTTCGTGTTCGAGGCGCAGATGCTGATCGCCGCCGCCCGCCGCACCGGTGCGCGCGTGATCGCCGTACCCATCGAGACGCGCTACATGCACCTGGAAGCACCTGGCACCTTCCGCAAGAGCCACTTCCGGCTGGTGCGCGATCTGTGGAAGATCACTTCGCACGTCGTGGCCCAGGTCTGGGCCTACGGCCATGTGATCCGAGAATACCGGCGCGCCCGCGCCAACCCACCGTTGATCGACGATCCGTCAGGTGAATTTGATACGGTGTCGACCTCGCGAAGGAACAGCAGATCCCCATGAATGCAGCACACGCCGATGTCGTGATCACTGGAGGCGGCCTGGCAGGCTTGACCCTGGCCATGCAACTCAAGCAGCGTGATCCGGACATGGCCGTGACGGTGCTGGAACGTCGCCAGCACCCGGTGCGTGAAGCGGCCTTCAAAGTCGGCGAATCCACCGTGGAAATCGGCGCGCACTACTTTTCCGAAATACTGGGCCTGCGCGAGCACCTGGAGACCGAACAGATCCGCAAGTTCGGCTTCCGCTTCTTCTTTTCCGATGGGCGCGAGGACATCGATCGCTGCACCGAGCTGGGAGTCAGCCAGCTGCTGCCCACGCCGTCCTGGCAGATCGATCGCGGCCGCTTCGAGAACTTCCTCGGCGAACGTGCGCGCGACCTCGGCGTGCAGTTCATCGATGGCTGCAGCGTGCGTGGCGTGGACCTGGCGAGCGACAACGACGACCACACGGTGCGTTTCGAGCAGCAGGGCCAGCCCGGCACGCTGCAGGCGCGTTGGGTGGTCGATGCCAGCGGCCGCGCGGGCCTGCTCAAGCGCAAGCTCGGCCTGGCACAGGACAACGCTCATAACGCCAATGCGGTGTGGTGGCGCGTGGAAGGCCTGGTCGACCCCAACAGCTGGTCGTCCGATCCATCGTGGCTACAGCGCTGCACGCCGCCGGACCGCTGGCGCTCGACCAACCACATGTGCGGGCCGGGCTACTGGTTCTGGCTGATCCCGCTGTCTTCCGGTGCGCATTCGCTGGGCATCGTCTGCGATGCGCAGATGCACCCGCTGGAGACGATGAACACCCATGAGAAGGCGATGGCGTGGCTGCGCGAGCACCAGCCGCAGGTGGCGCGCACGCTGGACAACAGCGACCACCAGCTTCAGGACTTCCTGTTCCTGCGCAACTTCTCCTACGGCTGCAAGCAGGTGTTCTCGGCCGACCGCTGGGCGCTGACCGGCGAGGCCGGGCTGTTCCTGGATCCGTTCTATTCGCCGGGCAGCGATTTCATCGCCATCTCCAACAGCTACATCTGCGAGCTGATCGGGCGTGACCGCGCGGGCAAGTCGTTCGCCCCACATGCCGAGCTGTACCAACAGCTGTACTTCTCGTTCTACGAGAACACGCTGACGCTTTACCAGGACCAGTACGCGATCTTCGGCGACCCGCAGGTGATGCCGCTGAAGGTGATCTGGGACTACACGTATTACTGGTCGTTGCTGGCGCCGATGTACTTCACCGGCCACATCACCGACATCGGCCTGCTCGGCCGCTTGAAGCCCGACCTGCTGCATGCGCGCGATCTCAACCTCGCCGCGCAGGCGCTGGTGCGCGACTGGAGCGCACGCAATCCGGCCGAACCGCAGGTTACCGGACGCCTGCTGGACCAGTACCACATCGACTGGTTCCGCGAACTCAATCGCGCCCTGGAAGACCGCCCGGATGCGGCCGCGTTTACACAACGCGTGCAGCACAACGTGCAGCGCATGGGTGCCCTCGCCGCGGAGCTGCTACAGCACGCACGCGGCTATCACCCCGACATTGACGACCACGGCATCACCGCGCTGTTGCAGCACGCCTCGGCTGAACGTGCCTCGTCCCTGGATGCACGCTGGTATTCAAGCGCGGCTTGACGGGGCGGCGGCATTGAATCCGCCAGCCACCACCCGACTAGACGGTCGCCCGGGCGACAAGCGGCAGATCGCCACAGTGCCCTCAGAGATCACCACGCCTGGCTGGCGAACCCGACAGGACGTCTGTCCCTGACCGTCTCCGCGCATAAAAAACACTTGACTACAACTGTAGTCAATGATTAGTTTCGAGCGAGTTCTCCAACTGGATCGGCGTATGCGCCCCGGACTGTGGATACCTGTCCTCGTCTTGCTGACATGCAATGCAGTCGCTTGGGCGACGCAAACTCCGGCTCCGGCTCCGGCTCCGGCTTTGGCGCCGAATGATCTACTCCGGCTGGTCGATAGCTACGTGTCCCATCGCGGTTTCAACGGAACGGTGCTGGTCGCACGAGGAGATCGTGTGCTGCTGAAAGCAGCCTATGGGCAGGCAAACGTGGAGTGGGCGACGGCCAACCGGACAGACGGACGCTATCGGATTGGCTCACTGAGCAAGCCGCTCGTTGCCACGCTGACCATGCAACTGATACAGGAAGGCAAGCTGCGCCTGGACGGAACACTCGGTGAATACTTGCCAGCGCTTTATGCCGGAACACCCGCTGCGCCGGTGACAGTAGGCCAGTTGCTGAGCCACACCTCGGGGCTTGAAGACATCCCAGGACGCTACACCGATCCATGGTGGCAAACTGAAGCGCGTCGAAGCTACGCGCCGATGGATTTTGCACGGGAGTGGATCCAACCGAAGCTGTTGGAGCACCCGGGACAGCGCTGGCGCTACAACAATAATGGCTTCTTCCTGCTCGGCCTTTTGATCGAGCAGGCTACGGGCCAGCCCTTGTCGGACAACCTGGACAAGCGCATCTTCGCGCCCGCGAACATGGGTTCCAGTGGCCTTTTCAACGACTCTTCGCTCGTGGAGCACCTCGCCGAAGGTTATGCCCGCACCGGGGAGGGCGCTTTGGTGCACCCGCAATGGATCGACCCGAGTGTTTCATTCGCCGCAGCGGGGATCTACACGACAGTCGATGACCTCTACCGCTTCGACCGAGCGCTCTATGGCGAACGCCTCCTGCGCAAGGACATGCGGAAGAACATGCTGACAGTGCAAGCCGCTGCCTATGGCTTTGGATGGAGTATCGAGGACTGGGCATTGCCGGATGCCGGGACGCTGCGGGTTGCCTCCCACACAGGCAGCGTGCCGGGGTACCAGAGCTACTACTTGAGGTCCGAAGAGCACGAGGATTGCGTCATCATCCTTGATAATTTCTGGCAAGGCTCGCTCGTGGCGTCCATGGGCAGAGATCTCATGGAAGTCCTCAATGGCAAGCCCATGCAACCGGCCAAACGCAGTCTGGATGACCTGCTAACCCCCATCGCTTATCGCCAGGACGTCAACGCCATGACGCAGGCCTATCTCGGCCTGGGGCCGCGTCTTGCCGAATACGACAACAGCGAAAGCGCATTGAACACACTGGGCTACAAGCTGCTTCGCGCCAATCGGACGAATGCAGCAGTTCGTGTTTTCGAATGGGGCGCATCGACGTATCCAACCTCAGCCAACACGCACGACAGCCTCGGCGAGGCGTACCTGGCAGCAGGACGGTCGGATGAAGCGCGTAGAAGCTACGAAGCCGCGTTGAAGTTGGAACCAAACAGCCCAAGCGCCCGCGCTGCACTCGAAAAGATTGCGTCCAACCCTGCACCCTTGCCGCGCAGCAACTGAAACGCATCTGGTGTGAACTGAAGGGGATTGCTGGAACCAGACATGCAACCGACCCTCAGCGCGCCGACGCGGCTGGGCAGATCTGCGACGACTCGATTCAGCCTGCCACTGACATGCACTGAGATGTCGGTGGTTGGCAGCCACCACGCATGGACCGGGAGGACCAGGGCGCTCAGCCCATGCCGCCGTTGATGCCGATCACCTGGCCGTTGACATAGCCGGCCGCATCCGAGCACAGGAAGCCCACCAGCGCGGCCACTTCCTCCGGCTTGCCGGCACGCGCGGCAGGCACCAGCTGCTTGATCGCCTCCGGTGGAAACTGCTCGCCGATCATCGCGCCTTCGATCACACCCGGGGCCACCACATTGGCGGTAATGCCACGGCTGGCCATCTCGCGCGCCAGCGATTTGGTGGCGCCGTGCAAGGCGGCCTTGGCCGCGGCGTAGTTGGTCTGGCCGCGATTGCCCACCACCGCGGCCACCGATGAGATGCACACCACCCGGCCCCAGCGCGTGCGCGCCATCGGCAGCAGCAGAGGTTGGGTCACGTGGAAGAACCCGTGCAACGACACGTCGATCACCCGATGCCACTGCTGCGCGGTCATGCCCGCCATCGGCGCGTCATCATGGATGCCGGCATTGTTGACCACCACCTGCACCGGGCCTTGCTCGAGCAGCGCCGCCACCGCGGTCGCGCTGGCCTCGGCATCGGCCAGGTCGAACGCCACCGCCTGCGCCTGGCGGCCGGCCTGCGTGAGTTCATCGACGAGCGCCTGGGCGCGCGTGAGATTGCCATTGGCGTGCACGATCACCTGGAAGCCGTCTGCGGCCAGCTTGCGGCAGATCGCGCCGCCCAGGTCGCCACTCCCGCCGGTCACCAGCGCGCGGCGCTGCTTGTCATTCATGCACGATCTCCCTGCGATGGCGGTAACGGTCCCAGCATCACCGAGGCGCGGCCTTCGGCCAAGACCTCGGTCGCCTCATGCGGGCCAGCGTGGAGGATACGGAATCCATACTGCTGACTGTCCTCGGACTGCATCAGCACGTCGGCTTCGCATTGCAGCGCGCCGGGCAGCGCGTCGATGAAATCCACGTGCAGGTGCACGCCGCGCAGCGCCACCAGCACGCCCGGGCGGACCGGCGCGCCGCTGGCCTGGCCCAGCAGGCCGCCATGCACGGCCATCGCCTGCGCGCCGTATTCGCACAGATGCAGCGCGCGCAGGCGGCCCTGCGAACGCAGCGGATGCTGCGCGTCGCGATGGCCCTGGCTGCGCAAGACGATGCGGGTGTCGTTCCATGCCACCACGTGCTCCCACAGGCACATCAGGCCTTGATGCGGGATCAGCCGTGCGATCTGCTCACGCCCCTGCATGCGGCCCCCCGTCAATGCGTGCCCGCTCCATCGGCCCCTCGTCCACATGCTCGCGCGAAACCAGCAGCGACAGGATGAAATTGAACACCACGCCTAGGGTCACGGTGACGCCGATGGCACGCAGCACGGGAATGCTCGAGGCCCCCAGCAGCGCGAACACCAGCACCGTCATCAGGCTGCACACGATCAAGGCATGCAGGGTGCGCAGCTGATCGTGGCGATCATCGCCGGCGTGATCGAAGAACAGCGCGTAATCCAGGCCCAGGCCTGCGGCAAGGATCAACGCGATCAGGTGGAACAGGTTGAGTTCGACGCCGAACAAGCGCAACACCGCCACGATCAGCAGCGTGCTCAACGCCATGGGCAGCAACACCCGCACGATGCGCCGGGGCTCGCGCAGCGCAAGCGATACGGTCACCGCCAGCAGCAACGCGGCGATGCCGAGCGCGGCCAGCACCCGACCGCGGTAGGCGGTCACCAGGGATTCGGACGCCTCCTTGAGATCCATCAGTTGCGCATCGGTGCCCCTCACTGCCGAACGCAACGCCTCCGGATCAGCCAGCCCGCTGAGCGACACCAGGGCGGTCACCTGATTGCCCTGATCCAGCAACATGCCCTGCACCGAGCTGGCCAACGGCGTGCCCACCAGATCCGATGGCCGCAGCGGATGCGCGGTGCGCGCGGTTTCCAGGTCGGCCAGGAACGGAGCGAACGCCTCGGCGCGGAACGGCGAGGCCTCGGTCGCGCGGGCCAGCAGCGAGCCGGCGTAGAGCGGGTCCGGCAGGCGCGCCTGTCGCAGGCGCTGGCGCTCCACGCTGGGCAGGTAACGCGCGGCCATGTCGTAGCTGGCCAGCGCACCCTCGCGCACCAGCGTGTCCAGGCGTCCACGCAGGGCCTCGGAGGCCAGCAGCGCGCTCTGCTCGTCCGTCGCCGTCACCGCCAGCAGATACCGCACGTCCGGCGAGCCCAGCTCCGCGCGAAGATGCGCATCGCGCGCCAATCCGTCGGCCGGCACCGGCGTGAGCTTGGACAGATCGTTTTCCCAGAACGCGCCGGGGCGCCACACGATCACCGCCACGGCCGCCATGGCCAGCAGCGCCAGCGACGCGCGCGGGCGCGGCAATCGCGCGATGCCACGCCACAGCCGCGCGAGAAGCGGGGAATCGGCGTGGTCGCGTTGCGCCGGGTCGAGCAAGGCCGGCAGCAGGAAGCGCGTGGTCAACGCGGCCGTGCCCAGCCCGACGATGGTGAACACCGACAGCTGGCGCAACCCATCCACGCCGGAGAACAGGAAGGTCACATAGGCGATGCAGGTGGCGACCACGCCGGTGGCCAGCGTCGGCCACAGCAGGCGCGCGTTGACGCGTGGCGCGATGCCAGGACGCTGGTGACTGAACAGATGGATCGGATAGTCCTGCACGACGCCGATCAAGGTGAAGCCGAAGGCCACGGTGATGCCGTGCACGCCTTCGAACAGCAGCGCCACCGCGCCCAGGCCGGCCAGGCCGGCACTGGCCAGCGGCAGCACGCCCAGGACGGGAATCTTCCAGCTGCGATAGGCCACCAGCAGCAGCAACACCAGGCCGACCGTATCCAGCGTGCCGATCCACTGCGCCTCGGCCTGGGTGCGCCTACCGATCTCCACCGAAAACGCGCCAGGCCCGGTCAGCACCAGGTGGCTCTTGCTGCCCTTGGCGATGTCATCGAAGGCGCGATGGATCGCACCGACCGCGACTTCCTGCCCGGTGGGGTCAAACCCGGCGGCGCGGGTCTGCGCGACCAGCAGGGCGGCTTTTCCGGCCTTGTCGAACCACACGCCTTCGCGCTGCTGCGGGCCGTTCTCTGGCTGCAGCTGCTCGGCCACCGCCAACGTTTCCAGGGTTGGATCACTGGGGATCAATGGCTCGACCAGCGCGGCGGCAGGCGAGCCCAGGTCCTGCAGGCGCTCGCCCAGCGCCTCGCGCAAGGTGTCCACATCCAGCGCGCGGGTGTCGTAACGCGCGCTCAGCAGATAGCGATACGGCAGCAGGCCCTCGGGGATGGCGGCCAGGCTGGCCTCACCGCCATTGGCGACGAACTGGAAAGCGGGATCGGCCGCCAGCCGCGCCTGCAACGCGCGCGACTGGTCGGCGACGGCGGCCGGATGGCTGCCGGCAATGGACATCAACAGCAGGCGCGAGCCCGGGCCTTCGCCAAGCTCGTCCATCAACAGGCGTTGGGCCGGCGTGCGCGCCTCGGGCATGAACTTGCGCAGGTCACCGGAGACCTGCAGCGTGGCGCTGAGCCACCAGGCCGCACCGGCCAGCAGCGCGAGCCAGACCAACGCGAAGACGATACGGCGACGCGGTGTCAGCATGCGCGGGCTTCCAGGAACATCGAAGGGGGGAGGTGGTCAACGCTGCGTAAAACCTGTTCAAGGTCCTTCGCGAGCGCTGCAGGATGGCGCGAGATAGCACGCAGGAACCGCTGCGTAGACGTCGTCCCTGAGCATGATGGGGCCGCCATCGGTGGCGGCCGCCCTTCGGACCATCGTTTTGCACGACCAAGACACGCTCCCGGCGGTTTTTTGCAGCACGCCCATCGGCGAGCACGGCAGGACAAGGACAGGCGCTCAGGTGCCGGCGCCGCGGCACAGGTCGATCAAGGCCGGAAGCTCGGTGACTGCAGCGGCGTCCTGCGCCGCGCCCGCCAGCAGCGTGCGCTGCAGATCGCCCTTGCCCGGGCTGGTCTCGATACACCGCAACTCGGCGCCACGGCCATACAGCTGGATCTGCCGCACTTGGCGCGCCAGCGCCGCGTCCCTGGGCGTCATCGTCAGCTGCCACTGCGCAGTCGGGCCGCTCGCCGTGATGGTGTAGTGCTGTTCCAGCAGGGCCTGCTCACCGGCCAGCAGCGCGCCAAAGCTGCGCTGCAGTTCGGCCAGCTCCGGCACGCGCGACAACGAGAAGGTGCGGGCGGGCTTGCCTTCGCGTGCCAGCGTGGCCTGACCACCGCGGATGGTGGTCGTCTCGTGATACGGCGCGGTTACCTCGCGCACCAGCGTGTCCTTGTCCGGGCGCGCGTAGCGGCCCTGCAGGCGCAGGGGGGTCTTGAGCATGGCCGAACCACGCAGTTCGACGAAGCCGGTCGAGGCCGGTGCCGGGCGCGCGATCTTCTGCAGGACCCAGCCTGCATCGACGGTCTCAGGCGGTGCGGCGGAGAGCGGTGCGGCGCTGCACAGCAGCGTCAGCATCCACGGCAGCTTGCGTCGCATCGACATGCTTGGTCGTCCAGAAATCGTAGAAATTGAACCAGTTGTACGGCGCTGCCCGGGTGTGATGCTCCAGGCGCTCGGCGTAGCGGCGGATATGCCCGCCCAGGATCGAAGCGCGGTTGCGGCGTGAGACTTCCAGTTTTTCGCTGAAGGTCTCGAAAGCCAGCGAGTAGCGGGCACGCCCATGATAGACGCCAAACGCCAGCACCACCGGCACTTTCAGGGCAGCGGCGATCAGCCAGGGCGAGGTTGGGAAATGCGCCTGCGTGCCCAGGAAGTGCGCCGGCAACGCCGGATCTTCCGGACGTGTGCGGTCCACTAGCAGCGCCACCAGCGCGCCCTCGTCGACGGCCTGCTTGATCGCCATGACGATCGAGGTGCTGTCCATGCTGGCGTCGATGATGCATTCGTCCAGCTGCGGGTTCAGCGCGCCCAGCAGCTCGGTCATCGCCGGTGCCTGCGCCTTGTCCAGCACCACCTTCACCTGCACGTCAGGACGCTCCTGCGCCAGCACGCGCAGCGCATCGAAACTGCCCAAGTGCGAGCCGAAAATCAGCACGCCCTGGCCGGCGTCCATCTGCGTGTGCAACTCATCCAGCCCGCTCACGTCCACCTGGAACTCGTCCATGCGTCCGCTGAGCAGGAACACGCGGTCCAGGATCACCGAAGAAAAGCAGTGGATGTGGCGCGCGGTATCCAGCCACTGCGAGGGCCGGCCGAGGACGCGCGTCAGGTAGGCGCGCGACGCGCGGCGCTCAGGCCCGCGTACCAGCATGAAATACAGGGTGATCGGATACAGCAGCAGCCGCGCCAGCCCGCGCCCGCCGTAGCAGGCGATGCCGCGCAGCAGCCACATCGCGAAGCGGCTGCCGCCTTCCGGGCGCTGTTTCCATACCGTGCTCATGTCGCGCGCTCCGTGGTCACCAGCTCGCCGCTGGCCAATAGCGTGTCCTGGCGCTGCACGCGGAACTTCCATCTGGGTGCCTGCCCTTCCAGGGCGATCTCGGCCTGCTCGCCCGGCAGCAGCGGCTGGACGAACTTCACCTGCGGCATGCGCAGGCCGCCGCAAACGGCGCCCTGCAGGGATTCAAGGGCCTGCAGCACGTGGCCCAGGACCACCACGCCGGGCACGATGGGCTGGCCCGGGAAATGCCCGGGCAGACAGGGGTGCGCAAGGGGCACGCTGAACGTGGAACGGAAGACGACGGACATGCGACAACTCAGATGCGGGGTTCAAGCATGGCGCGGACAGCGGCATGCGCCTGGTCGGTCAATTGTTGCCGGGTCAGCGGCCCGGACTCGGTCATCACCGGAATCGGCTTGCCCAGGCGCACCCGGATGACACCCGGACGCGCACGGAACATCCCTTCCACCGGCAAGACCTTGCCCGCACCATCCAACGCGACCGGGACAACATCGACACCAGCATCAATAGCGGCCTGCAACAGCCCGGCCTTGAATGGCGCCAGTTCCCCACTGCGACTGCGGGTGCCTTCGGGGAACAGGCACAGGTCCTGGCCCTTGCGCAATACCTGCGCGGCCTGCCGTCGCACCAGCGCACCGGCACGGCGGCTGTCGCGATCCAGGAACAGCATGCCGGTGGCCTGGGCGTACCAGTTCACGAACGGCACCTTGAGCATTTCGTCCTTCAACAGGAAGCGCAGCGGCACCGGCACCGCCATGTACAACGCGCAGATGTCGATCACCGACTGGTGGTTGGAGACGAATAGATGCGGACGCGACCAGTCCACGCCGTCACGGCCCTCGACCACCACCCTGACATTGCCGGCCACGAGCAGCCCGGGCGCCCAGCAGCGCGCAGCCATGCGCAACGAGACTTCCGGACGGCGGGTCACCACCAGCAGCAACAGCGCCACCGTGATCCACGCGGCGGTCCACACCAGCGTGTACGCCAGCTGCAACAGGTTGAGGACCTGCCAGGCCACGCGGGCGGGCGTCCAGGCCCCTGTCGCGTTCAGGTTGTCGGTCCTTGTCTGCACCGCGACAGGATACCCGTGACAGGACGTGTCCGGTACGTGACAGCGGGTCAGAAATCTCCCCGTTAGCGCAGCAGTTCCCGCCAGAACACCGGACCCAGCGCCGCCATGTGGCGAATGAAGTCCGGCAGGTTGCGATAGGGACGGTTGGGAAACCAGCGCGCGCGCAGCAGATATTCGCCGATGAAGAAACCGCCGATCACCCCGTAACCGAGCAGGTTGGCGATCAGCGACGCCGCTGCCTCCGGCACCGCGACGGGCGGCGCGACACCCAATTGCATCAGCACGCCACCGGGCGCCGCACACAGGCCCAGCACCAGATACAGCGCTGCCAGCCCGGCAAGCAGCCCCGCCCATGCCGCGGTGAGTCGACGGGTGTAGCGGCGCTGTTCCGGGGTGATGGCGATGCCGGCGCGCTGATACAGCGCCTCGACGATCTTGGTGATCAGCGGCACCCGTTCGCCCATCAGGCTGCGCCCGAAGAACCAGGCCACCCAGCCGGTGAACACCACCGGTGGTGCCGCCAACAGCAGCATTGCGCGCGGCGAATCCCACATCGGCACCAAGGCGGCGAACAGTCCAGCGGTCAGCAGCCAGGCCCAGGGCCGCCAGCGCGCCAGCGGCTCGGCCAGCACCATCAACACCAGCGAGGCGGCGGCCAGCACGGCCAGATCCGGGCGACTGCTGGCATTGGCCCAGTGCGCCAACGGCGAATAGCCGATGGCCAGTACCAGCACCACGAGGAAGATCCAGCCCGGCGCCTGCGGCGCGGGCGGCGCGTCAGACGGTCTTGTTGGCCTGGACATGCGCCGTCAACGCACGCAGCGAGGCAAAGATGCGACGGTTCTCGTCATTGTCCGAGCGCAGCTGGAAGCCATAGCGCTTGCTGATGGCCAGCGCCAGCTCCAGCGCATCGATTGAATCCAGGCCCAGGCCAGTATTGAACAAGGGCGCCTCCGGATCGATTTCACCGGGCTGAACGTCTTCCAGGTTGAGGCTCTCGACCAGCAGCTCGGCCAGTTCGGTTTCAGCGGCGGTTTGCGCGGACATCTACAGTGCTTCCCAGCATGACAAGGTGCGACAAGATGGTGCATCGGCGCGCGCCGTGCAAGTTTGGGCCAGCACGCCTGGGGCTATCATGCGGGCCCTTCCGCATCGCGCCCGCTTCAGGTTCAACGGATGTCCGCAGCCATTGCCAACTCCCTCGCCCAGCCCGAGGCCGCTGCACCGGCAGCCGCGCCGATCGAACGTCCCGATGTCCTGGTGATCGGCGGCGGGCCGGCCGGCAGCACCGCCGCGACCTTCCTGGCCCGGCAGGGCTGGCAGGTGACGCTGCTGGAAAAGGACCACCACCCGCGCTTCCATATCGGCGAGTCGCTGCTGCCGATGAACATGCCGATCCTGGAACGATTGGGCGTGCTGGAGCAGGTCCGCCAGGTCGGCGTGCTCAAGCTTGGCGCGGACTTCCCGGCCGACACCGGCGGCTACAACACCTTCCGCTTCACCCACGCGCTGGAGGCCAAGGCCGACCACGCCTTCCAGGTCAAACGCGAGGAGTTCGACCAGATCCTGTTTGAGAACGCACGCGCGGCCGGTGTGGACACGCGCGAAGGCGTGCGCGTGACCGGGATCACACTGCAGGGCGACCAGCCCCGCATCGAAGCATGCCAGGACGGCACCGTGCGCATGTTCCAGCCGCGCTATCTGGTCGATGCCAGCGGCCGCGATGCCTTCGTCGGCAGCAAGCTCAAGCTCAAGCGCAAGAATCCGCAACACCAGTCGGCGGCGATCTTCAGCCACTTCAGTGGCGTGGCCCGCCGGCCGGGCGAGGATGCCGGCAACATCAGCATCTACCGACATCCGCACGGCTGGATGTGGCTGATCCCCCTGCGCGATGACGTAATGAGCGTCGGCGCGGTGTGCTTCCCCGACTACATGAAGACCCGGCACGGCGACAGCGAGGCCTTCTTGCGTCGCACGATCGCGCTCAACCCCGATGCCAACGAGCGCATGGCCGGCGCACGCCGCGTCGCGCCGGTGCACGCCACCGGCAACTACGCCTACGAATGCACGCGCATGGGTGGGCCGAACTGGCTGCTGGTTGGCGATGCCTATGCCTTCGTCGATCCGATGTTTTCTTCCGGCGTGTACCTGGCCATGCACGGTGCAGAGCAGGCGGCCGCCACGGTCGATGCCGCGCTGCGCGAGCCCACGCGCGAACCCGCCCTGCGTCGCGCGCTGGAAAAGCATCTGGTTGGCGGGCTGGATGAGTTCAAGTGGTTCATCTATCGCTTCACCTCGCCGGCCATGCGCCACCTGTTTGCCAACCCGCGCAACGTGCTGCAGGTGGAGAATGCCGTGGTGGCGATGCTGGCCGGGGATGTGTTCGACGTGCCGGCCGTCACCCGCCGGCTGCGCGTGTTCCGCGCACTGTACTTCACAGCCTCTGCCCTAATGGCACCCAAGGCCTGGCGGGCCTGGCTGCATCGTCGTCGTCAGCGACGTGCAGGCTTTGAAGGGGATACTTTGCAAGGAGATCGTTCGTGAGTCATCCGCACCCCGTGGGCACGGCCCCGGCCCCGCACCTGTCGGTGGAGTACGTTCCCGAAACCTCGCCGGCCACGTTGCTGGATGATCCGCTGGTGCTGGCGGTGTTCGGCTTCGGCACCGACGCGCCGGTGCATGACGATCCGCGCTACCTGCGCGTGCCGCTGCAGCCGTTTGGCGCGCGCATGCTGGAGGTCTGGCGCACCACCCGCCCGGTCCATCACGGCCGCACCGGCGATATCGCCTGGGCCACCGATGGCGAGTTGCAGTTCGGCGTGATCGAAGTGGACGAAACCCAGATCGGCATCGAGGAAGCCGCCGCGCTGGCCTATGCCGCGCTATCCGAGCTGGTCGGCAGCAGCCAGACACCGCGCCTGCTGCGCATGTGGAACTACCTCAGCGGCATCACCGTGGGCGAAGGCGACCGCGAACGCTATCGCGAATTCTGCGTGGGCCGCGCGCGCGGACTGGGCAGTTTCGACAACCGCCAGCTGCCGGCGGCCACCGGCATCGGCCGCAGCGATGACGTGCACACACTGCAGGTCTACTGGCTGGCCGCGCGCGCGTCCGGCACGCCGGTGGAGAACCCGCGTCAGGTCAGTGCGTATCACTACCCGCGCCAGTACGGCGCCCAGCCACCGAGTTTCGCGCGGGCGATGGTGCCTCCGCCGGGTAGCGAAATGCCCCTGCTGCTGTCCGGCACCGCCAGCGTGGTCGGCCATGAAACCCTGCATGTGGGCCAGCTGCTGGACCAGCTGCAGGAAACCTTCCTCAACTTCGATGCGCTGCTCGACGCGGCACGCCAGCATGTGCCTGCGCTGCCACCGGCGTTCGGCGAAGGCACGCGGCTGAAGGTCTACGTGCGCGACGCCGACGACCTGGCGATCGTGGCCAAAGCGCTGGACGCGCGCTTCGGCGACAACGTCCCGCGACTGGTGCTGCATGCCGCCATCTGCCGCCGCGAGCTGGCAGTGGAGATCGACGGCGTGCACGGGTAAGGCACCCGCGAGCGCCTTAGTCGCCGCAATCCCGCGGTGCGATGTAGGCCACTTGGCCTTGCGGCCCGATGAAGCCACCGCGGGCACGATCTGGTTGCGCCGGCGCTGTCCATTCACGTTGCCACTGCGCGGCCAGCGTGTCGGCGCGCGTGCTGTCGCCGGGTTGCAGAAGTCCGTCGAGCGCCTTGCGTGGCGTATCGAACAAGCGCTCACGCACACTCGATGGCAAGGCCTGGTTGCTGGCCGCCATTGCGGCTTCGGCATAGCGGTACAGCGCCAACGCGCGCGCCGGATCGGGCTGGACCGACTGCGCCAGCATGTTGCGCGAGCGCGACTCCTCGTTCGGCGTGTAGGCCGCCGCCAGCGCCAGCACCGCGCGCAGGTCACCGTTCGCGGCAGCACGCAGCGCCAGGGTTTCTGCTTCCTGCCGGTACACCTGCAGCTGCGGCAACACGTCCATCACGCTGCGCCACTGGAAGGCATTGCCGCTGGCGTACTGCAGCAGCGCACCGCGATTGCCGGCCAGCGCAGCCTGCCGCCAGTAGCCGACGCGCTCGGCCAGGCTGACCTGCGCGATGCCATCGCAGGACTCGGCATTGCGCAGGAGGCGCTCACCGGCCTGCACGCTGTTGTTGCCCGTCTGCTGGCGGATCTGCTCCCGCTTGGCCGGGTCGGTGATCGCGCCGAGATAACGCTCGTTGTTTTCGAGGTAGTCCTCGAACCTGCGCAGGCTGGTCTGCGCCTGCTCGCAGCGATGCAGCTCAGCCGCCAGCCTGCAGGCCGCGCCGGCATCACCGGCACGGGCACGCGCAGTGAGATCAGCCTGGATCAGACGCAGCGGCGTGTCCTGCGGCGGCAGCGGCGCGCGGGGCGCTGAAGCGCGGACACGTTCGCTCTTGGCTGCCGGCGGCGCGATGGGTTGATCAACAGCGTCCGCTGCAGACACGTCCCGCGAATCGCTCGCAGCGATCTGTGTCAGCGCGCTGCGTCGCCCCAGCCAGGCCGAACCGGCCGCGACCAGCCCGAGGACCACGACGGCCACAATGATCAATGCAAAACGGCGGCGTCTCATAAGCGACATCCTGTCGGTGGGACTTCCCGTGCAGCGGCAACGCATGCCGCGCGAGGTTACGAATCCAGCAGCTTCAACACTTCCGCACGCGGCAGCTTGCCGGTCTCGGCCCGCGGCAGCGCTTTGACGAAGCGGATGCGTCGCGGCAGGAACACCGGGTCCATGCTTTGGCGCAACGCCGCCAGAAGGGTGGCTTCATCCAGGTCCGGCGCAACTACCAGCGCGGCGATGCGGCGCACGCCGCCATCGTCGGCCTGGTCCAGCTGCAGCATCACGCCGTCACGCACGCCGGGCACGGCCTGCAAGCGACGCGTGAGATCGCCCACCGACGCCCGCTTGCCGGCGATTTCCAGCAGGTCGGCCTGGCGGCCGCGCACGCGGAAGCGGCCGTCGGCTTCGACGTCCATCAGGTCTGCCAGCGGCACCGGCTGCGGCAGGTGCGAGGCCAGCACCAGGCTGCCATCGGGCTGCGGGATCACGCGCACGGTTGGCAGCGGGGTCCAGTGTTCTTCGACCGCGGTGCGGCGGCGCGCGAAGATGCAGGTCTCGGTCGAGCCGAACATCTCCACCACCTGCCCGCCGAAGCGCGCTTCCGCCGCCTGGGCCAGTTCCTGCGGCAGTGGCGCGGTGGCCGAGACCATCGCGGTCATGGGGGGAAGCTGCACGCCCGAATCCACCAGCGCGCGCAGATGCACCGGCGTGGTCACCAGCACCCGCGGCTCGGGCACGTTGGCCAGCGCCTGCGCCACATCGCCTGGGAAGAACGGCTTGCTGCCATCGATGGCCACCTCGGTCAGCAGCGGCATCACCACCGACAGCTCCATGCCATACATATGCTGCGGCGGCACGGTCGCCACCACGCTGGGCACGTGACCGGCCCACAACTCGGCCAGCGCGGCCAGGTTCTGCTGGTTGCTGGTGCGGAAGCTGCTCCAGGTTTTGGGATAGGGTTTTGGCTGGCCGGTGCTGCCGGAGGTGAAGCCGATCACCGCCAGCGCCGCCAGCGGCACCTGCGGCGCCGGACCATCGGCCATCGGCAACCGCTCGGGCAGCCTCAGATAGCGCGCAGGCGCCTGTTCGATGGCCTCATCGCCCAGCGCCCAGCTGTCGGCGTGCTGTGCCATGGCTTCGGCCACCACGGCTGGTGCGCGCGAGGGCGGCAGCAGCGTGACCTGGCCGCGCAGCGCCACCGCGCACAGCGCGACGATGAAGCGATAGCGGTTCTCGCACAGGTTCACCGCATGCCGGCCGTGCGGCAGCAGGGCCGCAACGCCGCGCACATGCGCATGGAAGGTGGCCACGTCGATGGCCTGCCCACGATCGAAGGCGATCAGGCGCGTGGGATCGCCCACGCCCAAGGTGATCGCACCCTGTGAGATCTGGTCCGCCGGCGCGGACGAAGCGTGGATGACGGCCGACATGTCGTTGCAAATTCCCTGGAAACCGCTCCGCAAGATCCTGCGCGGAGCACATCAGGGGCTTAGCTTGGCGGCTGACCGCCGTGAAAGGCAAGTTCGCAGGCCGCATGTCGGACCATGGGAACACGCGGCAATGGCGGAAGATTCCGCCATCCCAAGCTGTCAGCCGCGCACTCAGGGGCGCACGGCGACCACTTCGATTTCCACGCGGAAGGCCGGATGCGCCAAGCCGGCGATCTGCAGCGTCGAGCGCGCCGGCAGGTTCGGCTGCGTCTTGGTGCCGAAGTATTCGGCGTACGCGGCGCGATAGCCTTCCGAATCCATCTTGCCGCCGGTCTCCGGGCCGCCGACCAGGAAGGCCTGCATCTTCACCACATCGCCCATGGTCAGGCCCAGGCCTTTGAGCTGCTTGTCGATCTGTCCGAGCACACTCAAGGTCTGCGCCTTGGTATCGCCGTACGCCTCCAGCGAATCCTTCGGCGCACCGGGGTTGGACACGCCCGGCACCGAACCACTCAGATACACGACGGTCTTGTCAGAAGGCACTTCCACCGCACGCGCGATCGAGGACTTGCCTGACGGGTCGAGGTGACGCACCACGTCGGCGGCCTGGGCCGCAACGGCCGTGCACAGCAACAGCGGCAAGCACAACACGGCAAGGCGGACAGCGGCCATCGACAACTCCAGCGCGTGAGGGAAAGTGCGTGGAGCATAAGCGCGCCTTGCGCCGCGATGCGACGCCTGTCGCGTGACCATCGTGAAAGCAAGCGCAGGCATTTTCCTGCTTTCAATCGCAACTATTGCAGCACTACCCGCGCACGCCGGCCCCACCCTTCGCGCCGGCCTTCCAGCGCCCGTGCACGCGCGAGGATGCAGGCACCGCGGAGACACGCATGCGTGCGCCCGCTGCACTCGAAACGCTGCAACACGCCGCCGCAACAAGAGACCGCGATGCCAGACACCTCCCAGCCTTCGCCCAGCCGCCGCGACCTGCTGCGCATGATCGGCCTGACCGCCGGTGGTGCCGCGATGTACCAGGCGATGATCCAGCTCGGCTTCGCTGCCGAATCCCATTACACCGGCCCGATCAAGCTGGAAGGCAAACCAAAGGCCGGCACCTCAGTCCTCATCCTGGGCGCAGGGCTCGCCGGCATGACCGCGGCGTGGGAACTGCGCAAGGCCGGCTACACCGTCAAGATCCTCGAGTACAACGACCGCGCCGGCGGCCGCAACTGGAGCCTCTACGGCGGCGACACCTACACCGAACTGGGCGGCGCCACGCAGCACTGCAAGTTCGACAAGGGCCTGTACCTCAATCCGGGTCCGTGGCGCATTCCTTATCACCACCATGCAGTGCTGGACACCTGCAAGATGCTCGGCGTCAGGCTGGAGCCCTTCATCCAGGTCAACTACAACGCCTTCCTGCACAACAGCGAAGCCTTCGGCGGCAAGCCGCAGCGGCTGCGCACCATCAAGGCCGATGCGCAGGGGCATATCGCCGAACTGCTCTCCAAGGCGATCCAGCAGAACGCGCTGGAAGCGGCGGTGACCGGCGAGGACCGCGAAAAGCTGCTGGAGGGCCTGCGCAGCTGGGGCGCGCTGGGCAAGGACCATCGCTATGTCAAATCCAACGCCACCAGCAATCGCCGCGGCTTCGACAAGGACCCGGGCGGCGGCCTGACCGCACGGCCGATTCCCTCGCAGCCGCTGACGCTCAAGGACATGATCAGCGCCGATGCATGGTCGGGCCTGGTCGCCGGCGAAAGCTACGAGATGCAGACCACCATGTTCCAGCCGGTCGGCGGTATGGGCATGATCGGCAAGACCTTCGGCCAGGCGCTGGGCGAGGTGATCCGCTACCGCAGCAAGATCACCGAGATCCACCAGGATTCCACCGGCGTCACCGTCAGTTACGAAGACCTGGCCAAGCCCGGCAGCACGCTCACCGAGCGCGCCGACTACTGCCTGTGCACGCTGCCGCTGTCGATCCTGAGCCAGCTGCCGATCAACGTGGGGCCGAAGATGGAAGCGGCGATCTCGGCCGTGCCCTACAACGCCTCGGTCAAGGTTGGCCTGCAGTTCAAGCGCCGCTTCTGGGAGCAGGACGAGCGCATCTACGGCGGCATCAGCTACACCGATACGCCGATCCGCAGCATCGCCTACCCCGCGACCGATTACTTCAGCGATGGCAAGGGCGTGCTGCTGGGCGCCTACGCCGGCGGCCAGGGCGCGGTGGAACTAACCTCGATGACGCCCGAGCAACGCATCGAAGCCGCGCTGGAGTACGGCAGCCGCATCCATCCGCAGTACCGCAAGGAGTTCGACAACGGCATCGCCGTGGCCTGGCACCGCGTGCCCTTCACCCAGGGCTGCGCAGGGCGCTGGACCGAAGACACGCGCGCCCAGCACTACGACAACCTGTGCCAGATCGATGGCCGCATCGCTCTGGCCGGCGAGCACGCCTCCTACATCCCGGCATGGATGGAAGGCGCCATCACCTCGGCCCACGACGCCATCGGACGCCTGCACAAGCACGTGCTGGCAGGAGGACACGCATGACCCGCTTCGCCTCGTTGACCCTGGCCTTGGGGATCGCGCTGGCCTCGCCGTTCCTGGCCCGCGCCGTGCTGGCCGATGAAGCCGAGCCGCTGCACACTGCATCGGATTTCGCCAAGCTCGATGGACAGGGCATCTACACCCAGGTCTGCCAGGGTTGCCACATGGCCGACGGCAAGGGCGCAACGCAGGTGGGCCATTACCCGGGCTTTGCCGACAACCCTACCCTGGTCTCGCCGCAGTACGTGGCGCTGACCGTGATGCAGGGGCGCAAGAACATGCCGGCCTTCGGGCTTGGCGCAAAATACGCCAACGACATGCGCAATGTCGGCCTGAGCGACCGGCAGATCGCTGAGGTGACCAACTACCTGCGCACGCATTTCGGCAATCACTACGACGACACCCTCAGTGCGGCCGATGTTGCTGCCCTGCGCGGCGACTGAGTCAAGCCACGCGCACGACCTCCAGCCGCGCCCGGCATGAGGGCCTGGGCCGCTCGCCATTGCAGCGCATGCCACACGGCCCGGGCTGACCGCATCCGGCCAGGCGCCTTGCGTGCGAGTCCGTTGCCGCACGTCCATGGGCCGCGGTGACTGGCCGCGGGTGATCGAGGCCAGCGCCGGTGACATGGCGATGCGCCTGCGATGACTTCGCTGGGCCAAAGGCGGCCAACCTTGTTGCAGCGCGCGCGGCGGGCCGCGAAGGTGCTGGCATTGACCGCAGCGAAATGTGACCGAGCTACGCGCCGCCATGCCGATGCCCTCGTCATCGGCGACACCGGCAAGCCGTCGCCACACCATGACCATTGGAACAGCCGTCCTATAGGGGCCGGCTGCTACCCTTGCCGACCTTCGCCCTACGCTCCACGGAAGACCCATGCGTCCTGTTCTGTCTGTCGCCCTGCTGGCGGCCGCCCTGGCCTCGCCCGCCCTTGTCCCTACCGCGACCGCGCAAGGCACCGCGCCCCTGACCATCGAACAGGTGATGGCCGACCCGGAATGGATCGGCCCGCCGGTGGAAGACGCCACCTGGGCCTGGGACAGCCAGCATGTGCAGTACGCACTCAAGCGCGATGGCAGTCCGGTGCGCGATGCCTTCCGCCAGGACCTGGACGGCGGCGCCGCCACGCGCGTGGCCGACGATCAGCGCGGCACCTTGGAAGGCGGCGCACCGGTGTATGACGCCAAGCGCCAGCGCATGGCCTTCGTGCGCGACGGCAACGTCTTCATCCGCGACCTGCGCACCGGCACGCTGACTCAGCTGACACGGGCCAACCAGGACGCAACCCAGCCACAGTTCACCACCGACGGTGGCCTGGCCTGGCGTGTGGGCGCGCAGTGGTTCCGCTGGTGGCCCGGTGGAGTGGTCGCCCAGGCCGCCGAAGTGAAGGCCGAGAACGACCCCGCCAGCCCACCCAAGGACACGCTGCGTGACTACCAGCTCAGCGTCCTGAAGACGCTCGCCGATGACCGCGCCAAGCGCGAGGCCGTGCGCCAGCAGCAGCAGGCCTGGCGCAGCGCCGATGCCAGCCGCGCACCGGCGACCGTGTACCTGGGCAACAAGGTCAGCATCGGCGACAGCGCGCTCTCGCCCGACGGCCGTTGGCTGCTACTGACCACGCAAGAGAAGAACGGCGATGCCGGTGCCTCGGGCAAGATGCCCAAGTACGTCACCGAATCCGGTTACGAAGAATTCCAGGAGGTCCGCACCCGCGTGGGCCGTAACGCCCCGCTGCCCAACCGCCTGTGGCTGGTGGACCTGGCCAGCGCCAGCGCGCGCGAGCTGAAGTTCGACACCCTGCCCGGCGTCGACCGCGATCCATTGGCCAAGTTGCGCGAATCCGCCGGCAAGGAGCCACTGAAGGGCGAGCGCGCCCTGCGTGTGGAAGGTGGCCGCGATGGCCCGGCGATCCGCTGGAGCAATGATGGCCAGCGCGTGGCCGTGCTGATCCGCGCCATCGACAACAAGGACCGCTGGATCGCCAGTCTCGACCTAGCCACGGCCGATCCAGGCAAGGCCGCGCTCACCTCGCGCCACCGCCTGACCGACGAGGCCTGGATCAACTGGGGCTTCAACGATTTCGGCTGGCTCAGCGACAACCGCTCGGTGTGGCTGCTGTCCGAGGAAAGCGGCTATTCGCATCTGTATGTGGCCGGTGAGCGCGGCCGCGCGCGCGCGCTGACTTCCGGCACGTGGGAGGCCTCGCTGCCGCAGCTCTCGGCCGATGGCCGCAGCTTCAACTTCCTGTGCAATCGCCAGCAACCGAGCCGTTACGAAATCTGCAGCGTCGGCACCGACGGTGGCGAGATCCGCGAGTTGACCGCGCTGCAGGGCGTGGAAGCCTTCGAGACCTCGCCCGATGGCCGCCAGCTGCTGGTGCAGTACTCACGCAGCTACCTGCCGATGCAGCTGGCCGTGGTGCCGGCCGCCGGCGGCAACGCGCGCGTGCTGACCGACACGCGCAGCGCCGCGTTCAAGGCGCGCCCGTGGATCGAGCCGCAGATCGTGCAGGTTCCCTCCAAGCACGGTGCCGGCACCGTGTGGGGCAAGTATTACGGCCCGGCGCAGGCCGAGCCCGGCCGCAAGTATCCGATCGTGATGTTCGTACACGGCGCCGGTTATCTGCAGAACGTGCACCAGCGCTACCCCGCATACTTCCGTGAGCAGATGTTCCATAACCTGCTGGTGCAGCAGGGCTACATCGTGCTGGATCTGGATTACCGCGGCAGCGAAGGCTACGGCCGCGGCTGGCGCACGGCGATCTACCGCAACATGGGCCACCCGGAGCTGGACGATTACCGTGACGGACTGGACTGGCTGGCCGCCAACAAGCAGGGCGACGTCGACCATGCCGGCATCTACGGCGGCAGCTACGGTGGCTTCATGACCTTCATGGCGCTGTTCCGCGCACCAGGGGTGTTCAAGGCCGGCGCGGCGCTGCGTCCCGTGGCCGACTGGAGCCAGTACAATCATGAGTACACGTCCAACATCCTCAACACCCCGGAGCTGGACCCGGAAGCCTACAAGCTCTCCTCGCCGATCGAATACGCAGACGGCCTACAGGACCATCTGCTGATCGCCCACGGCATGATCGATGACAACGTGTTCTATCGCGACTCGGTGGTGATGAGCCAGAAGCTGATCGAACTGCACAAGGACAACTGGGAAATCGCCCCGTACCCGCTGGAGCGCCACGGCTTCACCCGCGCCGACTCGTGGCTGGACGAATACAAGCGCATCCTCAAGTTGTTCGAGACCAACCTCAAGCCCTGAGCCCGATGACCGCCATCCCGCCGCCGCTGCCGTCCGCCGCCAGCGCGCCGCGCTCCAACTTCGTCAGCGTGCTGGCATGGGCCAGCCTCGGCATGGCGCTGCTGGGGGGCCTGTCCGGGCTGGTCCAGGCGGTCAGTGGCGTGCTGCTGCCGGCCGACCACACGCTGCGGATGCTGGCGGGCGGGGCGGATCAGATTCCGGTCCTGCCACCGGTGTTCCACTGGTATTACACCCATGGCGTGATCGTCGGACTGGTCACCGTGCTGCTGTCGGCGCTGGCCGGCACGGCCGCCTGGGGCCTGCTGCAACGACGCGAATGGGGGCGGCGCGCCTTCATCGCCGTGCTGGTGCTGGGCACGCTGATGCAACTGGCGTCACTGGCCCTGATGCCGCAGATGGTGGACATGATGGTGGCCATGCAGGAAGCCACGCTCGCCATGAGAAGCGGCGGCCAGGTCAGTACGCTCCCGCCGGAGTTCGCACAGATGATGCGCGTGCTGATGTTGATCCCGGCCGTGATGGTCCTGGTCTTCGCCGGCTTCCATGTCTGGATCATCTGGAAGCTCGGCCGGCACGCGATCCGCGATGAATTCGCCGGCTGAACGTCAGCATCCTCCGCCAGACAGCGCTTGAAGCGCTTCAAAGTGCGGCGTGCAGGCGGTATGTGCGCAAGTCAGGGCCGCGCTCGACGGCGGCCCCCCGCTAGACCCTCGTTGCGCGAGCCCGATAGCCGCCCTGGCGGTTCCTGCGAGCCCCCACACGTACGCCACCCGGTGAGCGTAGCAGGACGTTCTACAGGTGCTGGGCCACGCCCCATGCCGCTTACAATGGCGGCATGCATGAATTCCAGCGCGTACGCGACTACCTGACCGGACTGCAGGACCGCATCTGCACGGCCATCGAGACGGCCGACGGCCAGGCCACCTTTACTGAAGACCAGTGGACGCGCGCCGAAGGTGGCGGAGGCCGCACCCGTGTGCTGCGCGACGGCAACGTGTTCGAGCAGGCCGGCATCGGGTTTTCCGACGTCTCCGGCCATCGGCTGCCGCCGTCGGCCAGCGCCAACCGGCCCGACCTGGCCGGCGCGTCCTGGCGCGCGGTCGGCGTCTCGCTGGTGTTCCATCCGCGTAACCCCTATTTGCCGACCACGCACGCCAACGTTCGCCATTTCCGCGCCGAGCGCGACGGCAAGGTGGT
>JBEVNH010000089.1:0-8167 GCA_040508175.1 Pseudoxanthomonas sp.
TCGCCGTCGTGCAGGGTGTAGCCGTGCCGTTCCAGCACCGCGCGCTTCTGCGCATAGGTGAGGACGTAGAGGATGGGCAACGGGCTGGACTTCAAGACGCGGACCTGCAGGAAGAACGGGACGCGATTCTAGCGCCCGGCTGGCCGAAGAACCCGTTCAAACGCCGAACGGACCCGTACGGCCGCTTGCCTTTATCCTTGTCCGGTCCGCAGCCCCACGCCGCCGGATCGACGCCCCCGAATCGCCGCGCCGTGACCTTGTTTTCAAATGTTGAGGAAGCTCCATTGAACGCTGAAACCGCCAAGCCCCTGTCCTTCCGCCTGCCGGGCTCATCCGTGCGCAAGGCCGACGCCGACCGCGACGCCATCCTGGCCTCGCCCGGGTTCGGTACCGCCTTCACCGATCACATGATTGCCGTCCAGTGGAGCGTGGACCAGGGCTGGTACGACGCCGAACTGCGCCCGTACGGCCCGCTGCAGCTCGATCCCGCTGCGTCGGTCCTGCACTACGGCCAGGAAATCTTCGAGGGCATCAAGGCCTATCGCCACGCCGATGGCTCGGTGTGGACGTTCCGCCCCGAATCAAACGGTGCGCGCCTGCAGCGTTCGGCCCGCCGCCTGGCGCTGCCGGAGCTGCCGGTGGACGTGTTTGTCGAGTCGCTGCGCCAGCTGGTCATCGCCGACCAGGCCTGGGTGCCCTCGGCCCCGGAAACCAGCTTGTACATCCGTCCGTTCATGATTGCCGACGAAGCCTTCCTGGGCGTCCGCTCGGCCCAGCATGCCACCTACTACGTCATTGCCAGCCCGGCCGGCCCGTACTTCGCCAAGGGCGTGGCGCCGGTGTCGATCTGGCTGTCGCTGGATTACGCGCGCGCCGGCAAGGGCGGTACCGGTGCGGCCAAGTGCGGTGGAAACTATGCCGCTTCGCTGCTGCCACAGAAGATTGCTTCGGCACAGGGCTGCTCGCAGGTGCTGTTCCTGGACAACGATGGCTACATCGAGGAGCTGGGCGGCATGAACGTGTTCTTCGTGCAGCGCGACGGCACGCTGGTCACCCCGGCGCTCTCGGGCAGCATCCTGGAAGGCATCACCCGCGAGAGCATCATCCGCCTGGCCCGGGACCGCGGCATCACCGTCGAAGAACGCCGCATGCATGTGGAAGACTGGAAGAACGGCGTTGCGTCGGGCGAGATCACCGAAGTGTTCGCCTGCGGTACCGCCGCGGTGGTCACGCCGATCGGCGAGCTCAAGGGCGAAGGGTTCGCCGTGGGCGACCTCAGTGCGCCGGCTGGCGCGCTGACCATGTCGCTGCGCCAGGAACTGACCGACATCCAGTACGGCCATCGCCCAGATCCGCATGGCTGGATGGTGAAGCTCTCCGCATAAGCGCCCGTCCACGATCCTGCTGCGCTTTTCAGCTGGCGCGCGTGCGGTGCTCGCAATGTTCACGTACCCAACCTACGTTGCGCTTGCTGCGCTCCACCACACGCCATCTGACAGCGCTCGCGACGGACCGTGAACGGGCTACAAGCTCGCGACGTCATCCGAACAGCAAACGCCCGACCATGTGCCGGGCGTTTGCTGATCAGACGGCGTCTCGCCGCGCGTGCATCACTCGCCGTAGACAAAGCGTCCGCGGCGCGGATCGGCACCGCCTTCCAGCACGCCATCGCCCAACTTGATCACCACCGGCGCCGAGGCATTGCTCCACGGGCCGCGCACGGTCAGCTTGTGGCCTTTGTCCTGCAGCGCCTGCGCGGTGGCCGGTGCAATGCGCGACTCGATGGCCAGTTCGCCCGGCTTGAAATCATGCGTACCGAAGGACGCATAGAAGGCATCGGTCTGGAAGCGCGGCGCTTCCACCGCCTGCTGCGGCGTCATGCCGAACACCACCATGTTGAGGATGACCTGCAGCATCGCCTGGTCCTGGTTGTCGCCGCCGGGCGTGGTGATGGCGAACAGCGGCTGACCGTCCTTCAATACCAGCGTCGGGCTCAAGGTCACGCGCGGGCGCTTGCCGGCCTGCAGCACGTTGGGATGCTTGGGCGTGACCACGAAGGACTGCAGCCGCGTGCCGTAGGCAATGCCGGTGTCTCCCGCCATCACCGAAGGCAGCCAAGCGCCGCTGGGCGTGGCCGAGAACAGATTGCCGTCATCGTCCACCACCGCCACGCAGGTGGTGTCCTTGACGTCCACGTGCGGCACCTTCCCGTCGGGCATCGCAATGCGATAGCCGGCGATCTTCCCCGGACGCGATTCCAGTGAAGCGTGCTGCGGATCGATCAATGCGGCCCGCTGTGCAGCATAGGCCTTGGACAGCAGCTGCTGCTCGGGCACCTTGGCGAACTTGGGATCGCCGTAATACAGGTCGCGATCGGCGAAGGCCAGCTTGGCCGCTTCCACCAGGGTGTGCAGGTATTCGGGCGAGTTGTGTCCCATCGCCTTGAGGTCGTAGCCCTCCAGCAGATTGAACATCTCCAGCATCACCGGACCCTGCGTCCAGAAGCCGGGCTTGACGATCTCGTAGCCGTGGAAGCTGGCACTGCGCGGCGTATCCAGCTCGGCGCGAAACGCGGCGATGTCCTCGTAGCGCACCAACCCGCCATTGGCTTCGGAGAAACGCCCCATCTCGCGCGCCACCGGGCCGCGGTAGAAATAGTCGCGCGCCGCTTCCAGGCCGGCCACGCGATCACCGCCCGCGCCCTGCTCCGCCGCGACCATCGCGCGCAGCGTCGCCGCCAGCTGCGGTTGGCGGAACAGCTCGCCAGGCCGCGGCAATCTGTCGTCCCTGTAGAAGTAGGCTTTGCCTGACGGCCATTGCCGCTGCAGGCTGTCGTACTTGCGCAGCGTCTCGGCAAAAATCTCGGTGGTGGGAAAGGCATCCGCCAGCGCGATGGCCGGCGCGGCGACTTCGGCGAAGGACTTGGTGCCGAACTGTTTCAAGGCCAGGATCGCGCCATCGACCATGCCCGGCGTGGTCGTCGCCAGGATGCCTTGCGAGGGAATCGGCGGCTTGCGGTCGGCTTGCTCCCACGCCAGCAGTGGGCGACGGTTGTAGAACGCCACCGTCGCCAGCTTCGGCGCGGTGCCGATGCCCGAGACCACCTGCACCGGCCGGCCTTTCATCTTGATCAGCACCGGCATCTCGCCGCCCATGCTGAAGTGATCCTCTTCGGTCACTGCCGCGGCCAGCGTGGCCGCCACGCCGGCATCCACCGCATTGCCGCCCGCCCGCAGCATGCGCAGGCCCGCTTCGGTCACGAAGTTGTTGCCGCCAGCCACCATGCGATGCGTCGCACGCACGGCGGGGAACATGGTCTTGTCCGGTTCGCCGTCGTTCTTGCGGAACTCTTCTGGATAGGCCGGCGGTGGCAGGGTCGATTGCGCCAGCGCAGGCGAGGAACCCCCGCCAGCAAGACAGCACAGCAGCACACACGCAATGGGCAGACGACGGACAGGCAGACACGCGGGACGACGTTTCATCGGACTCCACGACGGGCTTGGGGATGTAAGGAAACTGCGGGGATGACGGCAGGTGTCCACGCCATCCCGGCGCCTCTTCAATAGCACATGTCGCGCGGAATCGAACAGCATGTCCTCCAATTTGCGACGCAGTGAAATTTTTTGAATCGCAATGGCGGAACCGCGCGGTTGGCGCATCTACCCGTCATAAGCAGGCCAAATCTCGCGCCACGCAGCACGCCACGTGATTGCGGTTGGCAGCGTCTGGCCGCAGCACTTTCGTCCACAGGGGAATGACCTTCAGGCGCCGCATCGCGGCGTCATGGCGGGTTGTTGCCGACGCATCGGTCGGCGGGACGCATCGCGCAATCCGCTTGCGCCACCAGACGCGCCTGTCCCTTTCCATCAAGGAGTTTCCGCACGCCCATCCCGCACGCCCTGCAAGCGAAGTCGAAGTCCTGAAGTACCCCGGCCCCCACCACCCACCGAGGAATTCATGTCTTACCGAGTCAGCAAGCGCATCCAGCAGCAATCCCACCGCACGCTTCTCTTCAGCGCGATGAGCGTGGCTCTGTTCTCCACCGCCTGGAGTGCGGGCGCAGCCGACGCACCACCTGCCCAAGCCCAACCCGCGCAGGACCAGGACGGCAGCGGAACGGCGGCCGACGAAGGCGTCAAGCAGATGAAGAACGTCAACGTCGTCGGCTCGCAGATCGCCAACTCGCGTGCCGAGGCCGCGTTGCCGGTCACGGTGATGGGCAAGGAGGAGATCGAAGCCACCGGCGCGGTCAACGGCAATGACCTGATCCGCTCGATGCCGCAGATGGGCGACATCACCTGGAACCCCACGTTCCTCGGCGGCGGCAGCAGTAACGCAGCGCGTGGCGACATGGGGTCCATCAACCTCAAGAACCTCGGCGCCTCCAACACGCTGCTGCTCATCAACGGCCGCCGCAGCGTGATCCACCCGGCAATGCAGACCTCCGATGGTGGCGTGTCGGCGACGTCGTACAACTCCAACGCCATTCCGATGTATGGCCTGCAGCGGCTGGAAGTGCTGCGCGATGGCGCCGCGGCGATCTACGGTTCGGATGCGATCGCCGGCGTGGTCAACGTGGTCACGCAATCCAACCTGGAGAACGGCGGCGGCATCCAGCTGCAGTACGGCAGTGCGCCGGGCACCAACCTCACCGACAAGGAAGTCAGCGGCTACTTCGGCCATGACTTCCAGGAAGGCCGCGGCAATGTCTCGGTGATGTACAGCTTCCAGGACCGGCAGCCGGTCTACGCCAGCGACGTCTGGTACACCGCTACCACCGACCGCCGTGACTTCTTCAGCAATGAGCTGCAGGGCCTGGGCGCGCTGGATACGCGCAGCACGAGCACGCCGTGGGGCTACTTCCGCTCCACCGGCGGCACGGTCAGCCGCAACGGCAGCGCGCTGACCAACTCCGGCGGCTATTTCCACATCCAGCCCAGCACCAACAGCGGCTGCGCCAGTGACCTGGGCAACGGCATCTGCATCGACGATGGCCAGGCCACCACCAGCGGCGCGGACCGCAACCTGCGCTACGAAACCACAGAACCCGGCGTGACCAGCGTGGCCGAGAACCAGCGTGCCAGCGTCTTCAGCACCTTCCGTTACGACCTGACCGACAACCTGGAATTCTTCGGCGAGGCCGCGCTGTACAACGCCAAGACGCGCGCCACGGTGTCCTCCGGCGCCACCGCCACCACGCAGCCGGTCTACGTGCCAGCCAGCAACTACTGGAACCCGCTGGGCGCCGCCACCCTGCCCGATGGCTCGGCTAATCCGAATCGCCTGTCCGGCCTCACCGGCGTGCCCGACGAAGGCGTGGCGGTGGAGTTGCGCAACTATCGCTTCGCCGATGGCGGCACGCGGCTGGTGAAGACCACCAATACGCAGAATCGTTTCCTCGGCGGCCTGCGCGGCTGGTTCGACAGCTTCCAGTGGGAGAGCGCGCTGCTGTATTCGGCAGCGCGCTCGGTGGACGACTCGCAGGCCTACAGCGTGTCCGAATTCGTCAACGCGTTGTCGCTGTCCACGCCCGAGGCCTACAACCCGTTCAACGGCGGCTCGCTGTCCAACCCCAGCATGGGCGATGAAACACCGAGCAACGCCGATGCGTTCAAGGTGTGGACGCGCCGCACCAGCCGCAGCTCGCTGGCACTGTGGGATTTCAAGCTGAGCAAGAGCGACCTGCTGGCCTTGCCGACGGGTGACCTCGGCGCGGCGGTGGGCGTGGAAGTCCGTCGCGAAACCTACGAGGACGACCGCGACCCGCGCGTGGACGGCACCGTCACCTACACCGCCGGGTACACCGGCACCACCTATGACAGCGACCTGATGGGCACCAGTGCCACGCCGGACATCGAAGGCGACCGCGTGGTGAAGTCGGCCTTCGTCGAGTTCGCCGTGCCCTTGGTCAAGCCGGAATGGGGCATCCCGCTCCTGCGCTCGCTGGACCTGCAGGTAGCCGGACGTTTCGAGAGCTACAGCGATGTCGGCGATATCGCCAAGCCCAAGGTCGCCCTGGCCTGGGGCGTGGCCGATGGCCTGCTGATCCGCGGCTCGTGGTCCGAAGGCTTCAAGGCGCCGAATCTGGAAGTGCTCAACTCGCCGGGCCTGATGCGCTACAACACCCGCACCGACTGGATCCGCTGCGAGGCGGATCTTCGCGCCGGCCGCATCGGCCAGTACGCCGATTGTTCGCAGTCGTATTCGGTGCAGTCGCTGCGCAGCGGCAACCCGGGCCTGGACCCGGAAACCTCCACCAGCATCTCGGCCGGCTTCGTGTTCGAGCCGACCTTCATCCCCGACCGCTTCGGCCATTTCACCTTCACTGCCGACTGGTGGAAGATCAAGCAGGAGGGCGTGATCGGCATCGTCGGTGAGCAGAACGGGCTCATCATCGACGCCTACCAACGCGTGGTGAACGGCAGCAGCAATCCGGCCGTGGTGCGCATGGACCCCACGCCGACGGACATCGAGGAATTCGCCGGCACCGGCCTGGAGCCTGTGGGCGAAGTGCTGTACGTGGAAGACCAGTACATGAACCTCGCGCCGATCGAGGCCGAAGGCCTGGACCTGTCCGCCAGCTGGGCGTTGCGCGGGACGCGCTTCGGTGATTTCTCCGTCACCATCAACGCCACGCAGCTGCGGCACTACACGCAAGAAATGATTCCCGAACTGGCCGAAGCCCTGGCCGCGCAGCAGGCGGGCTTGCTGGATGGCTACATCACCATCGGCGCCGGTGGCGAGGAGCAGGTGGGCATGAACGGCCTCAAGCCCGAATGGAAAACCACCGGCAGCTTCATCTGGCACCTCGGTGGTCACACCGTGCGCACCACCAGCCAGTACGTCGGCAGCCTCTACAGCGGCAGCTGGCCGGATGGTTCGGACTACCTGGTCGATTCCACGCTGACGCACAACCTGTCCTACGGCTATCGCTTCAGTGATGAAAGCAAGCTGGCCGGCTTCTCCTTCGAAGTCGGTGCGCGAAACGTGTTCGACAAGGATCCGCCGCTGGCCGCAGATGGCACCTACTTGGCCACGCTGTACCAGCCGTATGGGCGCTATCTGTACTTCAACGTGCAGAAGACCTTCTGAGAACAAGATCCAAGTCGAGATTGCCCGGTCACGTTCGCATGGCCGGGTCGCTTGTTGCCCGCTCCCACGCCTGCAGACCACGCCTGATGCCAAACCGCCAACGCAAGCTCGTCGTTTCCCTCCTCCTTCCGTCGCATATTCCCCGCTGGCGCAGCGTCCTGCTGGGCCTGCTGCTGGCCACGCTGCCGGCGCTGGCCCAGGACACCGGTGACTCCGCCGCCCATGCCGGCCTGTCGGCGTATCGCCCGCCGGTCTCCGGCGTGCACGGGCTGGTCACCAGTGCCAATCCGCTGGCTTCGGCCGCCGGTTTTCGCATCCTCGAACAAGGCGGCACCGTCGCCGATGCGGCGCTGGCCATTGCCGCCACGTTGACCGTGGTGGAACCGCAGAGTTCCGGGCTGGGCGGCAACGGCTACACCATGCTGTTCGACAAGCAGCGCGGCCAGCTGCATTCACTGGCCATGCACGGCGCGGCGCCGCTGGCGGTCCAGCCGAAGCAGATGACCAAGGACACCCTGGACTACGGCATGCAGGCCTCGACCACGCCGGGCGTGCTCGGCGGGCTGATCGAACTGCTGGACCGCCACGGCAAGCTGTCGCTGCAGCAGGTGCTCGCCCCCGCCTTGTCCTACGCGCGCGACGGCCACCCGGCCAACCGCTCGCTGGTGGCCAGCATCCAGCGGCAGGAGGCACAGATCCGCCGGTTCCCCAGCACCGCGGCGGTGTTCCTGCCGGGCGGCAAGCCACTGGAAGTCGGCGAACGGTTCCGCCAGCCGCAACTGGCCGCCACGCTGCAGAAGCTGATCGATGCAGAACAGGGCGCATTGCGGAAGGGCGCCAGTCGTTCGCAGGCCTTGAAGGCTGCCTACGACCGCTTCTACCGCGGCGAGATCGCGCAGGAGATCGAGGCGTTCTTCAAGCGCGAGGGCGGCTTGATCAGCCAGCGCGACCTTGCCGCCTACCATCCGCAATGGGCCGCGCCGCTGCACACCACGTATCGCGGCTACGACATCTACGCCAATCCCAGCGTGACCCGCGGCGGCATCGAAGTGCTGATGCAGCTCAACCTGATCGA
>JBEVNH010000151.1:0-30139 GCA_040508175.1 Pseudoxanthomonas sp.
GCATGACGCCGGTCTGCTGGCCTTCGATGGCCAGGTCGAAGCGCTGCCAGCGCAGCGCAGGCGTCAACACGCCACGTTGGGTCAGCGTGGCAAACACCGGGTCGCAAGCATCGGGCAGTGCCTTGCCAGTGGACAGCCATAGCGCTTTGGCATCGCTGTCCCAACGTGCATCCAGGGCGCCGGTGTTCTGCCGCGCGGTGAGTTCGGCGCACTGCAGGCCGATGTTGTTCGGTTGCGGCGTCCAGTTGGCGCGCAGGCCTGCCCAGTCCTTGCGTCGCGACAGCGCCGGCAGCCATGCCGCGCGGAAGGCGTCGGCCACGGGCTCGCCTGGGTAACGCGTGAGGAACGCCTGCGCACGTGCATCGGAGACGGTGTCGATATTGCGCTTCAGGTCGGCCAGTTCGATCCAGCGCCAGGCCGGTGTGCCGGACAAGGCGGTGTACTGGACGGCGTCGAAACGGCCGGCCTCCGCAGCTTGCAAGGCCTGTAACAACGCATCGCGCTGCGGCAAGGGCGTGACCTGGGCGACGGCAGTCGAACTCAGGCAAGGGGCCGCAACCAAGGCGGCGAGGACGATAATCGAGGGACGAAAGCGCATGCGCGGCATGATACGGGGCCGCGCATGAACCCGGTTTTTCAGCGCAGAAGCGGTGCGTTGCAGCAAGAAGGATGGGTTTTGGACGGATTTTGGGCGGACTTCTGGATCTTTCCGCTATTGGGATTGGTTGCAGGACTGATGGCAGGCCTGCTGGGTATCGGCGGTGGATTGATCCTGATCGGCGTGCTGGTGTGGTTGCTGCCCACCCTGGGCGTCCCGCAGGCGCAGGTGATGCATGTGGCGCTGGCCAGTGCGATGGCCAGCATCGTGGTGACCGGGATGTCCTCTTCGCTGGCGCATCACCGCCGCGGCAGCGTGCTGTGGCCGACCGTGGGCTGGATGATCCCCGGCCTGTTGCTCGGCGGTTGGCTGGGCAGCGGCCTGGCGGTGCTGCTGGATGAGCAAGTGCTGCGCTGGGTCGTGGCCGTCTACTGCGTGCTGGCGGCGGTCCAACTGCAGTTCGGCAAGGTACGCCCGGCCCCGCGCGATGGCAGCGACCCGGTGCCGCGCGGCTGGTGGATGAGCGTGGCCGGCACCGGCATCGGCATCCTGTCGGCGGTGGTCGGCATCGGCGGCGGCAGCATGACCGTGCCGCTGCTGGTCTGGCGCGGGGTGCTACCGGTGCGCGCAGTGGGCTCGTCCAGCGCGGCCGGCGTGGTGGTGGCCATCGCCAGTGCCGCCGGCTTCATCGTGCATGCCCCGGACGATCTGGCACTGCCGCATTCGGTTGGCTATGTGTACCTGCCGGCGGCGCTGGGCGTGTCGATCGCTTCGATGTTCGCCGCGCCATGGGGCACGCGGCTGGCGCACCAACTAAGCCCGCGCGCGCTGCGGACGGTGTTTGCGGGGTTCATGGTGGTAATCGGCACCAGCCTGGTGCTGGGACGCTAGCCCAGGGGAGCGGGACGATGCGGCGGCCTGGCGCCTGCCGGAACGCCGTCCCGGCGCCCCAGCGCGCCACGCAACCAGGCATTGAACAGCCGCTCAGCCGACCGTGCGCAGCGCGCGCTCGGGCACGTGGATGTCCAGGGCGAGCGCCAGATGATCGGAAAATGCGGCCGGCAACGCACGTGCGTTCTCGTGGCGCAGGGCTTCGCTGACCAGGATGTGGTCGATCGCGCGTTTCGGCTTCCAGCTGGGGAAGGTCGGCACGCAGAAACTCGGCGGCCGCAGGTGGGTGCGCTTGTAGAGCAGTTCCATTTCCGGCACGTCGGGCACGCAGTTGAAATCGCCCATCAGCACGGCGTGGCGATAAGGCGAGAGCACTTCGCCGATGAAGCCCAGCTGCAGCAGGCGCGAACCCGCGCCCAGCGACAGGTGCGCGACCGCAACGACCAGGCCGTCATCGCCTTCGCCGAAGCGTGCCACCAGTACGCCACGCCCGCCCAGACGGCCGGGCAGGGCGTGGTTTTCGATCGAGACCGGTTCGACCCGGCTCAGCAGTCCCAGGGCGCTGCCGGCTACGCGGGCCACCATGCGGTTGGGCTGGTGGGTCCAGTAGTTGAATCCGGCCCGTTGCGCCACGTAATGGGTCTGGTTGGTAAAGCCCGAGCGCAGGCTGCCGGGATCGGCCTCCTGCAGCCCGACCAGATCATGGGCGCCGGCCAGCTGCGCAATGGCATCCAGGCTGGTGCGCTTGGCGCCCAGCGGCAACGCATGCGACCAGCTGCGCATGACGTAGTCGCTATAGCGTCGCGTGCTGGAGCCGGCCTGGATGTTGGCGCTCAGCATCCGCAAGGTGCGGGTGTCCGACATGAAGGGCGCTTACTTGGCGCCAGCACCCTGCGCCGCACGTTCGCGCGCGATCAGGTGGTCGCCGATGCGCAGCATGTCGTCCCAGTTCTTGCCTTTCACCAGGTACTTGCCGGCCACCACGATCGACGGCGTGCCACCGATCTGGCTGCGCACGGCGAACTGGCTGGCCTTCTGCAGGCGGCCGTTGACGGCAAAGCTCTTCATGGTCGAGCTGAACTGCTCGGCAGTCACGCCGTACTGGGTGTAGAACTGCGCGATCTGGCTTTCGTCGATCGGCTGGCCTTCACCCGGCAGCTTGCCTTCGCCATGCACGGCCTTGTAGACCGCATCGTGGCTTTTTGCAGCGATGCCCAGCGCGTCGGCGGCGTAGTACGCACGTGCATAGACGGCGAAGTCCGGGCGGAACGTGGCCGGCACGTAGGTCACGCGCACGTCGGCCGGCAGCTTGGCCTTCCATGCCTGCAGCATGGGATCGAAAGCGTTGCAGGCTGGGCAGATGTAGTTGAAGAACTCCACCACTTCGATCTTGCCGTCGGCCGGCTCGAACGGCTGGCCGTTGGCGATGTCCACGTAGTCGGTGCCGGCGACCGGCTCCGGGCCCTGCGGCGGTACCACCGCGTTGTTGTTGGGTGCGGTGCCTTCCACGGCGGCGCCGCCTTCAGCCGGGGCACCGGCGGTGGCCTCTGCCGTGGCGGTGGCGGGCGCGGCCGAGTCAGGGTTGGCCGCGGTCTCGCTGGTGCCGGCCGCCGTCGGCGCGGGCTCCTTGGAACAGGCGCCCAGCAGTGGCAACAACAGCGACAGCATCAACGCATGACGGGACTTCATCTTGAAACTCCTTGGAAAGGGGGCCGATGGGGCCGGCCACTATGCCGGGGCAGGCCCGGCTTTCACAGTATCGACGGTCGCCTGCAACGCAGTGTCACGGCGCCGTACGCGCGGGATCAGGGCTTGCTGGCGGCGGCGCGTTCGCGTGCGATCAGCCAGTCCACGGTCTTCAGGGTCTTCTCGAAGCCGCCGGCGCCGGGGGTGACGGTGTAGCGTCCGTTGACCACCAGCGAGGGGGTGTACTCGATCTGTGCTGCCTTGGCGAAATCGCCGGCGGACTGCATCTTCTTGTCCACGCTGGCCGAGCCCATCACGTCCGCGAACTGTTGCGCGGTAATGCCGTACTGGCTGTAGAAGGTGCCGATCTCCAGTGCCGAGGCGTTCTGGATGGGCAGCGCACGGGTCTCATGCAGGGCCGTGAAGACGGCCTCATGCGAGCGGTTGAGCAGGTCCAGCTGCTGGGCGGCAAAGAACGCGCGGGCATACGGCAACCAGTAACCGCCAAACGGAGCCGGCAGCTGGGTCGCACGGACATCCTTGGGCTGCTTGGTCTTCCAGGCCTGGAACAGGGGATCGAAATGCGCGCAGTGCGGGCAGGTGTAGCCGAAGACTTCCACCACTTCGATGGTGCCGGCCGGGGCGTTCCAGCGCTTGCCCTGTGGGTTGACTTGGTAGTCGGTGCCTTCGATGGGGGCATCGGCGGCGATGGCAGCCAGCGGCAGCAGGCAGAGCAGCAGGAGGGCGAGGCGACGAAGCATGCGGTGCGGTTCCTTTCGGCACGGACAGGAGGCGGGAAGTGCCGGCCGGCATGATGGCCTTGCGGCAATGAATCCCGACCGCGGAGTGTAGGCCCGGCAGCCGGACGAGCACCCGTGCGAAAGGTCAGCCCAAGGCCGGACGGCGGCCTGGGCGGGACCGGCGGTGGCCGGTCAGGACTGCTGTGGCGTGGCGGCCGGGGTTTCCCGCGGGGCGGGAGCAGGCGCCTTTGCCGCCGGGGCCATTGCTTCGGCGGCTTCGTCCTCGGCGCGGTTGTGCAGGCCCTGCAGGTAGCTGGCCAGGCCGCGGATCTCCTGTTCGGTCAAGGGCTTGGCGACCTTGGCCATGATGTTGAACAGCTTGGGATCCCTCTCGGTCGTGGTGCCGGCCTGGTACTCGGTCAGGCGACGGGCCACATAGTCCTCGTACTGGCCACCCACGTGCGGGTAGGCCGGGCCGGGATTGCCGGCGCCGCTGGCACCGTGGCAGGCCAGGCAGGCCGGCACGCCGCGTGCCGGGTCGCCGCCGCGGTAGAGCTTCTGGCCGACTTCGAAGAATTTCATGTCCTTGTAGGGGCCATCGGCGATGACGCTGTCATCGGCAATGCCCGCGCCGCCCTTCTGGGTGGCGTAATACGCCCCGAGGTCGCGCATGTCCTGCGCGGTCAGTCCCTGCACGAACGGCACCATGGCCACCACGGCGCCGCTGGTGCGCTGGCCGGTGGCGATCAAGGCGATCTGATGGGCGATGTAACGCTCACTCTGGCCGGCGATGCGTGGATACAACGGGATCGGAGAGTTGCCGTCCACGCCATGGCAGGCGGCGCAGGTGGCGGCCTTTTCCTGGCCGGCCTTGGGGTCGCCCCAGGTGGTCTTGGACAGGTCGATCTCCAGCGGCGCGGCGTCGACCGCCGTGTTGTCCGGCAGGGGAACGACGGTGGTCTGGGCAAACGCCACAGCGCCTGCTGCGGCAGCCAGTAATCCGGCGATTCCCAAAACGCGAGCGTGGCGCATGCTAGAGCTCCGTTGATCGATTGCGCCGCCGCGAAACGACGGGCGAGCGCTGGATTATCGGCACGTGCGCGCGACCGGGTCAATTTGCTTCGATGCCGCACTGCGGCATCTGCAAGTGGCCGCGTGCGATCCTATGCGCATGGTCAACCCAACTCGCCCCATCTCCAATCAGCTCAATTCCGCGCGTTATCTGCTGTCGGCGCACAACGCCCGTCAGCTGCCCGATGACGTCGGTCTTGAGGTTGCCTTCGCAGGCCGCTCCAACGCCGGCAAGTCCAGCGCGCTCAACGCACTGGCGGGGCACAACGCCCTGGCACGCGTGTCCAAGACGCCTGGGCGCACCCAGCAGCTGGTGTTCTTCGAAACCAAGCCGCAGCGTTTCCTGGTGGATCTGCCAGGCTATGGCTATGCCAAGGTGCCGCAGGATCTGCAGGCGCATTGGCAGGCGTTCCTGGATGGCTACTTCGCCACCCGCAACGCGTTGCGCGGGCTGGTGGTGGTGATGGACATCCGCCATCCGCTCAAGGATTACGACCTGCAGATGATCGGTTACGCCGCCCAGCGCGGTCTGCCTGCCCATGCGCTGCTGACCAAGGCCGACAAGCTGGGCCGAGGCCAGCAGTCGCAGAGGCTGGCCAAGGTACGCAAGGAACTGTCCTCGGCCTATGGCGACACGGTCAGCGTGCAGGCGTTCTCCGGGGAGTCCAAGCAGGGCGTGGAAGAAGCGCGCGCCGTGGTGATGGGGTGGCTGGACATGCTGCCGCCCGCCGCTGCGGACGAACCCGCGGCCTGAGTCCCTCGCCCTGGCCGGCCGCTTGGCGGCTGCGTGCAACGGCGCGAACTGCGGAAGGCGCCGATGTCCAGCGTGTCGCTGCCGGCAGCGCGCCTGCTGCTGGTCCCCCTGCGTCCCGCGGCGTCGCCGCACGGCCCGAAGCGGCAGCACAGGCGCTGCCCAGCAGGAGGTGACGGCGCTGATCCGCAGCGTGGCGATCGCCGCGCTGCGCTCCCTGCCTTGGCATGCGGCGGCGCTTTCATGCTGCTTCGGCAGTGGCAATCGCATGTGTGAGGTGCATCGCGGCGGGTGACTGTACCGAGGCTGCACCTTCCGTCCGCGCGTCGATGTCGGCATCGGTGCGCAGCTGGAAGGCGGTGCGTCCGCGGCGAGGGGACGCACGCAGGTCGCGTGGCGAAACATGGCGGAGACGAGGCGCCTCTGCGCAAGGCAGGCGCACTCCCCGCCTGACCGCGTTGCACGTGTATGTGCTGGGTGCCGCGGTCGCCATCAATGGAAAACTCAGGGGTCGCCGGCGACGACGATGCGGGCCGGGTCGCCGGGTATCATGCGGCTCCTGTGCTGGTCCGCCCGCGGCTCACAGTCACCCCTTTCTGTTGTGAGCCCCCCGTGTCCAGTCCCAGCCACGTCGCCGATACCCCGATCACCGACCGCAACCAGTTGGTGGAGCCATTGGTGGCCGGTGAGAAGCCCGCCAGCGACTGGCGCATCGGGACCGAGCACGAAAAGTTCGGCTTCCGCCTGGACGATCTGCGTCCGCCGGCGTTCGATGGCCCGCAGGGCATCGAGGCGCTGCTCAAGGGCATGGTCCAGTTCGGCTGGGCACCGGTGGAGGAAAAGGGCCGGGTGATCGCGCTGCTGCGTGGCAGTGCGTCGGTGACGCTGGAACCTGCCGGCCAGCTGGAACTGTCCGGCGCCGCGCTGGAGACCCTGCACGAGACCGATGAGGAAACGCGCAGCCACCTGAGCGAAGTCACCGCCGTGGCCGAGACGCTGCAGCTGGGGTTCCTGGGCATGGGTTTCCAGCCCAAGTGGGCGCGCGCGGACATGCCGTGGATGCCCAAGGGCCGCTACCAGATCATGAAGTCCTACATGCCCAAGGTCGGCCAGCTCGGCCTGGACATGATGTCGCGCACCTGCACGGTGCAGGTCAACCTGGATTACGCGTCCGAGGCGGACATGGTGAAGAAGTTCCGTGTGTCGCTGGCGCTGCAGCCGATCGCCACCGCGCTGTTCGCCGATTCGCCGTTCACCGAAGGCAAGCCCAACGGCTACCTGAGCTATCGCTCGCACATCTGGACCGATACCGACGCCGGCCGCACTGGCATGCTGGATTTCGTGTTCGAAGACGGCTTCGGCTACGAGCGCTATGTCGATTATCTGCTCGACGTGCCGATGTACTTCTCCTACCGCGAAGGCGTCTATCACGATGCCAGCGGACAGAGCTTCCGCGATTTCCTCCGCGGCCAGCTGCCGGCGCTGCCGGGTGCGCTGCCGACCCAGCGCGACTGGTCCGACCACATGACCACTGCGTTCCCGGAAGTGCGGTTGAAAAAGTATCTGGAGATGCGCGGCGCCGATGGCGGCCCGGCCGACAGGCTGGTAGCGCTGTCCGCTTTCTGGGTGGGGCTGCTGTACGACGATGCCGCGCTGGATGCGGCCTGGGACCTGGTGAAGGATTTCAGCTCCATCGAGCGTCATGCGCTGCGCGATGGCGTGCCACGTCAGGCGTTGAACCTGCCGTTCCGCGCCGGCACCGTGCGCGACCTGGCCGCGCAGGCGGTGGAGATCGCCATCGCCGGCCTCAAGCGTCGCGCGCGCCACGATGCGTCCGGTCGCGATGAGTCGGGTTATCTGGCACCACTGCAGGCCATCGTCGCCTCTGGGCGCACCGCGGCCGAGGACAAGCTAGCGCTGTTCAACGGTGCCTGGGGCGGCGACATTGACCGCGTGTTCGGTGCCTACGCCTACTGAGTCGAGCTGCAGTCAAAGGTTGCGGAACATCATCCGCTCAGTTTGCCGGCGTGCCGCTAGGCAGCCGGACCCACGCACGCGGCCGCCGTGCTCCAGATTCTCCAGGCCGATGGTGCCGTCATGGGCCAGCACGATGGCGCGCGTCATCCCGGGCATCGGCGGATCCGGAGTTCCACGCGGCCATGGATCAGTGCCTGAAGCGCAGGGCATCGCCATCGGCGGACAGGCAGGATCAGGTGCTGCAAGATCCAAGATCCAAGATCCGCGTCCGCATCCGGACCCCGACACATTCAAGGCTTGCCTGTTCAAGGGATTCGCGCGCCCCCTGCCTGGGCCTGGCCAGCACTCGCCCGGGCCGCCGGGGCCGCGTCCGATGCCAAGAGATCAGAAATTCCGCCAAGCGCTGGGCGCGTGTGCCGCAGAACAGGGCCTGCCGCCGCCCTCAGCGCCTGGTGGGAAATCGCAGGCGCGCCTGCGGAGGCCAAGCGGCCTGACCGCGACAAGCTCGACGCCTGCCTGAAGGGCAGGGGCATGGAGCCCCGGCCGCCGCATGGCTCGCCGTTTCCGCCGTCGCCGCCCCGCCGGCGGATCGCTGATCCGGTTCCCTTCCGTGTGATCCACACGGCGCCCCACGGCTTCTCGGTTCGCGGGTTTTTTTTTGCACAGGCCGCTGCACTGGCACGACCCGGCGGGTGTGAAATATACTCCACCCCAGTATCATTGCCTGGTCACCGCCGCATGCCGCATTCGCCGGAAGAAAAGAAGCGCGTGCTGGCGCGGGTGCGCCGCATCCGGGGCCAGATCGATGCGCTGGAGCGCGCGCTGGAAGCCGGTGCGGACTGCGCCCCGGTGCTGCAGCAGATCGCGGCCATCCGCGGGGCGGTCAACGGGCTGATGTCCGAGGTGATGGAGGGCCATATCCGCGAGGAATTCGGCCAGCCCGCCGCTGACGACACCCAGCGCGCCGCGCGCGTGCAGGAAATGGCGCTGCTGGTCCGCTCCTATCTCAAGTAGTGCTCTATCTCAATGCCGGCGTGCCTCGCGCGCCGCACCGTCCACATCCCCTTGCAGGAGTTGCCTCATGAAATCCCGTGCCGCCGTTGCCTTTGGCCCCGGCCAACCGCTCAAGATCGTCGAGATCGATGTCGCTCCGCCGCAGGAGGGCGAAGTGCTGGTCAAGATCACCCACACCGGCGTGTGCCACACCGATGCGTTCACCCTGTCCGGGGATGATCCGGAAGGCCTGTTCCCGGCCGTGCTTGGCCATGAAGGCGCGGGCATCGTGGTCGAAGTGGGCGAGGGCGTCACCAGCGTCAAGCCGGGCGACCACGTGATCCCGCTGTACACCGCCGAGTGCGGCGAGTGCCTGTTCTGTACCTCGGGCAAGACCAACCTGTGCGTGGCCGTGCGTGCCACCCAGGGCAAGGGCGTGATGCCCGATGGCACCACCCGCTTCAGCTACAACGGCGAGCCGGTCTACCACTACATGGGCTGCTCGACCTTCAGCGAGTACACCGTGGTGGCCGAAGTGTCGCTGGCCAAGATCAACCCGGACGCCAACCCGGAGCACGTGTGCCTGCTCGGCTGCGGCGTCACCACCGGCATCGGTGCGGTGCATAACACCGCCAAGGTGCAGGAAGGCGATTCGGTCGCGGTGTTCGGGCTGGGCGGCATCGGCCTGGCGGTGATCCAGGGGGCGCGCCAGGCCAAGGCCGGCCGCATCTTCGCCATCGACACCAACCCCTCCAAGTTCGAACTGGCCAAGCAGTTCGGCGCCACCGACTGCGTCAATCCGAAGGACCATGACAAGCCGATCCAGCAGGTCATCGTGGAGATGACCACGTGGGGCGTGGACCATACCTTCGAGTGCATCGGCAACGTCAACGTCATGCGCGCCGCGCTGGAATGCGCGCACCGTGGCTGGGGCCAGTCGGTGGTGATCGGCGTGGCCGGCTCGGGTCAGGAAATCTCGACCCGTCCGTTCCAGCTGGTCACCGGCCGCTCCTGGAAGGGCACCGCCTTCGGTGGCGTCAAGGGTCGCACCCAGCTGCCGGGCATGGTCGAGGACGCCATGAAGGGCGACATCGAACTGGCGCCGTTCGTGACCCACACGATGGGCCTGGACGAGATCAACGAGGCGTTCGACCTGATGCATGAAGGCAAGTCGATCCGCTCGGTGGTGCATTACTGAGATGACGTCGACCTCGAACAAATCCGCATTGCAAGTGGCTCTGGAAAGCGTGGAACTGGACGCTGATGCGCAGGACGCCATTGCACGCCTTGAGGCACAGGATCTGGTGCAGATCGACCAGGCGATCCTGTCCGCGTTGGACCGCAGCTGGAAGAAGACGGGCTTCATCACGGCCGGGGTGATGATCGCTGCGCCGGACGCGCACGAGGATCTCCCCGAGCTGTTCTATGCGCTGCGCATCCGCGCGCTTGCCAAGGCATCGCGTATCGAAGTGAAGGGCGATCTCGACGCCTTGAAGACCAGCGAAATCCGCCTCTCTTCCGCACAGGACGCCGCTTGACATGAGCCTTTCGCGCATTGAACACCGTGCCATCGACGGCGGCTGGCAGGACGTTTACCGCCACACCTCGCAGGTCTTGAACTGCGAGATGAATTTCGCCATCTACCTCCCGCCGCAGGCGGCGACGCAGGAACTGCCGGTGCTGTATTGGCTTTCGGGCTTGACCTGCACCGAGCAGAACTTCATCACCAAGGCTGGTGCGCAGCGTTATGCAGCCGAGCACGGGGTGATCATCGTCGCCCCGGACACCAGCCCGCGTGGCGATGACGTGGCCGATGCCGACGGTTACGACTTGGGCAAGGGTGCGGGCTTCTACCTCAACGCCACGCAACAGCCGTGGGCCTCGCACTATCGCATGTATGACTACATCGTCGATGAGCTGCCGGCGCTGATCGAAGCGCATTTTCCTGCGACGGATGCGCGCAGCATCAGCGGTCATTCGATGGGCGGCCACGGCGCGCTGGTGATCGCGCTGAAGAACCCGCAGCGCTATCGCAGCGTCTCGGCGTTCTCGCCCATCGTCGCGCCGAGCCAGGTGCCGTGGGGCGAGAAAGCCTTCAACGCGTACCTTGGCGATGACCGTGCCACGTGGGCGACGTATGACGCTACCGAGCTGGTCAAGACATCCCTGCCGCCGCTGCCGCTGCTGATCGACCAGGGCGACGGCGACGAGTTCCTGGACAGCCAGCTCAAACCGCAGTTGTTCGCCGAAGCGGCCGCGGCCGCCCATTATCCGATCACCCTGCGACTGCAGCCTGGCTACGACCACAGCTATTACTTCATGGCCAGCTTCATGGGTGAGCACATCGCCCACCACGCGCGGGCCTTGAAGGCATGATGTTGAAGTTCGGTTGCGCCGCCCTGTTGCTGGCGCTGGCCGCCTGCAGCGCCGACAGCCCGCAGATCCGGCAGGTCGGTGGTGGTGTGCTGGATGTATCGCGCGCCGATGGCATGGAACTGCTGCATGTGGCGGAAGACTACTGCGCACGACGCGGTGTGCAGTGGGTCGCCAAGCCGGTCCCACTACAGCCAGGCGATGCGCCAGGCGAGGGCGCAGCGCACTGGGGGAGCCGTGCCTCGCATTTGCAGTTCCGATGCGTGAGCCAGCCGGATCAGGCCAGCCGCCAGCAGGTCAGCGACGATCAGGCCAGCGCGTAGTCGGTATAGGCAAAGCGCCCGTCGCGCAGCACGGTCTCCCCGCGTGTCAGCGGTAGCGGCCGATGGAACATCGGCCCATCCCAGACGCAGGTATGGAACTCGCCGTGCTCGCCGCAGGGATCGACCTGGGCGGGCAAGGCATCAAGCAGGGCGTGGTTGAAATCGCGGCTGGCAAACCCGGCATCCAGCTGCGTCGTGTCCACGCAGCACAGCGCGGCACGCAATCCGCCGTGCATCATCTCGCGGGCCAGGGTGGCAGTGTTCGCACCGAACAGCGGCGTCTCCAGCGCCCATTGCAGTGCCGAGAGCCGCTGCACGCGATAGTCGCGGATGTCCTGCAGGAACAGGTCGCCGAACGCAGCCGTGCGCAGCGCAGGCCATCGTGCTTGTGCACATTGCAGGGCATTGGCCATCGCCGCGTCATAGCCGGCGTTGTCACCACCCGCCGCGATGTCCTGTTCGATCAGCGGCAGGCCCGCCGCGGCGGCTTGTGCGTGGATCACCTCGCGGCGCACCCCCTGCATCGAGGCACGGTCGTATTCAGCGGTGAACGTGGTCAGCAGCGCGACGACTTCCACTTCATCGCGCTGGCGCAGCGTGTGCAGTGCCCAGGCCGAGTCCTTGCCGCCGCTCCAGGCCAGGATGACCTGAGGTCGGGCCGGTGCCATGCGGCGTGATCAGCGCACGTCGCGTAGCTGCCAGCCGCTGCCGGCCAGCCAGCGCAGGCGCTGTTTGAGGATTTCGCTGGGCAGGCTGGTACTGACCACCAGGTCCACGTGCAGGTCGTCCTGCTGCCCGGTCACGCTGGCACCGGCATCGGTCACGCCCAAGGCGGGGTCGACCTCATCCGGATCGGCCTGTTGCCCACGCCAGCGCTCGAACAGTGTCGGCGTGCGCAGTGCATCCTGTAATTGCTCGGCAAAGCCCTCGGCGCCCTGTGCGGTGAAGCTCAAGGCACTTTCGCTGCCACGGGCCTTGGCGGGGTCTGGCAGGCTGATGAAGTAACGCACGGCCATGGTGAACTCCTCCCGGTAGATGCCGCGCAGCCTAGCGGGAGGCAAGTGAGTGCGTCGTTGAAGTCGCTCAGAACCCGTCCCAAGTCCTGCTGCGCTTGTCAGCGGGCGTGTGTGTGCGGTGCCCGCAATGCATGCGTACCAAACGGACGCTGCGCTTGTTGCGCTCCCCACACGCCATCTGGCGGCGCTCGCGACGGACGTTGAACAGATTCTCAGCTGCCGAAGGTGTGCGGCGTGGCGGCAAAGCCCACGCCCAGCGCGCCCTTGCCGACATTGACCATGCCGGTCAGGCTCATCACTGATTCGGACATGGTCACGCCATGCTCGGCGCAGATCTCGCGCAGGCGCGTGTAACCGGGCAAAGCGCGCAGTTCCGACAGCTCGCCGCCGTAGCCCAGGTTGACCACCGGCGTCAACAGGCCTTCGCGCACCTTCTTGCCGGTGAACTCGAACAGCTTCTGCGCCGACGGTTCGAAGCCCTTGAGCTTGGCCACCGGCTCGGTGACGCCGCGGTAGGCGCGCAGCACCGGCTTGATGTCCAGCGCGCTGCCCAGCGCCGCGCCGATCAGGCCGACGCTGCGGTCGCCCTTGGTGCGGGCGCGGGCACGCAGGTAGTACAGGTCGCGCGGAATCATGTAACCGTAGGTGTTCTCGGCCAGATATTCGAGCTGGGTGCGGATCTTGGCCACGCCTTCGCCGGCATCGCGCAGGCGCACGGCCTCCGTCGCGGTGACGCCCTGGCCTGCGAACAGGTTGAGCGTGTCGATCACGCGCAGTGCGAACGGCGAGGTGTGGCCTGCGGCCTGGCGCACCGGCTTGTAGTCGTTGAGGATCGCGAAGCTCGCCTGCATGGCGTTGTCGTGGATCTGGCTGCGCAGCTTGGAGATGGTCAGGCAGAACACGTGGTCGTAGTCGATCACCAGCCGCTGCAGGAACAGGTCGCGGATCTGGTTGACGGTGAACGGCGTGGTCTCGGCTTCGTGGCCGCGCTCGGCGACGTGCGCATGCAGGAAGCTCAGCGTGGCTTCCTCGTCGCGATGGTCGGCCAACACGGCCTCGCCGATCCGCACGGTGATCGGCAGCACGACGATGTTGTTCTTTTCGATGAAATCGGCCGGCAGGTCACAGGCCGAGTCGACGACGATACCGATACGCATGGTCTTTCCCCCTTGCACGGCCGGACACGGCGGCCGCTTCTCCCCGAATGTGCGCGGACGCTAGCGCATCGGCGCCGCTGCGCCAAGCGGGAAAACGGCAGAGGCGCCTGTCCGGATTGACAGGCGCCCCAGTTCAGCCTCGACGCACGGTGGACACCGCGCGTGTCAGGGCAGGTACGCGCGTGGCAGCGGGCCGGCGGCGCGCAGGTAACGGTCGCGCAATTCGGTCTGCCGCGAGCGCATCGGGATCGCACGTCCGCCCAGCCACAGCTGCTGCGCGGTGTTGATCACGTCCAGCGGGTCGCCTGACCACAATGTCATGTCGGCGGTCTTGCCGACCTCGATCGTGCCGATGCGGTCGGCTACGCCCAGCACCTGGGCCGGCACACGGGTCAGGCCAGCCAGGCCGTCTTCCCACGCCAGGCCGTTGGCCACCGCGATGCCCGCGCCCTGGCGCAGCTTGCGTGCGTTGGGCGTGGAGTCGCCGCTAAGCATGAAGCTGACGTCCACGCCGGCCTTGCGCAGGCGCGCGGCGTTTTCCAGGGTGGCGCCGATCTGGTCGAAGTCCGCCGGCAGGTCGGCGAAGGCATCGACGAACACCGGCACCTTGGCGCTGGCCAGTTCCGGCGCGACACGCCAGCCTTCGGCGGCCCCGGCGATGGCGATGCGCACCTTCTCCTTGGCCGACCAGCGCAGCAGACGGCGGATGTCGGCGGCCCGGTTGACCAGCACCACGACGCGCCCTTCTCCGGCCAGATACCGTGCCAGCACCGCACGGCCGGTGGGGGTCAGCAGTGCATGCGGCGAGTCGGCCGGCACGCGGCCGCGGGCCTCGGCCACCAGTTGATCCAGCAGCATCCACTGCGCCGCACGCGAGGTGCCGCTGAACTTGGTGGCGCCCGTGCCCAGGCGCACGAACAGCGCATGCGGTCCGACCGGATCGGCACTGCCGTCCAGCCGCATCACACCGCCCTGGCCGGCCACGAAGGACGCGCCGGAGGTGGCCGCGACCAAGGTGAAGCCGATGCCTTCCACGCGTGCCACCGGGATCACCACCGAGTCCGGGTTGAACGCCAGGGTGACGTCGAACTCGGGGCGGATCGGCTGGTCGTGTTCCAGGCTGACTGCGCTGTCCACGGTGGAATCTTCGCCGGAGACTTCCTCCACGCCGATCTCGCTGATGCCGCCGAACAGGGCGGGCGTCAGCGGCTTGCCGCCGGCCTCCACCACGGTGGCGCCGGCCGGTGCGGCCAGGCCGCTGCCGATGGCGCGGATGACGCCGCCTTGCACGAGGACGTCGGTGTTCTGCAGCGTGCCGCGACTGCCGGCGGTGTGCACGGTGGCCTGTCGGATCAGCACGTCCTGCGCGGTTGCCGGCAGGGCAGCCGCACCCAGCAGTGCAGCGATCAGGAGGTGCTTACGCAACGCTGGGGCGCGGATCACGGCGCACCTCCCTGGCCCAGCATGAAGTCCGATACCGGTTGCCTGCTGCGGTCATGACGGTCGTAGATGCGGGCGCCGTCGACGTAGACCTGCTCGGCTTGCGCGTAGACGCTGAAGGGGTCGCGGTTCCACAGCACCACGTCACCCATCTTGCCGGGCTCCAGCGTGCCGGTGACGGCCGCGATGCCCATGGCCTTGGCGGGATTGGCGGTGAGCCAGGTGATGGCGTGCTCGGGGCTGATGTCCAGACCGACTTTGCGCGCGTTGGCGATCACCTTGGCCGCTTCCTGGTTGAGTCGCTGGATGCCTTCTTCCGAATCCGAATGCACGATGGCGCAGCCGCCCGGTGCCCGGTCGACGATGGCGATGTTTTCCTGGATGCCGTCGAAGCTTTCCATCTTGAAGCCCCACCAGTCTGCCCACAGCGCGCCGCAGATCTGCTCCTGCGCCAGCCGGTCGGCGACCTTGTAGGCCTCCACGCCGTGGTGGAACGCGGCGATCTTGAAGCCGAACTCCTTGGCCAGGTCCATCATGATGTTCATCTCGTCGGCGCGGTAGCAGTGGATGTGCACCAGGATGTCGCCGTTGATCGCGCCGGCCAGCGTGTCCAGCTTGAGGTCGCGCTTGCCGCCGGTATCACCGCCGCTGTCGTTGCCTTCACCTCCGGAGGCGCGGGAGAACCAGCGCTTCTTCTTCGGCTGCTGGTCCTTGGGCTGGTTCTTGTTGCGGTACTCGGCCGCATCGATGAAGGCGGCGCGGTAGCCGGCGACATTGCCCATGCGCGTGGCCGGGCCGCCCTTGCCGCCATAGACGCGCTTGGGGTTCTCACCGCAGGCCATCTTCAGGCCCCACGGCGCACCGGGAAACTTCATGGCCTGGTAGCTGGTAGCCGGCACGTTCTTCAAGGTCACGCCGCGGCCGCCGACCAGATTGGCCGAGCCCGGCAGCACCTGCAGCGAGGTCACGCCACCGGCCAGCGCCGTGCCGAAGCCCGGATCCTGCGGCCACACCGAATGCTCGGCCCAGACGTTGGCGGTGACCGGCGCGGTCATCTCGTTGCCGTCGCTATGCGCTTTCACGCCTGGGCTGGGGTATACGCCCAGGTGCGAGTGCACATCGATGATGCCCGGCGTCACCCACTTGCCGGTGCCGTCCACGCGCGTGGCGCCCTCGGGCACCTGCAGGCGCTGGCCGACGGCCGAGACCTTGCCGTCCACCAGCAGCACATCGGCATCGTCCAGGCGCGTGCCGGTGCCGGTCAGCACGGTGGCATGTTCGATCAGCACCGGGCCGGCGGCAATGGCCTTGTAGGTGCTGGGATACGGATCATCGGTAAACCGCGATTTGGCGGCCACCGGGCCGCAGCAGCACAGCAGGCCCGCCACGGCCAGCAAGGTATGGCGCATCAGGTGTCTCCCCGGTCTGAATCGTTTCAAACTACCTGCAGCGCGGCACCTTGCCAAGCGTCGGCCGTGACAGGCGGACGCGGCCCATGCGCCGGCATCGGTACCCTGTGCGCACTTTTTTCCACAGGCGGGACTTGGCGAGATGACCCCATCCGATTCGACATCGCCCACGGCGCATGCGGTGGTGCAGTTCTGGCAGGAGGCCGGCCCGCAGGCCTGGTTTGAAAAGAATCCGGCCTTCGATACCGCGTTCGCACGGCGCTTCCTGCCGGCCCACCATGCCGCCGCAAGGCGCGAGCTGGAGCCCTGGCTGGATACGCCGGAAGGCGCGCTGGCGCTGATGATTCTGCTGGACCAGCTGCCGCGCAATGCGTTCCGCGACAGCGCCCACGGCTATGCCACCGACAGTCTTGCACTGCACTATGCGCACCGCGCCGTGGCGGCCGGTCACGACGCGCAGATCGTGCCGGCGCTGCGCGCCTTCCTCTATCTGCCGTTCGAGCACGCCGAGGACTCCGCCATGCAGGCGCGTTCGGTCGAACTGTTCACCGCCATGGGCGAAGCCGAAGTACTGAAGTACGCCATCGCGCACCAGCAGGTCATCGCGCGCTTCGGCCGCTTCCCCCATCGCAACCGCGCGCTGGGGCGCGAGAACACGCCGGACGAACAGGCCTGGCTCGACGCCGGCGGCGGCTTCTGAGCGTCCAATCGCGCGCAGCCCCGCCATAGGCAGGCAGGCCCGCGACGGCCGAGGCTGGCGCGCCGCCACGCCCGCGTTGTCCATTTCACGGCGGTGGTGGATGCAAGAACGTCATCCACCCCCACGGCGTAGGGTGGACAACGCGAAGCTTGTCCACCAAGTCGCCTTCGGCGCGGAGCCTGCGACGCTGCTGCCCGCGTTGCCCATGCCGCAGTGATGGTGGATGAAAGAGCGTCATCCACCCTACGGGCTCGCTCGCAATTGCGGTGCTAGCCAGGGTTTCAAGCAGGTGATCCCCACAAAAAAAGCCGGCCACATGGGCCGGCTTTTCCGTGATGCGCTGGGCGCGCGTGGATCAGTAACGCGCCACGTTCGGGTCGACGTCGGTGGACCAGGCATCGATGCCGCCGGTGACGTTGAAGACCTTGGTGAAGCCCAGCGCAAGGAATTCCTCAGCCGCCTGCTGGCTGCGACCCCCGTGGTGGCAGAGGAACGCCAGCGAGGTGTCCTTGGGCAGGGCTTCCAGTTCAGCACGGCCGTTGCCGTCGAAGGTCTTGAACGGCACGTTGACCGCGGCGCTGGCGCGCTCGTCGGCCGGGCGCACATCCACCAGCAGCAGCTTGTCCGCGCGCACGTGCGCATCGGCATCCGTCACGCTCAAGGCCTGCACCGGCTTGGGTGCCAGCGGCAGATCGATCGCCAGACCCTTGCCGCGGATGTCATCCACCCAGTCGATCACCGCACCCTCGGCACGGCGTGCGCTGGCCAGGTCGAACTGGATGCGCACGCCATTGGACTCGGCCGCGATCGCATTGGCATCGAACGCGCCGATCTGGAAGTTCGGCTGGAACTGCGCGCTGACCGCCAGCACCAGCGCCGACCCGCGGCCGGCTTCTTCGGTGGCGTTGGCCAGCATCTCGGCCGCGGCCGGGGTCACGGTGATCTGCGGCGGGCTGCGGTCGGGCATCTGCACGCCCAGCAGGCTGGCCAGCTCGCCGGAGTTGGTCATCTGCTCGATGATGTCGCTGCCGCCGACCAGTTCGCCGTCGATGTACAGCTGCGGGATGGTCGGCCAGTCGCCATAGGCCTTGATGCCCTCGCGGATCTCCTGGTCGGCCAGCACGTTGACGTGCGCAAAGTCCACGCCCAAGGTGGACAGCGCGCCGACGGCCTTGGCCGAGAACCCGCACTGCGGCATGGTCGGCTGGCCTTTCATGAACAGCACGACGCGGTTGGACTGCAGCAGGGATTCGATACGGGTACGCAGGGCGGAGTCGAGGGACATCAGGCTCACCAGCTCATTAAGTAGGGAAATTCTACGCGCGTGGCATCATGCGCGGCATGCCGCCGGACGCAACGCTGAATCGTGTGCCACGCCGACCTCACTTGAGGTTGGGGCTGCTGGCCGCATCGCAAGTGGCGGTGCTGCTGCTGTGGTGGCAGGCCGGCTGGGCCGTCGGGTTGCTGGCCCTGTTGGCGACGCATCTGGCGGTGGTGTGGTCCACGCTGAATCCGCGCTCGCAGCTGTTCTGCCCGGCGTTGTGGCGTTTGGAACACGCCGGCAACGCGGTGTGGCTGACCATCGATGACGGCCCCTCCGACGACACGCCGGCCTTGCTGGATCTGCTCGATGCACATCAGGCCAAGGCGACCTTCTTCGTGGTCGGCGAGCGCGCCCGCGCGCGGCCGGCGCTGGTGCAGGAGATCCTGCGACGCGGCCATGAGCTGGGCAATCACAGCGACAGCCATCCGCAGACCGCTTTCTGGCGGCTGGGGCCGGGCCAGCTGGAGCGTGAGGTCGCCGCCAACCAGCGCACCTTGACCGAACTGGGCGGCCGCGCGCCGCGCTGGTTCCGCTCGGTGGTCGGGCATACCAATCCTTTCATCGCCCCCGTGCTGGCGCGCCACCAGCTGACCCGCGTGGCCTGGAGCGCGCGCGGCTTCGACGGGGTGAACTGCACACCGGACCAGGTCCTGGCGCGGATCGAGCGCGACCTGCGCCCCGGCGCCATCGTGCTGCTGCACGAAGGCGCGCGGCATGGCCACAATGTCGAGATCCTGCGGCGCGTGCTGGAGCAGCTGGCCGCGCGCGGACTGGCAGCGCGGTTGCCGGACTGACCGATATAAGCCGGGTGGACAGGCCGCTGCGATCAGCCGTCACGCAGGCCATCGGCTAACGCCACCTCCGCCGACCGGGCGCAGCCTCGGATCGTTTCGCATGACAGTATTGACAGGTTTTTAACGCGGGCGGAACATGCGCGCCCAGCCAGCAACCCCCCGTGCGCCTTCGCAGCACGCCATGCGCCAGCCGGCCGTCGACGACGGCACCCGACCCTTCGGCTCATGAGGCGCTTTCGATGTCCATCCGTTCTGCCGACGCACGCCCGCGCGTGCGCGTCGCATCACGCTCGCTGTTGACCCGTCCTGCACTGCGTTATTCCCTGCTTGCCCTGGCCTGCATGGCGCCCGCGCCGGCGTTCGCTCAGTCCAATCGCAGCGACCCGGTCGAGCTGGATCGCCTGCGCGTGGAGGGCCATCGCGATGCCAGCACCGAAGGCAGCGATTCCTATACCGCCGGTGTGGCCCGCAGCTCGGCCAAGCTGGACCTGTCGCTGCGCGAGACCCCGCAATCGGTGGTGGTGATCAGCCGCCAGCAGATCGCCGACCGCAACCTGCAGTCCTTCCAGGACGTGACCGACACGGTCGCCGGCTTCAATTCGCCAACCTGGGATACCGAGCGCACCTACATCAGCGCGCGGGGCTTCGAGGTTGATTACTACCGCGTGGACGGAATCCCCACCGAATACACCGGCGACGTGCAGCAGAACCTGGCCATCTACGACCGCGTGGAGATCGTGCGCGGCGCCAATGGCCTGACCACCGGCGCCGGCAGCCCGGCCGCGTCGGTGGATCTGGTGCGCAAGCACGCCAACAGCGATGTGCTCACCGGCACGGTCAGCCTGTCGGCCGGCAGCTGGGACCGCTACCGCGGCGCGGCCGATCTGCAGGCGCCCTTGAACGCCGCCGGCAACGTGCGTGGGCGCGTGGTGGCGACCTACGAGGACAAGCATTCGTTCCGCGACTACTACAGCAAGCGATCCGGGCTGCTTTACGGCATCGTCGACGCCGATTTCAGCGATGCCACCAGTGCCTACATCGGCGTGAGCAAGCAGCGCAACGATGGCCGTGGCACCACCTGGGGCGGCGTGCCTGCGTGGTTCAGCGATGGCTCGCGCGCCACGTTCTCGCGTTCGGCCTCGTTCACGCCGCGCTGGGCGCGCGGCGTGGCCGACACGACCAATGCCTTTGCCGGCCTGACGCATCGCTTCGACAGCGGCATGCAGTTGCATGTGGAGTATTCGCACCAGCGCTTCGAGACCGATTGGAAGTCGGTGCTGTACGGCTACTACGGCTACCCGGACAAGACCACCGGGCTGGGCCTGGACAGTAATTTCGGCGGGCAGTACCCGGCCTACACGATGCAGGACAACCTGGATGCCTACGTCAGTCTTCCGTTGACGTTCTGGGGGCGTGAGCACGAGGTCATCGCCGGCGCGACCTGGATGGATCGCAACGTGCGCAGTTGGTCCAACGCGACGTTGGAGCCTCTCGTGGCCGAGAGCGTGTACGACTGGACCGGCACCATGCCGCAGCCGGTGTGGACGCCGCTGGAGAAGGGTAGCGAGAACGACATCCGCCAGGTGGCCGCCTATGCCGCCGGCCGCTTCACCCTGACCGACGACCTGAAAGCCATCGTCGGTGCCCGCGTCAGCGACTGGAAGAACACCGACCGCTTCACGCCGGCCAGCTCCTACGGCAAGCATGGTCGCACCACGCCCTACGCCGGGCTGATCCACGACGTGGGCGAGCAGCATTCGCTGTATGCCAGCTACACCAGCATCTTCAGCCCTCAGAGCAACCGTGACCGCGATGGTCGCTACCTTGATCCGCGCGAAGGCAACAATTACGAGATCGGCGCCAAGGGCGAATATTTCGGTGGCGCGCTCAATGCCGGGCTGTCGCTGTTCCGGATCGAGCAGGATAACGTCGCCGTGGTCGATCCGGGGCAGGTCGTGCCCGGCACCACCGATCAGGCGTATCGCGCGGCCAAGGGCACGATCAGCCAAGGCGTGGAGTTTCAGCTGGATGGCGAGCTGTCCGAGCAGTGGCGCATCAGCCTGGGCTGGGCGCAGTTCGACGCCAACGATGCCGAAGGCGTGGATGTCAGCCCGACCAGTCCGCGTCGCGAGGGCACGCTGTTCACCACCTGGCAGTCCGGGCCGTTGCGCATCGGCGGTGGCGTGAACTGGCAATCGTCCTTCTACGCGCAAGGCGTCGGTCCGGATGGCAGCACCATCCGCCTGGAGCAGGGCAGCGTGCTGCTGGCCAGCCTGATGGCGCGCTATGACATCAACCAGGCGCTGTCGGCACAGCTCAACGTGCGCAACCTGTTCGATCGCAACTACTACGCCAACATCACCTATGAGACCCAGTGGATCTACGGCGATCCGCGCGATGTGGAACTCACGCTGTCCTGGCGGTTCTGAAGCGGCGCGCCCACGATGGCGCCGGGCTGAAGGCCATGGGCCGCGGCAGGCGATCCGCCACGGCCCATGGCAGCGCGCGCTCACGCTGGCTGCTTGATACGCTCGGCCACGATCAGCCAGTTGTTGAACGGCGTATTGCCGTACAGCGGCGCGAAGGTCGCGCGCAGGCCGGCATCGGCCAGCATCGCTTCCAGGCTGTCGCGCGTGGGATAGGTCTTGGGCACTTCCTGCATCCAGCCGGCAAAATGCGCCAGCAGGTCGGTGACCTTGGTCGTGCGGCCGCGGCGGCTGTCATCGCCCAGGCCGCTGCGGATGACCAGCTTGGCGCCGGGCGTGAGCATCTTGGCCACATGCTGGATCATGCCGGCCTGCACCTCGGCCGACAGGTATTGCAGCACGTCCAGGATGGCGACGCTGCCTTGATGTGCGGGCCAGCGTGCGCCCAGATCGACCACCTCGAAGCGCGTGTTGGCGATGGCGCTGCGCGCGGCGATTTGCTGGCCGCGGTGGATCTTGTCCGCATCGATGTCCACGCCGTAGTAACCCAGCGTCTGCCCGTCGGCATGCAGCGCATGGGCCAGCAGGCCCAGCCCGCAGCCCAGGTCCAGCACCGGCGCGGTGGTGCCGCGCAGCGTGGCCAGCACGCCCGGATACAGCGGGTCGGTGCGGAGCTTGGTCTGCGTGTAGTAGTAGTCGTAACGGTTGCCCCACGGCCGCTTGGGCAGGAACGCGCGCGCGATGGACAGCGCCTGTTCGCGTGGCATGGGGCGGATGGCGTCGCTCAACGTCGGTCCTTGGCGATCAATGCGAATGCAGATGATAGAACGTGCGGGCTGTCTTGCGACGCTCGCACGTCAGCTTGCGTGGCTGTCAGCTGAGTGATCGATGCGCGATCGGCAGTGCGCGCGCGGTCCAGTGTGCGTACATCGCCGCAGATGGATGCAGGCCGTCATCCACCAGCATGCGCACATCGGCGCCGTGCTCGCGGCTGACCGGGGTGATGTCCACGAACGCGACGCCGTGCGCGGTACACGCCTCCTGTGCGACGGCATTGAAGGCATCGATCTCGCTGGCGATCCTGGCCGGGTCGCGCTGCTGCTGGGCCGCAAATCGGGTCACCCCCCAGTCGGGGATGGACAGCACCAGCACGCGTGCGGCATCGCCATCGGCGAAGTCCAACGCCTGCAGCAGCAGCTGGCCGAACTGCACGCGGTATTCCTCGAGCGGACGGCCGCGATACTGGTTATTGACCCCGATCAGCAGGCTCACTAGGGCAAACGGACCCTGCGGCGCGGCCTCGGCGATGCCCGTGGCCAGTTCGTCGGTGGTCCAGCCGGTGGTGGCGATGAGCTGTGGGTCTTCCAGCGCCACGCCCTGGGCGCGCAGCGCATGGGCCAGCTGCACTGGCCAGCGGTCGGCGCGCAGCACACCCTCGCCGATCGTGTAGGAGTCGCCCAGCGCGAGATAACGCGCAGGCGCTGCGCCGGCCGCCATCCCGGTCTGTGTCACGCTGCGGCGCTGCGTGACTTGGCCTTGATCGGCACGACCTTGGTGACCGCCTCGGCATGGCGCGCCAGGGCGCGGTCGATGCGGGCGAACACATCGCGCATCACCTCCGGCTCGGGCAGCAGGGTCACGCGGAAGTGGTGGCGGTAGGGCACGTTGAAGCTCGAACCCGGCACCACCAGCACGCCTTCGGTCTCCATCAGGTCCAGTGCAAAGCGATAGTCGTCGAACTGCTTGGCGGCATCGCCGACCACGGCCGGGAAGGCATACAGCGCGCCGGCCGGGGCGACCAGCTGCAGGTGCTCGCTGGCCTGGCAGGCCTCGATCACCGCGCGGCGGGTTTCATACAGGCGTCCGCCCGGCGTGCACAGCGCGCTGATGGTGTCCGGCCCGTTGAGGGCCGCATCCACCGCGTACTGGCCCGGCACGTTGGCGCACAAGCGCAGCGCGCCCAGCAGATCCATGGCCTGGTGCAGCGGGGTGATCAGCTCGGTGGCGCCCGACAACAGTGCCCAGCCCACGCGCCAGCCACAGGCGCGGTGCACCTTGGACAGCCCGGAGAAGGTGATGCAAGGCACATCGCCGGCTAGTGGCGCCAGTGGTTCGAACGTGGCGTCGTCATACAGGATGTGATCGTAGATCTCGTCCACCAATAACAACAGGCGGTGTTTGGCGGCGATGGCCACGATCCGCTGCAGCAACTCGCGCGAGTAGGTCGCGCCGGTGGGGTTGTTCGGGTTGATCAGCACGATGGCGCGGGTACGGCTGGAGACCAGCGTCTCGATCTCCGATGGATCGGGCTGGAAACCGTTGGCCGCATCGCATTGGTAGTAGACCGGGCGACCGTCGTTGAGGATGGTGGCTGCCGACCACAGCGGGTAGTCGGGCGAGGGCACCAGTACTTCGTCGCCCGGGTTGAGCAGCGCACGCAGGGACAGGTCGATCAGCTCGGATACGCCGTTGCCGATGAACACCCGGTCCGGATGCGCGTACGGCATGTTGCGACGCGCGTAATGGGCGGCGACCGCCTCGCGCGCAGCGGGCAGGCCCTGCTGATGCGTGTACGGATCGGTGCGATCCATGTCGTCGGCGATGGCGTGCTGCAAGTGATCCGGCGCACGGAAGCCGAAAGCGCCGGGGTTGCCGATGTTGAGCTTGATCAGCTTGCGGCCCTGGGCTTCCAGTTCCCGCGCTCGGCGCGCCAGCTCGCCACGGATTTCGTAACGGACTTCTGACAGACGCTCGCGGGTGGCGAGGGGCTTGCTGGGCACGGAGGACATGGCACGCATGAAAGTGGCAGAAAACGGCCCCAGCATACGCCTGATCCCTTGCCCTGCGGGCGTTGCAACGGAAACCATTGGCGCGCTGATGCATCCGTCACGGCTTCGGTCGCCATCAGCCCTTGTCCGCTGCGCCACCCCCTGCGATCTCGCCGTCCATGCCAGTCCGCGCGTGCGGGCATCCAGGCCTGCTCACTGGCAGGTGTGCTCGAAGCAATGCGTCGTGGTTTGTGGGGGAACACGTCGCTCAGGCCGGTGCCCGTAGAATCGCCGGCATGACCGATGTTTCCCCTGACTACACCGCCCTTCGGGTGATTGGCTGGCCTTGGGCCGGCGCGCCTGAAGATGCCGCCTGGCAGGCACTGTGCGCGGCCCATCCGCAGGCGTCACCGGCACGGGTCAGTGAACAGCACCGCTCCGGCTATGTTGTGTCGCGCGGGACGGACGAAGCGTTGCGCCCGGAGTCGCTGCCGGAGTGGCAGCGCCCGCGCTTCCCCGCGCATGAGCGCCCGGCAGTGGGCGACTGGGTGCTGGTGGAAGAGGACAAGCGCATCGTTGCGCTGTTGCCGCGGCATACGGCCATCAAGCGCGCGGCGGCCGGTGAGCACTACCACCAGCAGGTGATTGCGGCCAACGTCGACGTGGTGTTTATCGTGTGCGGGCTGGATGCGGACTTCAATCCGCGCCGGATCGAGCGCTACCTGATGCTGGTCGGTGGCGGCGGTGCGCAGCCTGTCGTCGTACTCACTAAGGCCGACAAGACCGAATATGCCGACGATGCCGTCGAGGTGCTGGCAGACCTGGCGGCGCAGCAGATCCCGCTACGCACGGTCAATGCCAAGGATGCGGCCAGCGTGGCGCAACTGCACGACTGGATCGGGCCAGGCCGCACTGCGGTCTTGGTGGGTTCCTCCGGAGCCGGCAAATCCACCCTGACCAATACCTTGCTCGGTAGCGAGCGCATGAAGACCGGTGCGGTGCGCGAGACCGATTCGCGCGGCCGCCACACCACCACCCATCGCGCATTGATCCCGCTGCCGTCCGGGGCGTGCCTGATCGACACGCCCGGCATGCGCGAACTCAAGCCCACCGGTGAGGAAGATCTATCCGAGGGGGCCTTTGCCGACATCGAGGCATTGGCGACCCACTGCAAGTTCCGCAACTGCTCACATCTAGGCGACCCGGGGTGCGCGGTGCAGGCGGCCATCGATGCCGACGAACTGGACCCGGGTCGGCTGGCCAACTACCTCAAGCTGCAGGAAGAAGTGGCGGCCGCCGCAGCCAAGCTGGCCAAACGCGTGGCCGAACAGCAGGGCAAGACGGGCCGGCGTCCGGGCGGACGGCCGTCGCGGCGCTAAGCCGGCCTACCGCTCCGAATCCCCGCTTTCATCGTGATCGCGTGGATGGAACAGGTCCGGTCGGATCAGGCCGATGAAGGCCCGCGCCTGCGGTGACAGGAACTTGCCCCGCCGCACCACCACGCCGTAGCTGCGCGAGGGGAAGTACTCGGCCATTGAGCGCGCGGCCAGCCTGTCCTGGTCGGCCTCGGTCAGGCAGATCGAGCTGACGATGGACACGCCCATGCCCATCGCCACGTACTGCTTGATGACCTCCCAGCCGCCGACTTCCAGCACCACCGTGTACGGCACGCGCGCCTGCTGGAACACCAGATCCACCAGCCGGTACGTCACCTGCCGGCGCGGCGGCAGGATCAGGCCGTGCGGCGAGATGTCCTGCAGCGTCAGCTTCTTCTTGCTGGCCAGTGGGTGATCGTGCGGCGTGATCAGCATCGGCTCGAACTGATAGACCGGTTCGTAGCTGAGATCGCCGGGCACATCCAGCATGGAACCGACGGCCAGGTCCACGGTGTCCGCGCGCAGCAGGTCGGTGCCGTCGGCGCTGATCGCCGGGTGCAATGTCAGGCGCACGTCCTGATGGTGCCGGCGGAAAGCGTCGACGATGGGCGGCAGCAGATACAGGATGGTGGAGCTGTTGGCGGCGACATTGAGTTCGCCCGCATCCAGCCCGCTGACCTTCTCGCGGAAGGCGGCCGGCAGCCCGTCCAAGCCTTCGACCAGCGGCTGAGCCAGTTCGTAGAGCACTTCGCCCTCGCGCGTCGGCAGCAGGCGGCGGCCGCTGCGCTCGAACAGCGGCGTGCCCAGTTCCCGCTCCAGCGCCTGCAGCTGCAGGCTGATCGCCGGCTGGCTGACGTACAGCGCTTCGGCCGCGCGTGAAACCGAGCCCAGCCGCACCGTCTGGCAGAACGCCCGTAATGGCTTGAGTCGGTCGGATTTGTAGGGAAATCGCGGGGTTGCGCTGTCCGTCATAACGATGTGAGGCTATGTATGAGGCTGGCTTATACATCTCATTGATAAAACTGCTTTGTCAAATAAGTTGCCCGGCGCGCACTGTGCAGGCCTGCCATTGCAGGAGGTCACCCCCTCATGTCTGCCCCCGCTTTTGCCGTTCCCGCCCGTGGAACACTGCCCGGCCGCCCCACGCCAGGGATCGCCCTGACCGCCACCGTGGTCGGCCAGGACACACTGCTGCCGCCTTCGGCGCTGGCCCTGCTGACCACGCTGCACCGGGCCATCGAGCCACAGCGCCAGGCGCGCCTGGCGGCCCGGGTGCAGCGCCAGGCGTTCTTCGATGGCGGTGGCCTGCCGGACTTCCGTGTCGAGACCCGCGACATCCGCGAAGGCGACTGGCGCGTGGCGCCGATCCCGGCCGCGCTGGCCGACCGCCGCGTGGAGATCACCGGGCCGACCGATCCGAAGATGGTCATCAACGCGCTGAACTCCGGCGCCAAGGTGTTCATGGCTGACTTCGAGGATTCCACCTCGCCGACCTGGACCAACCTGCTGACCGGCCAGCGCGCGCTGATCGAGGCCGTTGCCGGGACGCTGCAGTTCGACACGCCTGCCAGCGGCGACAAGCCGGGCAAGCACTACGCGCTCAAGCCCTACGACGAGCAGGCGGTGCTGATCGTGCGCCCGCGCGGCTGGCACCTGGACGAGAAGCATGTGCTGATCGACGGTGCGCCGATCTCCGGTGCGCTGTTCGATACGGCGCTGTTCGCCTTCCACAACGCCCGCGCGCTGATGGCCAAGGACCGCGGCCCGTACTTCTACCTGCCCAAGCTGCAGTCGATGGAAGAAGCGGCGCTGTGGGACACCGCGCTGTCGCATATCGAAGCCAGCCTGGGCCTGCCGCAGGGGCAGATGAAGGTCACCGTGCTGATCGAGACGCTGCCGGCGGTGTTCGAGATGCACGAGATCCTGCATGCGCTGCGTGGCCGCATCGTCGGCCTCAACTGCGGGCGCTGGGACTACATCTTTTCCTACATCAAGACCTTCCGCGCCCACGCCGACAAGGTGCTGCCCGAGCGCGGCCAGGTGACGATGACCCAGCCGTTCCTGAAGGCCTATTCGGAACTGCTGATCCAGACCTGCCACCAGCGCGGTGCGCATGCGATGGGCGGCATGGCGGCGCAGATCCCGATCAACCATGACGAAGCCGCCAACGAACAGGCGATGGCCCGCGTGCGCGCCGACAAGCTGCGCGAGGTCACCGCCGGGCACGATGGCACCTGGGTGGCGCACCCGGCGCTGATTCCGGTCGCCCAGGCGCTGTTCGACACGCACATGCCGCAACCCAATCAGCACCAGGTGCTGCGCGCCGATGTCCACGTCGGCCGCGACGAGCTGATCCGCCCGCCGGCCGGCACCATCACCCGCGCCGGCTTCGAGGGCAACGTCGAAGTCTGCGTGCGCTATCTGGCGGCCTGGCTCGACGGCAATGGCTGCGTGCCGATCCACTGGTTGATGGAAGACGCCGCCACTGCCGAGATCTCGCGCACCCAGCTTTGGCAGTGGCTGCATACGCCCGGCCTGCACCTGGACGACGGCACTGCGATTGATCTGCGCCTGCTGGATGCGGCTCTGAAGAAGCTGCCTTCCACCCTGGGCGAGCGCGGCAAGTTGCCGGGCGGTACACAGGTCGATGCCGCCATTGCCTTGCTTGATCGCCTGAGCCGCAGCGACACCCTGGCCGAGTTCCTCACCCTGCCGGCCTACGCCCTGATCGACTGAGGCGTTGACCGGCTGAGCCTGGCGGCGCGGCGGCGTCGCCGCCCTTCGCAATCCCCGTCATGTGCCTGCGCTGCAGGCGCCGCGGGCCCGCTTTGCCCCACGCAAGACCCCACCGACACCACGGAGAATCGCGATGCGCACCAAGCTGCCAACGGCCGAAGAGATCCAGAAGGACTGGGACACCAATCCGCGCTGGACGGGCATCACCCGCAACTACACCGCTGCCGATGTGGTGCGCCTGCGTGGCACCGTGCCGGTGGAACATTCGGTGGCCAAGCTCGGCGCCGACAAGCTGTGGGGCTACCTACAGGCCGAGGACTTCATCAATGCGCTGGGCGCGTTAACCGGCAACCAGGCCATGCAGCAGGTCAAGGCCGGCCTGAAGGCGATCTACCTGTCCGGCTGGCAGGTGGCGGCCGATGCCAACCTGGCGGGCCAGATGTATCCGGACCAGTCGCTGTACCCGGCCGACTCGGTGCCGGCGGTGGTCAAGCGCATCAACAACACCCTGCTGCGCGCCGACCAGCTGTACCACGCTGAAGGCGATGACAGCATCGACTTCCTGCAGCCGATCGTGGCCGATGCCGAAGCCGGCTTCGGTGGCGTGTTGAACGCGTTCGAGCTGATGAAGGCGATGATCGAAGCCGGCGCGGCCGGCGTGCACTTCGAAGACCAGCTGGCCTCGGTCAAGAAGTGCGGCCACATGGGCGGCAAGGTGCTGGTGCCCAGCCGCGAGGCCGTGGAGAAGTTGAACGCCGCGCGCCTGGCGTCGGACGTGATGGGCGTGCCGACGATCCTGATCGCCCGCACCGATGCCGAAGCGGCCGACCTGCTGACCAGCGATGTCGACCCGGTCGATGCGCCGTTCACCACCGGCGAGCGCACCGTCGAAGGCTTCTACAAGACGAACAAGGGCCTGGACCAGGCCATCAGCCGCGGCCTGGCCTACGCGCCGTACGCCGACCTGATCTGGTGCGAGACCGGCAAGCCGGACCTGGCGTTCGCCAAGGCCTTCGCCGAAGCGATCCACGCCAAGTTCCCGGGCAAGCTGCTGGCCTACAACTGCTCGCCGAGCTTCAACTGGAAGAAGCATCTGGATGACGCCACCATCGCCACGTTCCAGAAGGAAATCGCCTCCTACGGCTACAAGTTCCAGTTCATCACCCTGGCCGGCTTCCACAGCCTGAACTACGCGATGTTCAACCTGGCCCACGGCTATGCCCGTCAGCAGATGAGCGCCTTCGTGGAACTGCAGGAAGCCGAATTCGCGGCAGCGTCCAAGGGCTTCACCGCGGTCAAGCACCAGCGCGAGGTCGGCACCGGCTACTTCGACCAGGTGACGCAGGCGATCCAGCAAGGCCAGTCCTCGACCACCGCGCTGACCGGCTCGACCGAAGAAGAGCAGTTCACCAGCAGCGGTGCGGTGAGCAAGGCCGCCTGAGCTTCACCAGGCTTGTCGCGACCAGGGCCGGCTTCTGCGGAAGCAGGCCCTGTGTGTTCCAGCGCCGGAACCGACCGCCGGTTCCATGCCATGGGATTGCCGGCACCACAGCGCGGCGCCGGCGCTGGTGCGCAGCGATGCGTCTGCCT